>NZ_JAWOUN010000003.1:0-433781 GCF_033339395.1 Vibrio sp. 397 | reverse complement strand
CAACAGCAACAGCAACAGCAACAGCAACAGCAACAGCAACAGCAACAGCAACAGCAACAGCAACAGCAACAGCAACAAAAGTCTCAAAACGAAGGGAAAGAAGCGCAAGGACAACAGTCACAAAATCAGCAAGATTCTGAAAATAAAAAAGAAAAACAAAAAACGGAACAACATCAACCGCAACGAGATGACAAGCAAGTGAAGGATCAAGGTGAACCAATACAGGCTAAAGCGCATCCCGAAAAAATGCATCAGGATGATCCTGAGTTCCGTCGACTAGAAGCAGTAGAAAGTGCTCGCGACCCAAGCTTCTTGATCCGTGCGCAAATGCAACTTCAAGCGCAACAAAAACAACCTCCACAACAATCTCAAAAGGAGTGGTAAGCCTGTGATGAACAAAGGCGTAAAACTGGTCTTTATTTTTGTGGCCAGCCTAATATCCAGTTTCTCGGTGATGGCACAGACACTTCAAGCTAGTGTGAATAAAACACAAGTAGCCAAGAATGAAGTGATTAACCTCAGAATCATTTCAGATACTGAGCTCAGCTCAGACTCAATCGACTTCAATGTTCTAGAGAAAGACTTCTTCTTGGGTCAACCTCGTTATGGCCGCTCTAGCAATAACATTAACGGAAGAAAATCAGTGCGCACCGAGTGGAGTATATCAATTGCACCAATGAAAGAAGGTGTTTTGACTATTCCAAGTTTTTCCGCTGATGGTATGAGAACGGAGCCGATCAAACTACGTGTCAACGCGAGCCAAACAGACCCCAATCTTGATGATCTATTTAGCTTCAATATTACGGTCGACAACAGTACGCTCTACCCTCAGCAATCTGCAACATTACGTATACAGCTTCTAATTAAAGCGGACACTCGACGCCTAGATAACCCGCAAATAGTACCTCCGCAGATTGAAGGCATGAAGCTTGAGGCACTGGGTGGCTTACAGCAAAGACAGAAGATCTTAAATGGGTTAGAAGTAGCGGTCATAGAGCAATCGTTTCGCTTAACGGCCAATCAACCAGGCACTTATACCTTGATAGGTCCTAAACTGACCGGTTCTTATATTTATGGCGACAGCTTGACGGGCTCAACCAAAATAATGCCTATCAACACCAAAGCGGAACGCATGCCAATCACGGTCAAACCGATTCCGAGCGAATTTAAAGGTGAATGGCTTCCTGCTTCAGCGTTAGAAATGACACAGAGCTGGCAAGACGATCAAGGTAATCTACTGTCGACTAACGCGATCAACACAGTAAAACAAGGCTCTTCACTCACTCGAACCATTCAAGTTAAGGCTCGTGGTACACAAGCCGAATATCTGCCACGAGTCAATATTAGTTACCCGAGTTCACTGCGCGTGTATCCCGAACAACCTAAGTTCGATAGCGCGAGAGATGGCACCGTTACCATGACGGTGAAGCAAGTCATTATTCCTACAGAGGCCGGGAAATATACCTTACCAGGATACGACTTGAACTGGTGGGACAGTCAAAATGATGAAGCGAAGAAAACAACGTTACCAGAGCTAACATTAGACGTAGAGAAAAATGACACTGGGCTAATCACGTTGCCGGAATCGCCTCTTTCAGCGCCTTTAGTGTCAGCCCCTAGTCCTGAATCAAGCGGCGATGTAAACAGTCTCTGGCGAACGTTAACCTTTGTTTTCTTAGGGCTTTGGATAATGACATTGGGAATCGCTATTTGGGCATGGAAAAAGCGGTCAATAACAGCGAGTGGAACGGTTTCAAATACTGAACAACCACTTTGCATCGACGCGCTAAAAAAAGTCATCGAAGAGGGCGATGCTGCGAAAATTGAACGCTCTGTAAATGAGTATTTAACCACTCATCAAGACAGGCTAAACCCTGGCGACGTACAAGCAATTAAGCAAGAGCTTAATGCCATGAATCAAGCGTATTTTAGTGCTAACCAACAACCTTGGAGCCCTGATTCGCTGCTAGCGAAAATTCAAAACCTTGGCAAAGCAAACGTAACGAAAACCGACCACCAACTCGAAAAGCTATAAATAACTAGATAACAATGGCAGCTCTCATGAGCTGCCCATTCTCTTATCCGGCCAAATTTGCTTTAGCGGTTTTATCTAGAGCACCAACCGCCGCCCCCTTCCCTATCAAGTTGCTCTTATGAACATCACTTACTCAACAATACTTGGGGCTCGTATTCGTATCGCCTTACACAATTTCGCCCATGATTCTTCGCTTGATAGAGTGCCTTATCCGACAACTGATATAAATGGTCGAAATTAAAGTCTTTGCCTTTCGCTTTATAACAGGAGTAACCGACTGAAACGGTAAGTAACTCCCCTTCTGGGTTATGTCGATGCTTTATCCCCTCGCCCTCGATGCACTGACGAATGCACTCTGCTCTCAGTCGAACCTCCTCTTGCTCAGAACCAATCATGAGCAATGCAAACTCCTCACCACCGATACGGCAAAAAACTTCATCTTCACCTTTGGTATGATGATCCAAGATATAGCCAATTCGCATCAATGCAATATCGCCTTCGAGATGACCATAGTGATTATTGAATAAGCCAAAATGGTCAATATCAATCAGGATCAGGCCAAACGACATGTCGTCTTCACACTCTAGGGCGCAATATTTTTGCATCACATGCTCTAACATGCGGCGATTACCAAGACGCGTCAAAGGATCGAGCTTAGAAAGTACCTCAAGCTGTCGATTGGCTTCCTCCAACTCTTTTGTTCGGTTCTGAACCTCCAGCTCTAAGTTTTCGTTTAGTTCGCGAATCGCCTCTTGAGCTTGAGTACGTTGCAATACTTCAGCTAAGCTGGACGCGAACATACGAATCACTTCACGTAACTGAGAAGTTAAGGGCGCACGTGTCAGCAAATTATCAACAGCGATAAAGGCGATAGGACCACTGCTATTTGAAGTCAATACCGTCATCGCAGCCCAACCAAAGCCAACAATATTACAGTCATGATAAATAGGCACTGATTCTTCAAATGCGACTTCGTTTGGCATTGAGCGAGCCAAATTTATAAGAGAGAAATCTTGGGTTTCGCCAAAGAAGTAAGATTCATCCACCACGTTCCCTTGAATATCGGTGCCCCACGTTCCTTGCATGTAAGAGCAATTTTCATCAGTTAAAAACACCGCCATTCGATCAATACCAAGATTTTTAATGGCGAAAGTGACGGCCGATTTACATACTCCGCTGACAGTAGTGCAACGTGATAACTCAACCATGCTTGAATGCAACATGCGTACGTTTTGTTCTTGGCGCTTACGAATGTAAATTTGAGAGAAGAGTGAACCAAACGAGTCCAACATCTGTTTTTGATATGCCGTTATCGGCTTACGATGAATAAAGTTATCTAGCGCGAACCACCCAAACGGTTCATTGCCATCGCGTAAAATCAACATCGCATTCCAGCCCTGCCCGATGACCTTGCCTGCTGTGTATATTGGCGCGTCTTCTACAATCACTAAGTTGCTCTCGAGGCTAGATAACGCGGTGATATACTCCTCGCTAAGTTGGTGTAAATCGTATTGTGTGTGAAATTCATCAATCGTAATTCCTGACTCATCCGTGCCGTATGTACCACTGAAGCTGCGCTTTTTCATATCGAGAAGCATCAGTGTAGAGCGATCAAACCCCAATCGTTCACGTAACGCTTCGACGGCTTTGTAGTACAAGTCCTTTAAAGAATCAGGATTAGAGATTTCGAGTGCAACTTGCTGAACTAACTTCATATTTTCGATAAAGCGCTCGCGTTGGCTAATCTCATCAACATATTGCGCTTCACGAATATCTCTGTGCCTGATCTCTTTCGAGGCATTTTTTTCAGCACGAATACATTGCCAACGCGCCGCTGCGAGTTGCATTGCGTCGTAACTTTCTTCATAGATATTATGTGCCGTGCGAGCATGTACAGATTGAATCAGTAGGTAGGTACGTTTGATAGGCGTGTTGTCGAGCATCATGATGTAACTATCACCGCCTAAATCTCGGGTGTGATTCCAGTTACAAGTGTTGATCGCCAGAGGTATGATGCTTTCAGAGGTATCAAACTGACTTGCCCACTCCCAGAATGTCTCAGGATAGTTTTGGGTTGGGTAAAGCTCTCCGCGAGAGAAGCTCATTGAATGACGAGGGTTAATTGAAGGATCTTCAAAAATAGCGAGGGCTTGAGGGGAGAACAGACTCTCTAAATGATCAAAGATTGCCTCCGCTAGCAACCGATGGTCCCTCGTTGAAGACACTTTTCTTGTAAAACTTCTTAAACTCACCCTACCAACCTAATCTACTTTTTTATCCTCGATAAAAAACTACTTAGGCCATGATATGCAATCAATACGTTCAAATTTGAGCTGTTAAGTCATTCGCAAAATTATCAGACTTAGTGTTACATTCGAGAGCTCTTCAGCACTTTTAAAGCCATGTTTCACATAAGTTACATGCTTTATAAACTGGGGAGGAAAGTTGTACTTATTTACAAGATTTTTGTGTTGGTAGATGTTTTAAGCCTACGACTTAAAAAGAAAAAGGCCCCTCATCAAGAGGGGCAAAGTTACCATCGCTTATAGTTATTTAGTTATGCTTGTAAATACGGTGGATTAACCGAAATCACCATTTACGTAGCCTTGAGTACGGTCGTCTTGAGGGTTGCTAAAGATCACTTGCGTATCGTTGTGCTCAACCAGTTCACCCATTAGGAAAAACGCAGTGCGGTCAGAGATACGACGCGCCTGTTGCATTGAGTGAGTCACGATAACGATGGTGTAGTTCTTCTTTAGCTCTTCCATCAGTTCTTCGATTTTGTGTGTCGCAATTGGGTCAAGTGCCGACGTTGGCTCATCCATCAGAATCACATCCGGCTCCATCGCGATTGTACGTGCAATACATAAACGTTGCTGCTGACCACCAGAAAGACCGAATGCGTGTGATTTAAGGCGATCTTTCACCTCATCCCAAAGTGCAGCACCGCGCAGCGAACGCTCTACCACTTCATCAATTGTCTTTTTGTCTTTGATACCTTGAGCACGTAAGCCGTAAGCCACGTTCTCGTAAATGCTCATCGGGAATGGGTTTGGCTTTTGGAATACCATGCCTACTTTGATGCGAAGGTCAGCAACATCAATGTTGCCGTAAATATCTTCGCCGTCCATCGCCAATTTACCTGTAATTTTCACGCCTTCGATTAGATCATTCATTCGGTTCAAACAGCGTAGAAGCGTTGATTTTCCGCAACCTGACGGGCCGATAAGTGCAGTTACTTGGCGAACTGGAATTGGTAAGTTGATCGATTTCAGTGCTTGGTTGTCACCGTAGAATAGGTCTAGGTTTTCAATATCAAATTTGTTCATTGTCTTAATCTCTTAATTCTTGAATTCGTGTCTTTTAACGTGCGTTCTTAATTAGTGTTGTTAGTAAGTTGCGGTGTTAAAACGTCTAGCAATCAGTTTCGTTACCATGTTGATCAAGAGAACAACTACGATAAGCACTGTTGCCGTACCGTAAGCCTGATTCCATTCTTCAACGGTAAACAGTTCGGTAGTCAGTTTGTATAGGTGAACGGTTAGCGTACGACCTGAATCCAATAAAGAATCAGGAATACGTGCAACCATACCTGCTGTCAGGAATACTGGAGCAGACTCACCAATGACACGACCAATACTTAGAATGACCGAGGTTAAGATACCTGGCATTGCGCTCGGAAGAATCAAACGCCAGATAGTGTAAATCTTAGAAGCACCGAGGCCATAAGAGCCTTCACGGTACGTTTGTGGTACTGCCATCAACGCTTCTTCCGTTGTACGGATGATAACTGGCAGGATTAGGATACTTAGCGTCAATGCACCCGACAGAATCGAGAAGCCAAGGCCAAGAATCGCCACGAAGAAAGTCATACCAAACAGGCCGAAAATGATCGACGGGATACCCGCCAATGACTCGGTACAGAATCGGATGATTTTCACCAAACGACTGCCCACTTTCGCGTATTCAGTCAAGTAGATTGCCGTCATGATACCGAGTGGCGCTGCCACTGCGATAGAAGCGATAACCATGTAAATGGTCGCCACAATCATTGGGAAGATACCGTGCTCTTCACCTGTGCGCGTATAGTTATCAGTAATGAAGTTCCAATCTACGTGTTGTAGACCGTTTGATAGGATGTACCAGATAATCCAGAACAAAAAACCTACCGTTAGTGCTGCCGAGATCCAGACAAATGCGTTAAAGACATTATCTTTGAACTGGCGTGCTTTTTTTAGTTTTGCGCGATCCATAATAGTCACCTTTAACGAGCGATTACTTCGCTTTTTCTCGGTTTAGGTACAGTAGTACAGCGTTCAACGACATGATGAAGACCAGAAGTACTACACCTGTAGCGTAAAGTGCGTTCGCGTGAACACCACTTGCGTAAGACATTTCAATAGCGATGTTTGCAGTTAGTGTACGAGCCGAATCAAGGATGCCTTCTGGCATTGCCGGCGCGTTACCCATAACCATGATAATCGCCATGGTCTCACCCAATGCACGACCGATACCCAGTATCACACCTGTCATGATGCCTGAGCGAGCCGCTGGAACGAGCAACTTAAAGATGGTGTAGATTTTCGATGCGCCCAGTGCCAAAGAACCTTCTTTATAAGTACGAGGGACAGCGCGGATAGACGTTTCAGAAACCGTAATTACTGTTGGTAGAATCATCACACCAAGAACAATAATACCGGCCAAGATAGTGTTACCTGCAGGTACATCAAATACTTTCTGAATCAATGGAACGATAATAACCAGACCGAAGAAACCGTAGACCACTGAAGGAATACCGGCTAGCAGCTCAACCGCTGGACGGATGATGTCTGCTAATCGCTTTGGTGCGATTTCAGCGATAAAAATGGCGGTCAGAACACCAATTGGAACCCCAACAATGACAGCACCAGCCGTCGATACGATAGATGCCACAATCATGGTGGCGACACCGTAAAGCGCAGGTGGTAACCAGTTTTGTCCTAAGACAATGCCCGATACGCCTGCTTCTTGGAATGCCGGAATACTCTCTCGAACGATGAAGTATGCAATAACGGCTAATGAAACAATGCCGATTACGGCACTCGTTAGGAACAAGCCGTGGAAGATGCGCTCTTTCCAGTCTACACGACGCTTCTCGCGTAGGCCTGACTTGCTGATAGCTCTAGCGTCAGTATTCATAAGCTTTTCACTATTTGTTGCGATGGTCATTTAAAAATCTCACGGTTCTGGGCAATGCCGTTGAACACAATGGATAGAAAAGGCTCAGCCCGAAACGTTGGGCTGAGCAAACTTTAGAGTCCCGATGGGATTAGTTAACTGAGATGTAACCTTTTTGGTCAACTAGCGCTTGCGCTTCGTCAGTTAGCATCCAGTCTAGGAATTTTTGCGTTTCTGTTGATGGCTTGCCTTCTTTGTAAAGAACAAGGAATGGACGCGCTACTTTGTAAGAACCGTTTTTAACGTTAGCTACCGTTGCATCAACGCCGTCGATTGCTAGCGCATTAACAGTGTTGTCTACAGTACCAAGAGAAATGTAACCGATTGCGTATGGGTTAGATGCAACCATTGTTTTCAGTGCGCCGTTACCGTTCGCAACTTGAGCACGTTGAGAGATAGCTGATACCTTCTTACCAGAAATCTTCATTTTTAGAGACATGATGTCTTCAAATGCGCCACGAGTACCAGAAGCTGTGTCACGAGTAATGGCTACGATTGGCTTGTCTGCACCACCGACCTCTTTCCAGTTTGATACTTCGCCTTTGTAGATTGCAGTCACTTGCTCGGCTGTTAGACCTGGCAGTTTGTTTTGTGGGTTAACAACCACTGCAATACCATCACGAGCAACCACTTCTTCGATTAGTGTTGATTCTTTTTCAGAGTCTTTTAGATTACGAGAAGACATACCAAGGTCTGCTGAACCATTTTTCGCTGCTTTTACACCAGCTGAAGAACCAGGACCTTGAACTTCGATAAATACGTTAGGGTTCTTCTTCATGTACGTTTCAGAGAAAACTTCCATCAGTGGAGTTACGCTGCTAGAACCCACTGCAGAGATAGTTTCTTTAGCAGAAACAGGAGTCACTGCCATTGCGCCTAGAAGTGCGATTGCACCGATTACTGTCTTTTTCATCACAATTTCCTTAAGTGGCTTTATTGCCGTTGTGTTTCACTTGAACGGTGCTCACTTTAGAATTTGAATATGACAGTTGTGTTTCACTTAGTTGAACCCTCTATGACACGTTGTCATTTCTAACTATTAATTCCGCGACTTATCCCTCTCTCAATTTGAACGTAACGTTTTTATAACGTTGCCTCATGTTCAAGATGATAACCCCATCGATTTTGGTACATTTCATAACAATTAGATATGAGTAACTCATTGATTTGGCAAATGTAACAATTAAAATCGAAATGCTTATTTATAAAAAAGATAATAATCAAACCGATAGAGGGTCAATCTCATGCGTCAATTTCTTAGTACGCTTTCTATTAAACTTCAGGTTTTTCTGCCTGTTCTATTCACAGTTATATTACTCATCATTGGACTGAGTGTCGGAATCGGTAAACTCGATCAAGCATTCAATAAGGTTTCGGCTTCCACCCATAAGCTAATCATTCACAAAGAGGAACTTAGCCGCATCGTAGACAACACTTACGCCATGCGCATCAAAGCCATTTATAGTCTATTTAGAGCCGAAGATGTTCAGTCTCTCAACCAAGAGCTTTCTGAGCGACAAAACAAAAACCGCGATTTTCTTAACTCCATCGACAATCTCCCTGGCGTTCAAAATGAAGTCAATGCTATGCGTAAAGCCATGAATCACTATGTTGATTTCACTCGCGTTACCATGACACCTCTGCTCACCACTAAACACTCTTCTGATTACACCACCTCTGATTTCAATCAAAAGTACGAATCTGCAATGGCTGAGTATCGATTAGCTGGCGAAGCGATGATCAACGCCATCGACAAACTATCTAAACAATTGAATCAAATCGTCACCGATGAAGTCGAAACGAATGGCGAACAACATTCAACCACGCTAACTTACAGCGCCGTCTCGCTTGCGGTGATCTTGAGTGCCGCTTCACTTATTAGTTGGGTACTCGCCAGCTACATCGTTGCGCCGATTCGTAACCTTCAAGTAACGATGCAGGAAGTCGCGAAGGGAAACCTACTAGTTAAGGCCGAAGCCATCGGGAAAAACGAAGTGTCTCAGTTGGCTCGGGATGTAAACCAGACCATAGAAAAACTGCGTGAAACTGTAAGCGCATTGGTTCGCATTAGTGAAGATGTGGCATCAGCATCAACCGAGTTAGCAACTGTTATGACTCAAAGCAGCGTCAACTCGGATCAAGAAAAGCAAGAAGTTGAGCAAGTAGCCTCGGCGATCAATCAGCTAGAGTCGACCGCAGCTGAAGTATCGACCAATGCACAAGAAGCCGATAGTGCATCAAATCAAGCACGTACGTTAACCTCACAAAGTATAAGCATGTTTGGGGAAAGTACTCGCGCAAGTGAAAAGATGGCGGAACAACTTAACGAAGCCGCTGCCGTCGTGACTTCGCTAAAAGATCAATCAGAACACATTGGTCGCGTGATCGAAGTGATTGAAGGTATTTCTGAGCAAACGAATCTACTTGCACTGAATGCAGCGATTGAAGCTGCACGAGCGGGCGAAAGTGGCAGAGGCTTTGCGGTAGTGGCCGATGAAGTACGTATGCTGGCAGCGCGAACTCAGGAGTCCACCAAAGAGATCCAAACCATTATAGAAGAGCTACAGCAACAATCTGGTCACGCAAATGAAAGTATGCATTCCAGCTTAGCCATGTTGTCAGACAACCAAGCTCTGATACAAGAAGTTAGCCAATCACTTGCTAATATCAGTAATGCTATCGCCGATCTGAACTCAATCAACACTCAAGTTGCGACCGCATCAGAAGAGCAGAAACAGGTCACGGCTGATATCAACAACAACTTAACGAACATCTATGAACTAGTGAGCCAGAACGTCACTGGGATCACTCAATCAGCCGCGGCAGCGCAAGAACTGTCTGGCTTAGCGGAAAACCAAAAACATCAGCTTAAGCAGTTCCAAGTTTAAATACTCTGCTCAACACGATAAGTTCCAAAGGTTAGAAAAGAAAAAGCTCCGCACTGGCGGAGCTTATTAACATCTGGATTCGTGAAAATCCAACGGGGTGATTACTCCTCGTCAGTAACCAGCAGAACAGAGGAAATGTTCGTTGACTCTAGTGGGTTCCAGTTGTAAACCTCACCATTAAATGAATCAAACACCATAACGTTTGAGCCATCACCGTTTGGTGTGTTACTCCAGATGTAACCAGCATAGTCACCCACCTCTAGCGTGTAGCCACTTGCGAATGCAGTGCCGTTCATAGCAGGGCTATGGCAAGCACGTTCTGTCAACGCGACTAACTCCTTAATGTTTGGTATGCGCCAATTCTTTTTGCCAGCGAAGTCATATAAAGCATGATTACCTGATTCATTGCGGATTTGCTCAGCGGTTGATAGCGCTAACTGCCATGACATCTTAGTCGCAGCGCCATCACAAGCTTCGTTTGCCGTATTCCACGTTGAACCAACAGGGCAACGCATCCATGTTAGACCTGTTTTCAGGTCAGTTACGGTACCGCTCTCAGAATATGTATAACGCGTGTTAGGTGCCGTTTTAGCAAAGTCAGTAGAACACTCTTGTGCAGCCATTACAGTTTGAGAAGCCAAAGCAAGAGATAGTACAGTTATTAATTTCTTCATCTTATTGGCCCTTTACTGCTATTAGACGGATTGGGAATTGGAATGACGTGCCTGTGTCACGCTCTACTTTGTCAGAATAAATTTCAACAAAGCTTACGTGGCCACGGTCAGCGCCCCTCGCTGCAATCACTGCAAATTGAAGTGCACCTTCGTAGTTAGCAGGAGAGTAATTATTAAATGTGAAATCACTTAGCCAAATAGCACCTGAATTAGCATCTGGGCTGCCTTTACCCTGTTGAGGGAAGTAAGCTGTCGTCATACCATAGACATTGCCGTCGGCATCTTTCTCTGTCTCACCTAAGTCTAGAACATCGTAGAACTCTTGGTATGTTGGTAGGCGCCAGTCACTAATGCCACATAGTGATTGCTTGTTTATATGTTCAACATATTGGCTTGTTGAACAGATGCCATCAGCAGCATCCACACAACCAACGACTTCAAGATCTTCGTAATACGGCTTAAATGTTTCAGACTCAAACGCAAATAGGCGATCTTTAAATTGAACCGAGCTCGCATCCGCACTCTTATTTTCCCAAACAAGACCAGTACGTTCGTCCATAGTACAAGCCCACTCAGTCGCATCTGCAGCTAAAGCTGCACCTTGTGAATCTAGCTTAACGAACTTAAAGCCAGCGCCTGTCGACGTTTGCTTGTCTTCTTTGTCGAAGCCGTATTCTGCATCTTGACCAGGGTAAGACGCTTGAACCTCAGCAACGTCTGCTGCTCCTTCAGCAAAATAAAGAACGGCGCCCGTATCGTTACTACCAACCGTTTGTTCAGCAACCGCTACAATTTCTTCAGCAAATGCACTTACTTCCGCTTCAGACAGAAGATCAGAGGCCAACGATTTACCTTGAAAGCTAAGATTTTGAGCAAGCAGCGCTACGCCTTTGATCATTTGCTTTGGTTGCATCGCAGCTAATAGCACAACCGTGTTTTGCTCTAGCTTGTCTAGCTCGCTAGCTTCTGCGTTAGACATCACCGTACCAGAAAGAGAAACGCCGGCATCGGCGAGTAGCGCTTTCACAATCTCTTCAGCTTGAGCAACGGTTTTACCGTCAATTACAAGACCCGCGAGCAACGTTGTTACACCATTGACCGTGTTACCCGTTGCTAAATTTTGACCCGGAGCCGCAAGACGCAACGTTTGGTTTGAACCTTGATCAACTTGAGCAAGAATGGTGCTGGTTAGTACGTTTTTGTCGCTTGAAGTCAGGCTAAATTTACCGGCATTATCCGTTTTAGCACTCGGTTCAGTGGAATCACAAACGTAGTTTTGGTTTAAATCGATACATACTGGCGTATCAAGAAGTGTACCTGCAGAAACGATGGTGCCAGCTACATCATAGGTCGGTGCCGACGTGTCACCACCAGAACCTCCGCCACAGCCAGCAAGGGCTAGTGACATAGCAACGAAAGAATATTGAAACTTCATAGATTTTATCTTCTTTTGATTTTAATTAACGAGAGCGAATCACTCTCACCATTGAAAGCAGGAAAAGTCCTAACAAGGTCCAAGGCGAACCACTGCCACCTGAACCACCGCCACTGCTTTCTTTAGTGGTATCAGCACTACACTGATACTGAGCAAAGTGACTCACACCCCACTCTTTCAACCCCCCAGAGTTCCCTGACACGCGGTCAGACACTTCGAGACGCCAAGTCCCCCAACTCGGTTGACCGACAAGTGCTTGTAACTCCTCGTCATACTGAGCGGTGAAGTAACCTTTAAATCCTTTGGTATTGCTTGATTGATGGCTAAGTAGCACGACCGATTTGCCTTGTGGAGACACTAGCGTCACTTGCAGATCTTGCAGTGAGTCATGTTCGATGTTCAGGTAAACCGCAAACGAATCATCAATCGTGCGTGACTTGTCCGATAGCGTCTGAGAGAACAGTCTGTCGCCCTGTTCCGGCAAAGCGGAGTTCACTGGTTGAGGCTGGATATCGAGCTCTGGCGTACCATTAACCAGCATCACCTTTTCACTCCACTGGTGAGTCTTTAGGCCTTCAGAAAATTGATAATCCAATGAAATAGAGGAATCGAATTGCGTGCCACATGTTAGACCGCTTGGTAACGCCACCTTCATTGAGGTCGAGTCAGAAAGCGTTTCATCAAAGTCGAAAACAGATGCGTTGTTTAGCTGCCATTGCCCTTTGATGCTCGCTTCACGGCCAGTTTGGCTCAGGCTCAAACCAACGTCTTGACCTTGTGCTATGTATCGAGCGTCATAGCGAACACGAAGAGGCGCTTTAAGTAAGTTGTGTTTGTTGAAGCTATCCGTCAGGAATTGGGCGTAGTCTTTATTTGGGAACAAGGTGTTTGCGGCAAACACGGTCGACTCCGCCAGATCATGCATTTTCACGCCACGACCAATGCCGTACATGCCTTCAAGAACAATGGCGTCAAACTCGCGGAACACCCTATCGGTATCATCACCGTATCGTTCAACCGATGCTTTAAGCGCTTGAAACAGCGGCGTTGACCATAGCTCGTCACCTAGTTCACCGCCCACACTGACGTGCGCTGGGTACTCTGAGCTCTCGAAGTAACGTGCTCTTTGGTTCCATAAGCTACGAGTTGTTTTGCGTGTTCCGAACACACCGTCCCAGTTGAACACCGTATCTAACTCGAATTCTTGACCACGACGCGAAGCATCCAAATATTGAGTGCGGTAGCTCGCGCTGCCCGCCCAGTAATCAGCAAAACCCTCTGCGATAGCACCAGTGTGACCGTACGCCCAATCCGGTACGATTTGGTAATGAATGCCATGCCCAAGCTCGTGTATCACCACATCAGCATCAACTGCATCCGGAGAAACACCACCGACACCTAGCATGAGTGCTTTCGGACCGTAATAGTAAGTAGAGTTATCTTTTGATAAACCGCGAGCGTCAAAACGAAGCGGTTCGTCAAACAAGTCGTAAGTCAGGCTTGTCAGATATTGGATCGAGCTATCAAGATGATAAAAAGCCATCAACTGTGGGAACGCATTGTCACCAAACTCGGTGCTTTGCATCTCATCAACACTGTCAAACGCTTGAACTCCTTCTGCGCTGAGAAAGTCCAACGTATCAAGCACAGGTGCTTCACCAGGTGCTGGGGCTGCAAATAAACCCGTCGCATCCACTTGCTTTAATCTTGGGTTAGAGAGATAGAACTTACCTCCCGACTTTAAAACCTCAATCGACTTGGTTACGTACTCGATCGGCTGAGGGTAATCAGACAGTGCTGACCATGTCGATTCTGGTGCCGCTTGCTGTTGCATGGTGCGCAGATCTGGGTTGAATAAAGAAACCTCAACATCAACCAGACTTCCGGAGCTCAAAGCCGGTGGCTCTTGTGCTTGCAGTTGGCGAGGCGATTCCAATTCCATTGCAACCGTTGGTTTACCGTTGCGAATTATCGTATCTTCAAGGCTCTTAAACACTCGCACAACGTGATGATTTTTATCAGTTGTTACTACAAGGGCACGCTGAGATTGATATTCACCGTTAACCCAAACATCAAAATTGTAATGCTCACCAAGCTGAGACTGGGTTTTGTAACGGAACTTAAACTCGCCCGCTTCTGAGTAGTGGCTGTCTAGATAAGTTTTCGCTTGCGCTTCATTGGGCACCACAGAATCCGTTGTGGGATAATCCCACTCTGCAGACAGCGCCGCAGGGGTACATGCAATAAGCAGTGAAAACGCCAATGGTTTTAGCTTCATGATTTCGTCCTAGAATTCGTATTTTGCAGTCAGCGTGAAGTAGCGCCCTGGCTCAGTTGAGTAACGCTTACTTTCCTCAGCGATACCCGCTACGTCTTGGTATCGGATGTATTCTTTGTCGAATAGGTTGATGATGTTTGCGCTAACACGAAGGTCTTTGGAAACGTGGTAAGTTGCGCCAATATCAAACGTATTCCACGCACTTGTCTGCGCGCAATCTGTCGCTAGACCAAGCGTGGTCTGGCATTTAGGAACGCGATCCATGGCCGCGGCCCAGTTCCAAGCCACGTAAGCATTGAAGTCTTGGTTGACGTATTTCAGTTGAGCGTTACCTTCGAATGGCGTAATGCTTCGAACGTATTCACCTTCCGCGTCTTTGCCATCTACGTAGCCAAACTTGGTGCTGATGTTCCATCGCTTAGTGATCGCGTAACCTGCAGAAAGCTCTGCACCATACGTCTCGACACCATCGAGGTTTTGGTATTGTTTAATGTAATTACCATTGCTTGAGTCAAAGCCCGTGGTCACAACGTCGATGAAGTTTTCAAACTTGTTGTAGAACAAAGACGCATAGACATACGCACGACCGTTATCGAACTTGTTACCGATTTCAAATGAGTCAGAAGTTTCAGCTTCTAGATCCATGTTTGGTGCAATGACAAACGGCGTGAGCGGCACAAAGTCGTGGCTTACGAAGCCATACGCTTTATCGTATTCCGGAGCACGGTAACCATGGTTATAAGATACATAAGCAATGTTGTTGGCAAACATTTCACGAGAAACCGACAGGCTTGGAGATACCTCTGAGCTATCCATGTCTTTTAATGGGAAGCCGCCCACTTCACCCGCACCGTCTGGCGTGAGACGGTGCGCATCAAAGCGTAGGCCACCTGTGATGGTCCATTTATCCAGTTCCACCATGTCTCGAACGTACAAACCAATGTTATAAGCACGAGCAGGAGCGAAAGGTTGTTTGGTCGAAGGTGTTACTCCGTTCCAATCAATCTTGGAGTCGCTATCTGTGCGTTCGTAATAGTCAGTAGAAAGCTCGACACCGTAAGCCAATTGGTGCTCAGCATTTGCTGCATAAATCGTATTAGTGAAATCGCCACGGAAGCCAATTGTTTCGTCAATGAAGGTTTTGTGTTCCAGCTCGCGACGCTTGGTGATCAAACCATTGTGATCCACTTGGCGCATTAAACGGTTGGTGTCTTCCACCACTTCGGTGTGACGCCAGTAAACTTTGGTATCCAACTCTTCGAACCAAGTTGGATTAATCGGAGTCACCTCTGCACCAATATAAGCGCTGTACTCTTCTGTGGTTTCATCCTCAGCAAAGTCTTCAATATGCCAAATTCCATCAGGTTGAATGGACGGTGAACCCTCCAAACGCTCTTGGTTCTGGGTGTAGAGTTCAGCTTTCGCTTTCAACATCACCTCTTCATTGAAAAAGTGGTTGATCGTATAAGCACCGCTGTAACCATCGAGGTCGCGGTTATACAACTCTTCATCAAAGTTACGTGTTTCTTGTCCTTGCCAGTATGAAACGTTAAACAAACTCTCTGTATCACCGGAACGAAAAGCTAGATTACTCGTGCCTTTGTACTTGTTGCTGATATCGGTGTAAGTACCGGAAACATCGGTGTAGAAGTCTTTGTCTTTTAAGAAATCACCCGGCTGACTGGATTCTAAAATCACCACACCGCCGATCGCGCCAGAGCCATGCACCGAAGAACTTGCCCCTTTAATGATTTGCAGCGATTCAAAATTGGATAAATCAAAAGTATCTCGCCCAACGGCATCATTAATGTCATTCGCACCGAAGCCATCCGCAGAACGAATGCCATCACGAACGATCATAATGCGGTTACCCGTCATACCACGGATGGTAATGTTTTGCGGACGTCCTGCACCGCCCGTCACGCTTACACCAGGTTCGTTACGCAGCACGTCATATAGCTCGGTCTCGCCTCTTTCTTCGATTTGCTCGTTTGTGATAACCGCGACACTACCTGCCACTTTTGACAATGGCTGATCGATTTTATTGGCGGTTACCACCACCTCTTCCATTGAGAAAACCTTAGATTCGGCGTGCACTTGACTGGCAGCAAGTACCGAAAGTACTGCCGCTGACACTGGGGTAAGCTTCATTTACTGCTCCGCTTTAGATGTTTTAATGAGTGATAGTAGAAATGCGTATTCTTTTGCTTGTTGTTCTTGCGCTTGTCGTGGGTCCATTTGGTGGCCCGAATTAAAATCAGTTTGCAACAAGTACGGCCCGTTGCGCTCACTTAACGCTGAAACTTTAGCGAGATACTTAGCGCCTTCCCAATATGGCACGCGCTGATCGATTAAACCGACTTGAACAAACATGGGTGGGTAAGCGTCTTTATGGATATTGAGAATCGGATCGTACGCCTTCATTAACGCCAATTGTTCAGGTTTGGTTGGGTTACCCCATTCGCCATACTGCTGTGTGGTAAGCGGAAGTGAGGTATCCGACATACTTGCAACCACATCAACAAAAGGCACTTTAAGTACGACACCTGAAAACAATTTAGGATCTTGATTAACCGCTCCGGCCACCAACGTGCCACCAGCACTAGAACCGATGGCGAAAACCTCTCTATTGCCACGTTCGAATGTTTGCAGCGCCTTCGCGGCCGCGACAAAATCACCAATAGAATTGGCTTTTCGCACACCACGGCCTTGCTCGTGCCATTCATCGCCAAAGTACCCACCGCCACGGACATGGGCGATAGCGTAAATCACACCTTGGTCGAGTAAACTGATAACCTGAGGCATAAAGTACGGTTTCATCGTAAAACCATACGCGCCGTAACCGTAAATCATCACAGGAGATTGTGGGTGCAATTTGTCTTTGCGATACGCCAAAGAGACAGGGACAGAAACGCCGTCGTGCTTAATAAAAATACGTTGGGATACATAACGCTGACTATCAAAGTCTTGGTAAGCATCTTGAGAGTACAAGGATTTATTCAGCGTTTTTACATCGAACTCTTCCCACTGAGGAGGCGTAGTCATCGACATGCTTCGGATACGAATTTTGTTTGATTCAAAATCGCCCAATGTGCTTAGCCAAGCGACATTACCATCGTGTTCCAATGGCAGTATCACTTTTTCCTGACCTTGGTAAGAATACACCGTCAAAGTCGACACATTGTTTGGCTTGCTAAGTGCCACAACTCCTGCATCATAAAGGTAGAACTGTTCAAGCGGCTCATGAGGATTGGTAAAGCGTTGCCATGTTGCGCCAAGCGGTGCGAGTTCGGCTTGGTAAAGGGCGAACTTTCCTTCCAGGTTGCTTTTAAGATAAATGTAACCTTTCGCCACATCCGCGTAATATTCCACACCCACTTCAGGCTTTCGCAATGAATCTGAGACAGTGCCCGTTTCTAGATCGACAAGCTTCTGCTCTGTTGTTGACTCGTTGTTGCTTTGTAGCACAGCATAACGGCTATCTGCCGCACGATAGAAAGAAAGTAACCAATCTGACTTGGGTTCATTCCATAGGACTGTTTTTGCCAAAGATTCAGTGGAGATACGTAAGATCTGATGAGGTCGCTGAGTGCGCTTTTCTTTTGCAACGAGGAATGCCACTTTCCCGTTAGGTGACAACAATACGCCACTATCGACGTGCGTCGCCAGTTCCGTAGATTGGCCGGAGAGTAAATCAACAACCACAGCACGATATTGTTCGCTACCGTCGATATCTTCCGTGAAAAGGAGCGTGTCACCATTCACTTGCCATTGACCAAGTTGGTAGTACTGATGCGCAGATTGTCGTTCATCGAAATCGAACACCACGTTTTCTGGTGCATGTTGACTCGCACGGGATAATAGTAAGTAACGACCATCGCGACGCGTTAGCGTCCACTCTCTTCCACTCATGATCGACCATGGCTTATCACCTTTGTCTGCCACCATGGTATCCCACTGCGTGAGTAGGTTTTTTGTCAACGTCTGATAACTTTTTTGGTGCTGTTCAGTTTTGTGGTTTTGTTCTGTTAGGTAGGTAAGAACTCGCTCATCTTTACGAGCATCATCTCGAAGCCAGTTGAAATCATCAGCAGCAAAGCCAGAACTAGAGGTAATTATGAGCCCTAAAAAAACATGAGTAAATTTCATATAGAGAGCGAATTCATTTATAGGATTAATACAATGGCGCGTATTCTGCCCTTAAATAAAAATGAGATCAATTATCATTTTCATAATCATGTGAGATTTTTATCTAGTGTGTGAGGAAAAACGTTTGCTTTGACCGAGGTAATAAAACTTAATAACTTTCTAAATTAGCGTTCTATGCTGTTTATATACAACCAGACAAATATAAAAGCTGACAAACGAGTGAGTATGGAAAAACGCTATTTCACCTAGCGACAGACATAAAAAATCCGAGTGCGAACACTCGGATTTTTAAGAACTAAAATCCGTGGGAAACTACAGCAGCTTTTACTCTTCAGAGCTCGGTGCCGCTGGTTTTTTCTTAGGGATGAAGACATCATCACCCACAGATACGTTTTTGTAGAAGCTCTTGTCACGCTTAGCTGGTTTTTTCGCCGATTTTTTCGCTTGAGGGCGAGCTTTCTTTGCGGTCGCTTTCTTATTGCGGAAATCTGGTTTAGGTGGCTTAAGGCCTTTAAACTTACCTTTCAAATCTTCGAACACTGAAAACTCAAGATCTTGTTGTAGGTATGCTTCTACACGTTTAAAGCTATCCCAGTCTTTTGGACCAACAAGAGAGATTGCATCCCCTTTGTTTCCAGCACGACCAGTACGACCAACTCGGTGTACGTATTCTTCGGTATGCTTTGGCATATCGAAGTTGATGACGTGTGTCACAGTTGCAATATCCAAACCGCGGGAAGCAACATCAGTCGTTACAAGGATCTTAAATACTGCGCGCTCAAACTGACTCATAATGGTGTTACGTTGAGTCTGGTTCAAGTTACCACTTAGTGCTACAGCCTTCAGTTTCTTTTCGTTCAGCTTTTCTGTTAGTCGCTCAGTATCATCACGCGTTGCCGTAAAGATAATAACTTGACGGTATTCAGCCTCAGAAAGAACACGATCTAAAATTGCCTCTTTATGATCTAGGTGATCACACAAGTAAAATTTTTGCGTGATATCTTTATGTTCTTCGTTAGAAACGCCGATAGCAATTCGCTTTGGCGCATTGAGCATTTCAGCCGCGATTTCATTGACGTCTGCATGATCTAATGTCGCAGAGAACATCAACGTTTGACGACGACGATGCTTGGCTGCTTTATGAATGCGACGAAGCTCTGGTGCAAAGCCCAAATCCAACATACGGTCTGCTTCGTCCAGAATTAGCGTTTCCAAACCATCCAGATAAAGCGAACGGTGCTCTAAGTGATCAGCCAAACGTCCTGGTGTCGCCACGATAAATTTCGGGTAACGACGCAGAGCTTTTACCTGATCGTTAAAGTTCTCACCACCCAAAATCAGTGCTGCTTCATAAGATAGGCCAGCTAGCATAGAACGAAGCTCACCATATACTTGTTTCGCTAGCTCACGAGTAGGAGCAAGGATTACCGCGCGAGGGTCTTTCGCAGAAAACGATTTTGTCTTTAAAGACTTATGAAGCATTGGCAATACAAACGCCAAAGTCTTGCCCGAACCTGTTTTCGAAGATGCCAATAGATCCTTGCCTGCAATCGCAACAGGAATCGCCTGCTGCTGAATGTCAGTCGCTTTTTTAAAATCGTAGTGTTTTAGGTTCTTCAACAATCGGTTGTCTAGGCCTAGATCTTTAAATTGCAAAGTATTCTCCAATAAATCAGTCAGCGTCTGAGCGCTCTGTAGTGTCGTTTCCGCTCTAACGCAGCAAAAAAATAAAGCTCGGTATAATACCGCAAATCATAGGAGTATAGATAGAGATCACACAAACTAATTCCCTGTGGTAACGGTAAAACATCATTTGTGGCTCAGTTCAGAGTAAAGACTAGCCTTTTTGATGAGCAGCTGGACAGGAAGTTTAGAGAAAAGCCGTTCAAATATGCCTTCTATCCATCAACAAAACGACTTAAATAGCAGTTATTTGGGCCAATAAACTTTCATTTGTGTCAATATCGTCTAAATTATTGATATCAGGAACGTGGCAAATACACCTGCTATGAAAACTGTTGTGAGAACGAAATAAAGGATAGGTAGTTAAACTTTGTTAAGTTCAGGTAAAAGTTGACGTCAGGTACTCCATGAAATTCTTGGGTTTTTTTGACTTTTGCTACATCATGTACTGATAAAATGTAACCACATTTAACCTCGCTACTGTATAAAATAATAGTTAGTGGCGAGACTTTCACTATAAGCAAGGAGTTCTTATATGAACAAAACGTTGATCGCAGCTGCAGCAACTTCAGTACTTCTACTAGCCGGTTGTGCTTCTTCTGATGACGCAGCTACAGCAAATGCAGCAAAATTAGACGAACTAAGCAACCAAGTTAGCCAACTAAGCCAAGACGTACAAGCTCTTCAATCTGACGTTCAAAAATCAGGCGCAGCAGCAATGGCTGCTCAAGAAGAAGCTGAGCGTGCTAACGAGCGTATCGATAACATCGCTCAGTCTTACACTAAGTAAGATTTAATACCGCGTCTTAACGCCCGTTAAGGCGCGGTTATTTCGATAGGAACCCCATTCTGTGCAGCGATTGCTGCTTTAGCCTTCACGTTTTTCATACCGAATTCATCCAACCACCACTTTAACTCTTTCGGCACTTTCAGTTCATCTTTCTCGCCATTACTACGAGTCAAAGGCTCATGTGCTTCTAAGAACACACTTCTGTCAGGCTCAAGTGTCATTTTGATAGGCTGGTTAATGATGTTAACGTCTTCGCCGTTACGAACCTTGTCAAATAACCACTCAATGTCACTTGGGTCCATACGAATACAACCCGCGCTGACTCGCATACCAATCCCAAAGTCCTTGTTGGTACCATGAATTAGGTATTCGCCATTCCCGTAAGCTAAACGCAATGCAAACATACCAAGTGGATTATCAGGCCCCGCAGGAACAACGGCTGGTAGGTCAATGCCCTTTGCTTTGTACTCGGCACGAATAGAGGCTGGAGGAGTCCATGTAGGGTTCGGTCGTTTTTGGCTGATACGCGTTGTCATTACTGGGGTATCGCGCCCTATTCGGCCAATTCCGACAGGAAATACATGGACAATATTCTCTCCTTTCGGAAAGTAATATAAGCGCAGCTCGGCTAGATTAATAACGATACCTTTATAAGGTACGTCTGGGAGGATTAGCTGTGTCGGAATAGTAAGAACATGCCCCTCTTCTGGTAAGAAGGGATCCACGCCTTTGTTTGCGGCCATTAAACCTAGCATACCCACATCGTAGAGCTTAGCGATATTTGCCATGGTTTCGCCTTCTTGCACGACGTGGTTTTCAAGGCGACCAATTAAACGGCTTCCATCCTCTGGTAATTCGTACATCTTAGCGAATGATAGACCACTCACTAAAGATAACGACACAGATAGCAGGGTACGTTTTGCGAAACTCATTGATCGCTTTTTGCTAAGCATTTCACTCTATTCCTTGGCACTTTTAAAGAGCTGTAAGGTTATCTCTCTTTCTGTCTTGTGATCAACCATCGGCTTGTGATATTCCAGTAAAGAAAAGCCCTCCCAAGTCCAAGGTTTATGGATGTATTTGTTCGGTACACTTTTGATTTCTGGTACCCAGTGGCGCACAAATTCACCATTAGCATCGAACTTTTCGCCTTGGCTTATCGGGTTGAAAATACGAAAGTATGGCTGCCCGTCACAACCCGTAGAAGCAGACCATTGCCAGCCACCATTGTTCGCTGCAAAATCGCCGTCCACCAGCTTACTCATGAAGTACGCTTCTCCCCATCGCCAATCAATATGTAAGTCCTTGGTAAGAAAGCTCGCGACAATCATACGTAATCGGTTGTGCATCCAGCCTGTTTGATTGAGCTGACGCATTGCTGCATCAACGATTGGGTATCCTGTTGTTCCTGTCTTCCATCGCTCAAAGGCTTTCTCATCATAGGACCACTGGATTTTATCCTCCCAATCGATAAATCCTTTGCCTTTGACGAGTTTTGGTTCGAAAACCAATAGGTGCTGATAAAACTCACGCCAAATGATCTCACTTAACCAAGTTGCTTTCCCTTCTGTAAGGTCATTTTGTTGATTTTCAGCATACAAACGAGCAATACACTGCCTTGGTGATAGCGCGCCAATCGCAAGGTATGGAGACAGTTGGCTAGTGCCATCAATAGCTGGAAAGTCTCGCTCGCTTTGATACGCGTCACTGCGCTCCCGTGCAAATTCCCTAAGCTGCTTCAAAATATCATTAGTCGAAGCCAGCCAGTCTTCACTGGATTCTCGAGGATAGCTAAATGTGAAGCTTGAATTAAATCGAGCCGACTCTAATTGTTCGAGTACCTTTTTATTGAGTGGCGCTTGCTCGTGAGGTTTTACTACCGTCGGCATATGGAACTGCGTTAACCAAGCACGCTTGAATGGCGTAAACACCTTAAAATATTCGCCTTGCTTATTAAGAACCGTCGTTGGCGCGTGCACACATTTGTCATGAAACAGTTCAAATTCGATATCGTGAGAAGCTAACGCTTCACTTACTTGTGTATCGAGCTCTCGTTCGTTCACCTCATAGTGAATGTTTGCCATGACAGACGTGGCTTCAAGTGTTTCCGCCCACCCACTAATCACATCTGTACAATCGGAAAACGACGGCACCTCTTTGTACAAAAAGGGAATATTAAGGCTTTCAAGCTCCTCGTTAAGACAAGCTAAGCGACGAGCAATGAGGTCTGCCTGCATCGGCGCCATGTGATGCTCCCGCCACTGCTCTGGCGTCGCGATAAAGCAAGCGACGACAGGATGACCTGAATCCAATGCCGCTTTGAGTGCCGTGTGGTCTAACGTACGTAAGTCACGTCGAAACCATACTAAAATCATGGTAGCTCCTATCTTTTGTCTACTAAGTTAGGTGTAATTTCTCTATCACTTCAGAGCACCCCATCCGATCACCTAGCTGTGCGTGAAGCATTTTGATGGACGCTACTTGTTTAGCAGCTAGTGCTTTATTGGAGAAAAGGTAGATAAACGAACCATTTTCAATGACCTCGTGATCTAGTAGACCAGAAACATCATCAACCTTATCGATCAAAGTCGTGTGATACCCTTGTTCACAAAGCTTCGCTGCTTGAATCCAACTCTCAGATTCTCTGTTTTGTTCAAAGCTAATGAGCAGACACTTTCCTTTGGAAGCGGCTTTGTTTTCAGAATCGATAACAAGGGCAAGTCGAGTGATTAAACAAGTCTGAAATAACCCCACCTGCAAGGATCGCAACGATCCTTTTACCATATCTAGCGCATCAAATACTGGGCTAATAAACTGATCAATAACGAGTTTTAGTGGGTACTCTTTAAGAACAGAGGCAAGTAAACTCTCTGCTTTTCCTCGATTCAGGGTAGACAGCGCAAGCAGCATGTTTTCAACTTCTTCGAGTGTGCGAACCTCGTTTTTGACTTCGACATCGGCGCTTTTTCCTAGCAACCCCTTAACTTTACCAATCGAAATCCCCTTCGCGAGCCAACTCTGGACTTCGCGAATCGTATCGAGATCTTGCTGGCGATAGAGTCTGTGTCCTTTTTCAGTTCGCTGAGGCTGGATCAAGTTGTATCTTCGTTGCCAAGCTCTCAGCGTAACTGGTTTTACACCCGTGATTTCTGCGACATCTCGGATCGCGTATAGTTTTTCTTCTGAACTACAAACCATAGCGTAATCTCATCTCCTGCGGATACGGTTCTAAAAACTTCTGTTTTGCTAAATACTCGTCTGGGTAAGTATTTAAGTAATGCTTAATCAACGTAAGTGGTGCTAGCAGAGGCAGCATTCCAATACGGTAGTCGTGAATCACTGTCGCTAACTCTTCTTTTTCTTCTTTAGTTAGTGAGCGTTTGAAGTACCCTTGTAAATGCATCAACACATTTGTGTTATTTTTGCGGCTAGCCCGATTCGTTAACGCCTTCATCAGTCCTAAACGATACTCTTGGTAAAAGTCTTCAATTTCATAATTAGCGACATCGGCAACTAAGCGGCCAAGGGATCGGTATGACTCTGGGTGGTGTGCCATTAACGTCAGTTTGTAGCGCGAATGAAAGTCGATGATTTTGCCACGAGTAGGCTCACCATCCATCGAGTCGTAAAAGTCATTTAGACAAAATACTCGAGTAATAAAATTTTCTTTCAATACAGGGTCGTTAAGTCTGCCATCCTCTTCAACAGGCAACCAAGGCATTTTTTGCATCAATGTTTGTGTATACAAGCCAACACCTTCTTTCGCAGCACTGTTCTTGCTGTAAACCTTGACTCGCTCCATGCCACAAGTTGGTGACTTGGCACAAACGATGTAACCACAAAGCTGCTCGCTTTGAAGTTCATCTACTTTATTGGCCGAGTAAGTGAGCATATTGTCGGTATGATCATTTTCTGGATTTTTGGTTTCAACCAATGCAACACGCTCTTCATTAGAAACAAGACGAATTGTTGGACGGGGTACTGGCATACCTACGCCGACTTCAGGGCATACCGAAACAAAGTCAAAATACGGGCTGAGCTCTTTAGTCACAAAGTTGCTCACCTTATGACCAGAGTCAAAACGCACTCGTTCACCCAAAACACACGAACTGATACCTACTTTGATTGAAGATTCCATGATGACGCATCCCTATACAAAAAGTTTTGTTGTATAACTTATAGCAAGCCTTTCCAGATTGTACAAGAAAATAAGTTGTACAATTTAATCGTTTTACTTCACTCGAAAGTATTTCGATCAACCAGCTGTCAGAAAAAAGTTTGGCCCAAAAACAAAGAATTTGTGCGCGCAATCGACAAACTGCTCAAAAGCAAATCGATTGCTCTTTTGATTTCAACAGATTTGGTTATCAATAGTAATTGCAGTTTCTAAATGCGTGGTTTTTGTGACTAAGCTCTCAAGGGGCCACTGTACGTCCCGATATTATTGCCTCAACGAAAACGAACAAGTTCAACAGAATTGGTAATAGCGTTCTATAATAGAGGCGTTTTATCAAAACAAAACTTTGGAGAGCACTTATGGCAACCCCACACATTAACGCACAACCAGGTGATTTCGCTGAAACAGTTCTAATGCCAGGCGACCCGTTGCGCGCTAAATACATCGCTGAAACGTTCCTAGAAGATGTGAAACAAGTTTGTGACGTTCGCAACATGTTCGGCTTTACTGGCACTTATAAAGGCAAAAAAGTTTCTGTAATGGGCCACGGCATGGGTATCCCGTCTTGCTGTATCTACGTACACGAGCTAATCGCTGAATACGGCGTGAAAAACGTTATCCGTGTAGGTAGCTGTGGTGCAGTACGTGACGACGTGAAACTAATGGACGTTGTTATCGGTATGGGTGCTTCTACAGACTCTAAAGTTAACCGTATCCGTTTCAACAACCACGATTTCGCAGCAATCGCTGATTACGGTCTTCTAGAAGAAGCCGTTAACCAAGCGCGCGCTCAGGAAGTGCCTGTAAAAGTAGGTAACGTATTCTCTGCAGACCTGTTCTACACACCAGAAGCAGACATCTTCGAGAAGATGGAAAAACTAGGCATCCTAGGTGTAGACATGGAAGCGGCTGGTATCTACGGCGTAGCAGCTGACCTAGGCGCGAAAGCACTGACTATCCTGACAGTTTCTGACCACATCATCCGTGGTGAAAAACTAAGCTCAGAAGAGCGTCAGAAGTCGTTCAACGACATGATGAAAGTTGCACTAGAAACTGCAATCAACATCTAAGAACAAATAGTAAGTAATAATTTGCAGCCAGAGTTATGCTGGCTGCCCGAATTATCCCGAGGGGGCGATTGTGTCTAACGGCGAACTGCCAAAAGACGCAGATGGGTTACAACTCAACTTTTGTAAAACATTGGCGTGTGACAACTTTGGATTGAGTGATGCAAAGCGTTACGTTCTGCAACATGCGAACCCTAAGCGTCCGGCGATGGTATGCCGTGAATGTGGAGCTTTCCCCCCCTTACTTAATAATCGCGATGTCGTGAACGAACTTCATCGCCTGCGGCACGTCCACAGTGACGGGTTGCCTGCTTGCCGTAATGATGATTGCAACAACTTTGGACTTTCTGTCCACACTCACAAACACCTCTATCACGCTTTCGGTTACAGTGGCGATCGCCAACGTTACCGCTGTAAAGTGTGTCAAAGTACCTTTGTCGACAAGTGGTCTGGTGCCAACAAGAAGCTTCAATTTCAAGAGAACTTGATGGGCTTGTTGTTTACGGGATATTCAGTACGAGAAATCTGCCGCAAGCTTAGTATTAACCCAAAAACCTTTTACGATCATGTTGACCATATAGCTAGCCGCTGCCGCCGTAAGCTGGCAACCATTGATGCGCGCTGGGTAAACCACGCAACGCATTATGAATTGGCCTCAAACTATATTGCATTGCAACCGAACAGCAATAACGGTGTGTATTGGATTGTTTCTGGCGAAGCGCATTCTGGCTATATTCTTTGCCAGCACGTCAATTATTCCGCTGATGAAGAGCCAATCGCAACGCTCGATCATAACCCTTACGATGAGGTGTCTCGTTTTGTTTCCCAGGAGTACGTAGCGGAAGCAAGTGAGCCGCTTGCGGAACCTTCTCATCACCTCAGAGAGCGAATTGACCAAAAATACCAAACAATTTTGGCTCGCGGTAACGTAGAAGACCCTCTTGGTAATCTATCTGTATTTCATTACCCTTCAAAAGGGGCATTAGTCCGTCCACCATACACCTCATATGCACACTATTTGCACGTACTTGATATGTGCTGCCCAAACAAACGTGTATCTCTATACATGCCTCAAGATCCCCTACTACGTTCAGCTGCACTGAGCGTTTGTTTACCTCGTATTAAAGAGAAAAGTGTCGACTTGATGTACGTAGAAGAGGACGCTAGTTGGGACATGAGCACTCCCTTTGGCAAAGTCGATATCGCCTATATGAGTTGGTGGCGCGATCGTTGGGCAATCTCTAGTCAAAACGAAAACCACAAAGGCATTTGCTACCTCGCTGGCGATCAAAATGAGCCCGAAAAATGGTTTAACGTTGCGACAACTCGTCATGTGAAGTTTTATCAAAACCGCTTTCAGATTCTTTTCGAAAGCTTCATTAACGAGCCACGTCGCAAATTACGACCTGCTGGTATTTTACCTCTTTTAGATATATTCAGAGCTTGGCATAATTTGTGCTATCAGGATAAACAAGGTCTTACCGCTGCACAAAGGTTAGAAGTCTCTGATGCACCTTTGACAATCAAACAGCTCCTATCGTAGCTATTCTATTGGTAATTTAGATGTAGTAATTAGGGGTTGTAACGGTATACATTACGGCCCCTGATCGTTTACCAAAACGTTATCCGCATCGCTTTGGTAAAGAAACATGCATCTAACCACTTAATATTAGGTGTGATTTCCAGTTCGATAGTCATGGATGTGAACGTTGGATAAAAACCAAATTCAGCTAGAAGATGATCTCACTAAGCTTAAAGGCCAAATAAAATCGGCCCCTAAACATACCTTTAATATTGCGCAGCAATATCGTATCCGCGCGGAACAAATTTTATTTGTGGACGGAGAGATCAAAGCCTTACTCATCATGGCGCAATGCTGTTGGTGCCTAATGGATTACCGACAAGGCTTAAAACTCGTCAAAGACGCTTACAGCAAACAAACACAGCTTGAAACCGACGATCATCTCCCGGAAATTCTCCATCTTTTTGCACTCCAATATTGGGGCCAAGCAAAGTATTATTCCGCGCAACAATATTGGATTAATGCGCTCGAACAATCTGCTCTTGTTGATGATGTTGAAATTCAAATCGAATCTCTAATTGGGCTTGGTAATGTATGGCGCATCACTAATGAACACCAACTTGCCGCTTCAACTCATGAGTTAGCCGTTAAAGTGGCAAACAATGTTCGTATTGCTCGGTTAGAAGGCAAAGCGCGCATCCTATTAGCTTGGGACTATTACTTACTAAATAAGTTTGTCGAGATGCTTACGGTACTGGATGGAGCAACCGAAGTATTAAAAGATCATGATGATAGTACGTGGCAAGCCGAGATCTGGGACTTTAAAGGGTTAGCACTGCTTGGACTAGAACGCCTTGATGCGGCCGAAGAAGCCACCCAAAAAGCCCACCAGCTTGCCATTGAGCATGACCTCGTTTGGATGAAAGCACACTCTTTTATTAGCCGAGCAAGACTTGAGCTTTTGCGCCAAAATACAGACAGCGCTGCCAAGTTGCTACTTGCAGCAGAAGAGTCTGCACTCAGTTTCGACCACGGTGAGCTACTCAGCCAAATTTGCTTCCAACAATCACGAGTCGCTGAAGAACAAGGTGACTTTGAGTCTGCGTTTAACGCGTTCAAGAAATACCGTAAGCACGCACTCAAAATGCTCAAAGAACAAACTCATCGAATCAGCATGGATAAAGCAAGAGGCTCTAAACGCCAACTAGAGCAGCGAGCACGTAAGCTGATCAATCATATTCGCTCTCAACACGAATACGACCCTGAAAAACAGTTCTCTAATGTCGTTTCTGAGACCTACTGGTGGGAACAGTTAGTTTTGTTTAAAACGGAGCTCAAACGCTCTAACCACGCCATCATTATGATTCAGCATTCAAACCCCGAAGTTCTCGATGTTTGTACCGAGCTCGTTCATGCATTGACAACCTCCAGCGACCTCATCTCGAGAATTTCCAGTAACAGGCTAGCAATGTTAATTGCAGAAAAAGGTCAAGCAGCAGAAGAGGTCTACCGCACTGTCCAAGCGATGTTAGACATCTATCCATGGAAGCGACGCGGAATCAAAGGCCCGAAACCGATACTGTATTTGCAAGATATCCTGACCTTCCCATTCACGTTAGAACAGCTCGAAGAAAGTTATATTGAGGTAATGAAGAATGGAACAACTGCTTAGCAAGGTGACTGACGCAGGTATCGATCCTTCTTCCGTTTCAGGTGAAGAAGCGATTACGCTATGGGAACACATAGGGTTACATATTGCGTCAACAAACCGTGAGAAAGCGCATTGCTATATCATTAGCGCCGAGTATCGAAGAGAGATCAAACAGCTCAACGACAGCATTAGTGAATTGAAACAAGCCCTTGAGTTGCTTGTTTTACCAGAAGATGTGGAAGATATTCTTTCTGTGAAAGCAAGCTTGAGTGAGCGTTTAGTTGAATTAGGTGACTACAATGCGGCATTAACCGAGTATGTTGCTTCAACCAATATCGCCGTCGAGTACGGCTATATTGATGAGTACGTATTGGCCATTATTGGAATGGGTAATTTGTGCGATGCCTATGGGGATCACCAACGTGCATTACGTTATTATCAAAAAATAGATGCTATCGATCACGCTATTGGCAGTCGATCCCTACGCCTTCGTTACAAGCTGTACATGCTTGCATGTTATATCAGCTTAAACCGTACCGCAGACGCCAAAGAGTTGCTGAGTGAATGTGAAGAACTGAGCATTCTCGTCAGTGATAAAAACCTCGCCGCGCAAATTCACCTCTACCGAGCCAAATTACATCGTCTGCAAGAAGACTACCCCAATGCGTTGCTGGCTATTTCGAATGTTCAGTATACAACGGGTAGTGCCACTACATACTGGTTATCCACGATGGTCAAAATTGAGACTGCGTATTGTCTAAACGGTGTAGGGCACACTTCTTTAGCTAATTTAACGTTGGACTCCATCAGTAAAAGGATTCAAAAGCAGCTATCTCCTATCGTTACTCAGCATTTTTATAACGCGATGAGTCAAGTTTACGCCTCTCAAGGGTTGTATCAAGAAGCATTAAATTGTGAAAAAAAAGCGCATAGAATCGAATCTGATCTTGTAAAACATATTCCGATCGGTGAGTTAGGGTCTGCTCAACTACGCCGACTTTCACGCTTTGAGTTACAACTCAAACTCATTTTGTCAGAGCTAGAAAACAAAGAACTAAAAGAAACCACCAAGCAGCATAAAAATACTGTTGCTCAGCTACAGCAGGACGTCTTTACCGATCCACTTACGTCTTTACACAACCGACGCTGGTTAGAAGTTAAACTAAAAGATCTACTTCTGCACGATACTGCATTTGCATTGATGGTCATCGATATCGATCACTTCAAATCCATCAATGACGAACTAAGCCACTTGGTGGGCGACAAAGCGATCAAAAGTGTGTCACAGGAACTGGCGTCCTACTTCAGATTTAAAGGCGCATCGTGCGTACGATTTGGTGGTGAAGAGTTCCTCGTGATCCTTGAGAATACCCAACTGGAACGCGCAGAAATGCATGCCGAGAATTATCGTGAACGGATTTATCAATATGGTTGGGACGATATTCTTGGTGAACGGGGGCTGACCGTATCCATAGGGATTACCTTGCATCGAGAAGGCGAGAATACTCAGCGAACTTTTTATCGTGCAGACAAAGCTCTTTATCGCGCCAAAGCCAATGGCAGAAACCAAGTCTGTACCGAACTTTAAACCATGCCCCGGTTGACATCTGGGGCTTTGTTATACTTTTTACTTATCCTTCCTCTATCACTTCACTGTTTGTTTAAATAAGTACTCAGCAACACCTTAACTGCCAATAAACATCAGTGGATACTTACATCGCATAAACATAATTCCTACATAAAAACCGCTTGATTCATCTGTAGTTAAGACAAATACTTAAATTGTTAATTTACGTAGATTTTCCATTTCGCAATAAGCACAGGTAGGTAAGATGTTTCTAGACTATTTTGCACTTGGGTTACTCATCTTCGTTGCTTTAGTGATCTTTTACGGAATCATTGTCATTCATGATATTCCATATGAAATCGCCAAAGAGAGAGAGCACCCGCACCAAGACGCAATTCACTACGCTGGCTGGGTCAGCCTTTTCACTTTGCATGCGCTGTGGCCATTTTTATGGATCTGGGCAACATTATGGCGCAAGGAACGCGGCTGGGGTTTTAAACAACTAGAACAAGAAACACACGACATTCATCACCGCCTTGAAGAACTCATCGATGAAGTCAACGAACTCAAAAACGAAGTATCGATGTTGAAACAACAAAAGATTCAGCAAAAGCCTTTGCCTGAACAAAGTAAAGAGGACGAATAATGGACTTATTGCTGATTCTGACTTACGCAGCTCTTTGTATTGCCATTTTTAAAATTTTCAATATTCCTCTAAACAAATGGACCGTTCCAACCGCCGTACTTGGCGGCGTAGTGTTAGTGGGCACACTCGTGCTGCTTATGAACTACAACCACCCATTTACTCAATTGGGTAACCAAGTGTTCCCGACTACGCCTATCGTCTCTGGCGTGCGTGGCCGCGTGGTGGAAGTGCCAGTCCAGGCCAACCAACCGCTCAAAACGGGCGATATTCTTTTCAAAATCGATCCTGTGCCTTTTGAAGCAGAAGTTGCTCGCCTGGAAGCGAAAGTCAAAGAAGCAAGCCAAGGTGCGTTGGGCTTAGAGTCGGATCTAAGAGAGGCAGAAGCTGCTGTATTGAAAGCGCAAGCGGACAGAGATAAAGCACAAAGGGAATTCAGCCGATATCAAAGGGGCTTTGATCGTGGCGCGTTTACTGAACAAGATTTGGATACTCGACGCCAAGCGTATAAAGCGGCAGAAGCCATGTTAGACGTTGCGATTTTGCAACAAGAACAAGCGCAAATCGCTCTGGACTCTGAAATCGGAGGCGAAAATACCCAAGTCGCGCAACTTCTTGCCGAGCTGCGTAAAGCAGAGTTTAACCTAGAGCAAACCGTCGTTCGTGCGCCAACCGATGGTTACGTTACGCAATTGGCTTTGCGTCCTGGTGTTATGGCTGTGCCGTTGCCACTTGCCCCGGCAATGACCTTCGTACATACCGAAGACATTACGTACACCGCGGCATTCAGACAGAACTCATTACAACGCTTGAAGCCAGGCTTTGAAGCAGAATTTATGTTCCGCGCAATTCCGGGCAAAGTGTTCCGTGGCGAAGTCATTGACGTGATTCCAGCCATTGGTGAAAGCCAAATTCAAGCGCGAGGCGCTCTGCTTGGGACTGATGCCTTGCGCACGAGCGGACGTGTTTTTGCGAAGCTGAAAATTACCGACGACTTGAGTGGATACCACCTACCAATGGGTACTGCGGTTGAAGTTGCAGTTTATTCAGACAGCTTTACTCACGTATCAGTGATGCGCAAAGTTCTTATTCGTATGAAGAGCTGGCAGAACTATTTATACCTCGACCATTAATGAACATATAGCGCATTCATTTATCGGTAAAAATAACATCAAACAGTGTAATCAGGGGCTGACGATCAGCCCCTGATTCATTCTAGCCATCCAGATAGATAGCATTCCCACTTTTATTAATATTCTGTATAATGCGCGCCTTATTTTTAATGCTTGCTAAAACCAAAGCCAGTCAAAGGGATGCGTGAATCAAATCACACATTTCCTGAAGAAAAATAGAGCAAACAATAAGCAGCTTGGTTGTTTTGAATATATGTTACACAATCAAATAACTAACGCTTTCCGACAAAACAATTAAACGTTCTTTAAAATCGACTATTGAACTGAGGTTATCTATGAATCTTTCCGCTAAAACTGTTGTGGTTATTGCAATCGGTGCTGCTCTTTACGGTATCGGCGGCTTACCTATGTTTGGCATCCCTGTGTTTGCAAACACAACGCTAAAACCAGCAATGGCAGTATTAGCATTGTTCTCAGTACTATTTGGACCACTTGTTGGCTTCTTGGTTGGTTTTATTGGTCACTGGGTTACTGACCTATTTGCAGGTTGGGGCGTATGGCTCACTTGGGTACTTGGTTCAGGTATTGTTGGTTTGATTATCGGTCTATTCCCTTCTCTAACGCGCTACCGTTTGGAGAAAGGTGATTTCAATATGAAAGACTTCGCGTTATTCGTAGTACTTGCGCTATTAGGCAACGTATTTGGTTACGGTTGCTCTGCATTCCTCGACACGATTTTATACGCAGAACCGTTCACTAAAGTGTTTACCCAGCTTTCTATTATCGCGATCGGTAACACCATTCTTATTGCTATTGTTGGCTTCTTCATTCTTAAATCTGTCGCTAAACGTAACAAGCAAAGCCGTAACTTAACAGAGGCTTAATGTCGAATGACAATCGAATTTTCTAACTTCTCTTTTAGATATGAGTCGCTGGACAAACCGACGCTAAAAAATATCAATCTAAGGATAGAGAAAGGAGAGAAAATCGTCATTATCGGTCCAAGTGGTAGTGGTAAATCTACCCTTGGGCAATGTCTTAACGGACTGATCCCACACGCAATCAAAGGGGAAACCAGTGGAACATTGACCATCAATGGTCAAGACACCGCCCCTTTCGACATGCACCAATACACTGAGCAAGTTGGCACCGTACTGCAAGATACGGACAGCCAATTTGTCGGTTTGAGCATTGGCGAAGACATTGCATTTGCGCTGGAGAACCAGCTAACTTCAAATATCGACATGTACCCATTGGTCAAAGCCACGGCCAAAATGGTCGACTTGGAACAGATGCTAGAACGCTCACCCCACGATTTATCTGGCGGGCAGAAACAGCGTGTTTCTTTGGCGGGCATTCTCGTCGATGATGTCGATATCCTTTTGTTTGATGAACCACTAGCTGCGCTTGACCCTAAAACGGGAAAAAAAACCATCGAGATCATCGATGATCTACACCGCGAAACGGGCAAAACCATCGTAATCATTGAGCATCGTCTTGAAGACGTTCTGCATCGCTCAGTTGACCGTATTATCTTGATGGAAAGCGGCGAAATCATTGCCGATACAACGCCAGATGAAATTTTAGCGTCGCCTCTGCTAGAAGATTACGGCATCCGCGAACCGCTTTATATTTCAGCACTGAAAGAAGCAGGCTGCGCGATTGAGGACGATGCAAAACCTTCTAGTTTAACTACCTTACCGTTGGAGCAATATAAACCGGCAGTACAAGCATGGTTTGATGGTTCAACAGCACAACCACCTAAAACGCCAGCCGAGACTTTGTTTGAAGTCCGTGGCCTCACCTATTCTTACGACGGTGAGAAAAACGCGTTAGAAGACGTGAGTTTTGACATCAAGCGTGGCGAGTTTGTCTCTGTACTTGGTAAAAATGGCTCGGGTAAATCGACCATCACCAAACTGATTATGGGCGTTATTGAAGCGGATAGCGGCTCAATGAGTATGAATGGTCAAGATCTTAACGAACTGACCATCTTCGAGCGCAGCCAGAAAGTGGGCGTGGTGATGCAAAACCCGAATCACATGATTTCCCATCACATGATTTTCGACGAAGTGGCCTTCGGCCTCCGTAATCGTGGCGTTGAAGAGAAACAAATCGAAGCTAAAGTACTTGAAGTCCTTGAGCTGTGCGGTTTGAGCAAATACCGTCACTGGCCAATCGAAGCATTGAGTTATGGCCAGAAAAAGCGCGTAACCATTGCGTCAATTTTGGTATTGGAACCAGAGCTTCTGATCCTTGATGAACCGACGGCAGGTCAGGACTATCGAAACTACACGTCTATGCTGAGTTTCATCGAAAAGCTCAATCGCGAGTTGGGCGTAACCGTGATGATCATCTCTCATGACATGCATTTAGTGCTGGAATACACCACGCGCTCTATCGTGATTGCAGACAGTAAATTAGTCGCGGATGCACCAATGACGCAGGTATTCAGCAGTCCAGAGCTACTAGACCAAGCAAACCTCACCACAACAAGTCTGTTTGAGTTGGCTACAAAAGTTGGCATCGAAGACACCAATGGCTTTATGCAGCACTTTATCAATGTAGAAAAAGCGCACCGCCAACAAAAAAGCGACGACGTAAACCAACTAGAGAAAGCGGTGGCATGAAAGACAATAAGATGAAGTTTGGTATCAACTACATCGATACCCAATCACCACTTCATAAGTTGAATGGCATTACTAAGTTCTTGCTTTTCATTGCTTGGGTAACGGTGGTGTTGACCACATTTGACTTGCGAATCATCGCGCTGTTGATCGTGCTTGGTTTAGGCTTACTGAAAATGACCAAAGTGCCCTTTCATGTCTACAAACCGCTGTTATTCGGTACTGGCACGGTATTACTGATCAATGCCCTGTTTATGTTCGCGTTAGCACCGCAACAAGGTACTGAGTTCATGAGCTCATCAACGGTTTTACTCTCGTTACCCGGTAATTACTCGCTCACTCAAGAGACATTGTTTTACCTAGTAACAGTGACGTTGAAGTACTTCAGCATGTTCCCAATCGCGTTGGTGTTTGTATTTACCACTCATCCGACAGAGTTTTCAGCCAGCTTGAACCGTTTAGGTGTGCCTTACAAAATCGCCTATGCTGTGAGCTTAACGCTGCGCTACTTGCCGGAAGTGAAAAAGGACTTTGTTAACATCATGCACGCGCAACAAGCACGCGGAGTAGAACTGAGTAAGAAGGCTCCGTTGCTCACTCGTATGAAGAACGTGGTGAAGATTCTTGGCCCTCTGATTTTCTCTAGTTTGGACAGAGCCGATCAAATCTCAAACGCGATGACGCTACGTGGTTTTGGCCGCCACTCCTCTCGCACTTGGTACAGCTTAAAACCACTGACCAAAGCCGATATGATCTGCATGGCGGTAATTGCGGTGATAGTGATTGCTGCGATAAGCAAGCGTGTGATGGACACACAACTGTTCTGGTATCCGTTTTAAATTCTGAAGCTTCAAACTGAACATAACGTGGTTAGTGTTGTGACCACGTTATCTTCCGTCTTTCCCCTCGATAACTCGCCTGTTGGCTTCTTGCTTGCAAGTATTCAAAAGAAGCGGTAATTTCAGCGGCTCGCTGATGTGCCAGAAAGTTGCTTATTCAAACGACCAACATGAACTAAACTCATCAGTTTTATCAGGGGCTTAATGATCAACTGCGCACTGCCTACAATGAAAAGCCAAGTACCACTTTCAATCAACGAATCATTCAAAAAGAAAAAGCTACCAATTAAAAACCAAATAGCAATGAGTAGGTCGTTTGCAGCACCTAACGCCTCATAGCGGCGCTGAATAACGATGTGACGGCTTCCTAGATCTAAATCCAACTCTCTGCCATGTATCTGCACTGTATAGCTCCCCTCTTATTGTTTCGCGTCAGTTATGCCCAAGTTATTTCGAAATACTTAGTTCTAAACCCTAACGGACGTGGCATGCATTGACAACCATTGGAGGGATTATCTATTTGCAATAAAAAGAAAAGGGCGCATAAGCACCCTTTTTAGCGAGTCTAATTACAGGTATTCGCTTTAATGATTAGATAGTGAGTACCAACTTAACTCCACTTCAACAAGCGAGTTTCGTTGCCTTCTTCCGGCTTCGCTGGAATATTGAGTGACAACAGCAAGCTCACTGCTGCCATACCAGCGCCGATGTAAAATACGCTCGCAGGTGAAACAAGCCAGATGACACCAAACGTAACAGGTATTACAACTGCAGCAATATGGTTAATCGTAAACGCAACGCCTGCGGTCGACGCCATATCGGCAGGATCGGCAATTTTCTGGAAGTAGGTTTTAATCGCAAGCGCTAACGCGAAAAATAGATGATCGACAACATACAATGCTGCCGCCCACTCTGCCGTTTGCACCAAACCGTACCCGACGAACACGAAGATCAAACCGACGTATTCAAACATCAACGCTTTGCGCTCACCAACAACGCCGATAAAACGGCCTATTCGCTTCGCAAACAAGAAGTTAAAGACATAGTTAATCAGGAACAACAACGTAATATCTGCGGCGGAGTAACCAAACTTCTCTACCATCAAGAAACCAGCGAACACCGTAAAAATTTGACGGCGTGCTCCACTCATAAACGTAAGCGCATAGTATAACCAGTAACGTTTACGCAGGATGAGCTTCTTGTTCTGAGGCACTTTTGTCTTAAATTGTGGGAAGGCAAATGCCATCACCAAAATGAGCACAAAACCTAAACCACCAGCCATTAAATAGACCGTTTTAAAATCAAGTTTGAGCTGTTCGAGCGAAACCCAAATGGCGCCGTAGGTAAACAGAGAAGCCAAAGCTCCAACAGAAATAAACTTACCCAGCATTTCTGGCGCTTCTTCTTTAGATAGCCATTGTAAAGACAAAGACTGCTTGAGTGTTTCAAAGTAATGGAAGCCGGTGGACATTAACAAGGTTGTAAAAAGTAGACCGTACAAAGTGGGAAAATAACCTGTTAATGCCGTACCAAGCGTAAGCATCGCCAAAGAGACGAGCATAAAGCGTTGCTCTCGGATAAACAGCAATACAAACACGGCGGTAAAGGCCAAAAAACCCGGAATTTCGCGCACACTTTGCAATAGGCCTATGTCAGCACCATCAAAGTTTGCTTTCTCGATAACAAAGTTGTTCAACAACGCCATCCAGGTAGAAAAAGCAATGGGCACGATAATGGAAATTAACAGGAGGAAATTTTGCGGCGTTCTCCAGCCGTGCGATGAGGTAGTCATGATGTTTCCTTTAAATATGAAGGCATCATCATAGCTTTAAATGTAACAAATTCGCAATATCATTATTATTTTCAACCCAGAGCAAGCTGATATGGCTGAGGAATATTGTTATGAAGATAAACATCGCACTCAATTCCTTGGCTAAGCGCGATGTTCAAGTATCAAGAGAACTAAAGCATGAGTAAATGTGCTCAGTGGCTTAATCAATGACTTTTACTGATAGGCGATTTTTAAATTCAAACACATGTTCTGGACACACATCCAAACAACGGCCACAGCTAATGCAGTTTTGATCCATAACTCGACGATCTCCCTCTTTCAAAGGCTGCCGAAGCACTTCTGGTTCTGGGCAAACGTAAAAGCAATCCATGCATTTGGTGCAACCTTCGCGGCGAACAGCAGTAACGCGCAACAGGCTTTTTCGGCCTATCACGCCATAGGTAGCCCCCAGTGGACATAAGTGCCCACACCACCCATGCTCAACCAAGAGTAAATCCAACACGAACACCAGGGCGATCAACACCCAACCTGCGCCCATACCAAACGCCAACCCGCGATGCAGTGCCGCCACTGGATCTAACCATGTCCAAAGAATTGCGCCAGACAGCGCACTGCCCAACATCAAAACAGGGATCAGCCAATAACGAATCACGGGAGACCAACGATAGCTCGCTTTAATGTTGAGCTTTCGACGCAACCACGCCGCCAAGTCTGTCACGATGTTCAACGGGCACACCCAAGCACAAAATGCGCGCGGCGCCAAAATCGCGTAAAACACCACGACAATCACTACGCCTAACAACGCATTAAACTCCGGAACATGCCCTGTCGCCAAAGCTTGAAGCACAATTAACGGGTCACTTAACGGCACGGTATCGAGCAACATACTTGATGACAGATTACCAGTTAGAATTCCCAGCGTCGGCCCAGCCATAAATAGCGCAATGATGGTGAACTGACATAGCCGACGTAAAATCAAAAACCGATGCGCGCGCCACCAACCAAGCTTTTCAAGCGCTTCTTTGCCAGCATTTTGAGCTAAATTCTTTGCCATTACTTACCTCCTTTTAGCGATTCAAGCGCACCTTCCGGCACAGGCGTCTCACTAGGGAGGATATTTTCGAGTGGTTTGTCGATCTCTTTCCAACCAAAATTGTAGTGGCTGCCCACTTTGCCTTTCGCCAAATCCGTCGGGACAACTTTAATAGCAGCGACATCCAACACGCACGCTTGTTCACACTTACCACATCCGGTACACACTTCAGAATTCACTGTAGGGATAAGTTTGGCGTGATAGCCGGTTCGGTCGTTGTGAACCATCTCTAACGTGATGGCTTCATCAATCAGCGGACAAACGCGATAACAAACATCGCATCGTAACCCTTGCCAGTTAAGGCAAGTTTCATGGTCAATAAGAACCGCTGTACCCATTCGAGCATCATCAATATCGGTTAGTTTCGGATCCAGCGCCCCACTCGGGCAAGCCACCACACAAGGAATGTCTTCGCACATTTCGCAGGGAATATCGCGCGCAGTAAAGTAAGGAGAGCCAGTCGCGACGGGTGAAAGTAATGTCGCAAGTTTCAGGGTATCGTAAGGGCATGCCTGAACACACAAGCCACATCGAATACAAGCTGATTCGAAATCGCCTTCCGGCAATGCACCTGGCGGACGAATAGGCACACCTTTGGTTTCTCGAGCTTGGCTTTGTAGCGATTGTAAGCCCAATACACACGCAGCTGCGCCAACACCAGCCGCAGTCCGAGCTGTATCACGCAAAAATCGGCGCCGACTTTGCGATATTTTAGACTGAGAGGATTTCATGCTATTTCCTCAACAAAACTCCCTTATCAAGTTAAGCATAAATAGCCCTAAACGTGTCGTTTCCCTATACCTCATAGGAGGTAACCCCATCCTCTATTGATTCAAGTCAACTGACGCACAGTGCCGTCGTCACAGTTTGACTAAATGCGTTTATTTACTGCGACATGAAATTCACCACGATACTCTGCAGTACGCGCCATTCTCAGTACAATAATTCAACACCTTTGCAATCTACTCGCTCAATTCGATGATAAATCACTACTAAAAATTCAAAAAAATGACATCATAACAAGCTAATTTAAAAGGCATTTATCCATTAAACATAAGAAAACACTATCCAAATAAGAAAACTGTGGTTAGATTAAAAATTAAAACTAAAAAGCGAAGGAGAGAGACATGGAAATTATCGTACGTCCAACGACCGTCGAAGACGCAGCAGCACTCGTAGAAATCTATTCACAACCAAAAGCACAACGTGAAACCCTGCAACTCCCAAAGCCTTCGCTCGCGATGTGGGTGGAAAGATTGTCAAACATACCTGATGGTGTTTATAGCTATGTCGCTGAAATAGATGGTAAAGTCGTCGGAAATATTGGCTTTCATCACTCTCTACGTCCAAGAACAATGCACACGGCATCGTTTGGCATCGGAGTACATGATAGTTTCCACGGACTCGGTATTGGTAGCAAACTGATAGAAACAGTCACTGAACTAGCAGATAACTGGTTAAATGTGAGAAGAATTCAAATAGAGGTCAATGCCGATAACGACGCCGCCATTGGGCTTTATAAAAAGCATGGATTTAAAATTGAGGGTGAAGCGATTGACGGTTCCTTCCGTGATGGTGAATTCATCAATACCTATTACATGGCGCGCATCAGACCAGGCCAAAGATAAAACAAAGCCTCCTACTAATTGGAGGCTTTTCTTTTTAAACTTCGACTCACTTTCGTAAGTAAGCCAACGCTCTGCGAGTCAATGCTTCTGTGTAGGGATTGATCTTCCAGTGGTCGGGACTCCAACCTTTCACAAATCGCTGAAAGTCTGCCCAAGCCACAGCAAACAAAGGACGCCATTCACGCTCGACTTCATTAGGGTCAAGATTCGGTTGATAGCCCATTAGCGCGTGTTGCAACTGAGCAAAATACGTATCCAAAACCCAAACTTCCATCTCTGCACAACGTTCTGGCTTAACGGCACTACTCATAAACAGTGCCACATCTTTCATGGCACACCCACATCCAACGTATTGAAAGTCAACCGCAGCAACGTTTGATTCTTCTTCATCAAAACAGAAGTTCGCCAATTTGGCATCACCGTGTACTAGTGTTTTAAACTTAGCTTGCGAAAGCGTTTGATCAATCAATTGAGCCGCATTTTGTAGCTCAGTGTCTTGCAATGCTTCAAGCTCGTCGGGTCTGGTTGCTAAGTGCCAGTATGTACCGATATGCCACAACTTATCAGAACGAACATTGATGTATCGCGCATGAAAGTTCGCCAACCAAGTGAGGCAGGCTTGTAGATGCTTTAGCTGTGCATCTGTGATGACTTTTGGAAAGCCCACCTCGGCGAGATCTTCCATCACAATGAGCCATTCATTCTCCGATTGGAACGTTTTTAGACCTTGTGGTACTCGGCAGCGAGTATCCACCTCTCCGGAAAAATACTCATACCAATTCACTTCCACCTGATAAGAGTGCAACTTTCTTTGATGAGAACGGTCCGTATTCCAGCCTCTAGGATGCTCTGAAGGCTTAGGGAGTTTTACATGCTTAATGATCACCGAACGAGTAGAATAAGTAACTCGGACTAACTCCCCATAGCCTCCCCATAGCGATTGTATGACTTCTACAGAGCGGTAATTACCGAGATTGAGTTCCTGGCCAATATTTTGGTAGCATTGGTGGTTGTTACTCATCATGTGAGCAGATGTGACCACGTTTGGTTCTTCTCCATATAGTGAATAACATATGGGCAAACTGGTTTGATTTGATAACCGAGTGACTCAATTTCTGGCAACACCGCTTCCATCATCACTTTTCCGTACCCCTTACCTCGCAGTGCTTCAGGAACAACCGTTGATGTAATGTGCATGACATCACCCTTAAGCTGATAAATCACCTTGGCTTTATAACCCTGCTCTAAATCAACCCAGAATGTACTATTCGTGGTCTCATGAGTTACTTTATGCATATCTTGCTCTCTAATTTTTGTTACAGATTGATTGAATCAAACTATATCACTGAATAAAATCGATACCATGCGAGAGTGCTGCTTCGCCTCACGCGATTACCTTCTTACATCAGGTACGACAATTATAATGAGAAATATGAGCCCAATTGCCAGAGACGGCAAGCTACCTCTGCAAAGCAAGAAGGCACCAGAACGTCAGGCAAGTACATTAAATAGCACCGATGCAATGGCAATGGTCGAACATGGCAGTGAAGTGAGCTTAAACGTCACCACCCCCGTTGGTACAAAGTTTATTACAACCAGCACATTTGTTGGCTGTCACTCAAATAATACTGCATTGATAGAGGTTCCGAACATCTCCGATGAAGACTTGAAGTTCTATTTTCAAGAAGGCTTTTGGATCAATGTAAAAGCCTACTCTCATCGAGGTGAAGGGGCCGTTATCCCATTTCGGGCCCAATTACAGCATCGACTAGGCGATCCGTACCCAATTTTGGTGCTAGACCTACCCAACACTATGCAGGTCTTTCAGCTTCGCAAAGAAGTGCGTTACGAAGTAAATTTGAGAGCGCGTGTTTGTTTAGAAGCCTATCGAACTGAATGCGAAATAAGAGATTTATCTCGTAGTGGCTGTCGTTTTGTAACATCACCAATGAGCCGACCACTTCAGGTTGGTGACCACGTTTCATTGGATCTAACGATGCCCGGAGAAAGTCGTATGCTAGCGCCGTTGCGAGGTCGTATTTGTAATTTACAAAAATCAACGCACTATGCTCGCTACGGAATGGAGTTTGATGAGGTTGGTAAAAACAACGCTAAAAACCTCCTCAGTCACCTCAAATTTGATGGTACTAAGCTCACACTAAAAAGATAGATTTGATAACCCCTATCGCTTATCAAGAAGCTTTGAAGTGCTAGAAAACAAGAAACCCCTTACTTTTCAGTAAGGGGTTTTATTTACTAAGAATAAGGCAGTGTCTTAGATAAGAGTCATGACTTAAAAGTCGTAACGTAGACCTAGCGCTAGCTCATCTTTTTCATCAGCGCCTTCGTTATCCATTAGATCGAAGTTGTATGATGCGTAGCCACGGAAGTTAGGCTTGAAGTAGTAAGTTACATCAACAGCTAGGTTTTCTACAGTATCTGCGTCTTCTAGTTCACCTTTGTTGAACGTAGAAGTGAATACAGTTTGACCCATAGTGTAAGCAGCGGCTAGTTCGTAGCCTTTGTAATCAAGAGTCTTGCCTGCAACATCCATATCCGCGCCAGTGTAGTTACCAGCGAAGTAGAAGTCACCTACAGAGTATGCAGCTACCAGCATGAACTCATCGCTGTCGTTTTGATCTGCGTAACCAGCACCTAGTTCAAAACCAGTGTTAGCAAACGCGTAAACACCAGATAGAGAGAAGCCATCTTCCTCGTTGTCTGTAAAGCCTTGTGCATCTGTTGTGCGATCAGCAAAACGGTAGCTAGCGCGTACAGCTAGTTGCTCGAATTGGCCTTTGTAAGACAGCATGTTATCTGTACGGTCAGAAACAGGCAGTTTAAGTGCTGCTGTGTTACCGTGGTAAGCCATAATGTCAGTAAAGTCAGTAAGAACCACTAGTGCGCCGTCGTTTTTACCGTAAGTTACTTCACCGTATTTGCCACCCAGACCTGCATAAGCGTAACGAGTTTCAAGATCACTATCGTTATCTACAGCACCTTCTTCTTTTGTTTTGAACTCACCTTCCCAAAAACCAACACCGTATAGGTTTTCATTGATTTCCTGTTTGCCTAGGAAGTTAAGACGGATGCGAGTACGGTCTTCTGCCTTACCATCCATCATAGAAAGACGCGCTTCAGCGCGGCCGCCCATCTCAAGAGAAGTGCCATCTTGGTTGTATAGTTCTGAAGCGACAACTTGAGATCCTGATGCCATTAGCGCCACTGCTACAGCTAAAGTTTTTAATTTCATTTTTATTTTCCATATCATTGTTTTATATGTGCTTTCTCACCAGAAAAACAGGACTTTTCTGTACCAACGAGAAAACTGGCGGCATAGTAGCAGCTGTTATTTTTCACGCAACGTGTTGAATAAACAGCGCTTATAGAAGAAAACACCACTTAAAATGACGATATGAATACCTCTCAACCATCAAGTTATCGGTTGAGTTAAAAAAAATGTTCGCGTCAAAAAAAAAATTGACGAAAAAAATGTAAAAACAATATCACAAAACGTGATATTGCCCGCAAAAAAAATCTTGTTAACTGACTGTTTTAGATAGACTTATTGATAATAAATCCGATTGTTACAAACAAAAAAATCCCTGAGCATTCACTCAGGGATTTAGAGATTTGATAAGTAGATGATGAATTAAAGCTTAAAGAAACTTAATTGCTCTTTCTGCTTCTCTGCAAGTAAAGAAAGCTCAGTACTCGCACTTGCACTCTGGCTGATGCCCGCTACGTTTTGGTTTACAAGCTCCGACATGTTAACCACGTTGCGATTGATATCTTGAGTAACTTGAGACTGCTCTTCGGCTGCGGTTGCTACTTGCGTGTTTGAATCGTTGATGTTGGCGACCGACTCGGTAATTCCAACCAACGCCTCATTCGCTTGTTGCGTCAGCTCGTTGTTGCGGCTAAGCATATCAAGGCTGACTTGCATACTGTCATTCGCAAGCCCAGACTGCGCTTGAAGCTCTTCAATGATCGTTTGGATCTCTTGTGTCGAGTCTTGAGTACGCGCTGCTAGCATGCGTACTTCATCAGCTACTACCGCAAAACCACGACCAGACTCACCAGCTCGCGCCGCTTCAATCGCAGCATTCAATGCTAGCAAGTTGGTCTGCTCAGATACGCCGCGAATCACTTCAATAACATCGTTGATCTGTACAGATTGCTCTTTTAGACGCAAAACAACTTGCGCTGCATCGTTCAATGCTTGAGACATTTGCGCACTTGCTTCCGCACTTTCTTGGAAGATAGCCAAACCTGATTGAGCAAGTCCATCAGCTTCACGCGCGGTTGCGTCAGCAGAGGTCGCGTTATCACTCACATTATTCGCAGTGCTTGCAAGCTCGTTAACCGCAGATGCAACTTGCTCGATCTCCACCAACTCTTGTTGAGCGTTCGCTTCCGCTTGCGTCATTACTGCAGCTAATTCGGTCGATGCAGATGCAACTTCCTCACTAATACGGGTTAACTGGTCCACAGTGTTGTATAACTGCTCTGCGGTTTGGTTTACATCTTTGCTCAGCTTAGAGATCTCATTGTCCCCATCGACATCTGCACGTACTGATAGATTACCCATTGCTAACTGACGCATCACTTCTTGCAGCTTTTGGATTGGTGTAACAATCATGCCAGATAGGAACCAAGCGCCTATCAATGAGAAAGCAAATACCGCTAAAACCGTCAACATAGCGTTATTTTGCACACGTTCATTTTGCTGATGACTTCTGATAGTAGATTGTTCAGCTTGCTCGTTTACATGCTTTGATAGCGTGTTAATTTGTTGGACCATTTCTCGGCCAACATTGCGATACTCTTTGACAAATGCACGGTACTCGCTATCCGATTTCAAACCTTGATCGTATTGGTTGAAGAAATCAACTGAGCGCTCTGAATATCGCACATAGGATTCAATTGCTTGGCGAACTTTAACGGCATCGTCACGGAATAGGTTTCGGGCTTCAATTGCGCTTAAATCGGCATCAACTTGCTTTAAGCCTTCTTTCAATTCGGTTAGAAAATTCTCACGACGAGAAGCATCGTAAATAGCGTAAACCGCGCTTATGCGCAGAGGGTAAATTTGGTCGTCAATACTCGCCAATGTGTCTTTGTGAAAAACCAAAGATTCTTGGTTGGAAGCAATAACACCTTGCTCTGCTTGAAGATTGTTTTTAGTAATCCAAAGAGCAATAAACAAAACAATCGCGGTAAATAATACCGGAACCAAAATTTGCGTTCGTACTGACAAATTTTTCAGTGATAACTGCATGACAGGGCCTCAGTTGTATGCGTGATGTCTATATCCAAACAAACTCGAGCAGTGCCTATAACAACGTTACTTTTCGGCAGTTTGAATATCTATGCTTCCTTGCGACGGGATAAATCCCAGACGAATAAACAAGTGGCGAATATTAGAGGTCGATCACACTTTTGTCTAGTGCAAAAACTCTCCATTTTCAATCTGTTATTGACAATATCCCGACAGTGGCGTCGGGATATTGTCGTTATGATAAATTATGTTCACTTATGATGAGATACATTCACATTTAGGACGGTTTCAGCCTATTTTCTCAACGAATTGAGCTTAGCTTGAGCAAGGCCAAAAATGGTATCGATTGGATAAGAGCCTTCATCGGTTGGCTCACCAGCAACTTTCCCCGTAAACAATTCGATAGCTTCAGTAACATGGTCAATCGCCCAAATATTAAACTCGCCTTTTTCGACTGCTTTCACGATGTCGGAACGAAGCATTAGATTGTGAACATTAGAGCGCGGAATAATGACTCCCTGCCCGTCATGACGACCTTTAATTACACACACATCATAAAAGCCTTCGATCTTTTCGTTTACGCCACCAATAGGCTGAGCTTGACCAAATTGATTCATCGACCCTGTTATCGCAATGTCTTGTCGGTTTGGTTGCTTTGAAAAAGCAGACACAACCGCACATAACTCAGCCATGCTGGCACTATCACCATCAACACCACCATAAGATTGCTCAAAGGTAATGGTTGTCGTTAATGGCACTCGTGCCGTTTTACCAAATACGGAAGATAAGTAGGCAGACAAAATCATTACGCCCTTAGAGTGAATACTGCCCCCCAAATCCACGCTGCGCTCGATATCGATAACATCCCCATCACCGTAACACGTCGTCGCTGTGATGCGATTCGGTGCACCAAACATGTAGTCACTAGTGCTCAATACCGAAAGTGCGTTCACTTGGCCTACGGCTTCTCCTTCGGTGCGAATCAGCGTTGTGCCGTTAATAAAGGTTTCCATTACGTTATCGCGTAATCGGCTTACTCGCATTTCTTGGTTATTGAGCGCCTCTTCAACATGCCCAATACGGATCATGTTGGAGTTGGCTTGACGAGCAACGTAGTTCGACTCTCGAAGCAAGTTGGCGATATTAGCCGAATGTAGAGATAGCTTGGATTGGTCGCCAGACAAACGTGAGCTGTATTCGATGATCCGAGCAATGGCTTTGCGATCGCAATGCAGCATATTGTTGTCATGCACCACGCTAGAGATAAAGCGCGCGTAATGCAGCTCAGACTCCGGCGTACGTTTCATTTCATCTTCGAAATCTGCCGTCACACGGAACAGCTCGCTGAACTCTGGATCGTAATGTTGGAGTAATTGGTAAGTTCGGTAATCACCAAATAAGATAATTTTGATATCAAGCGGAATCGGTTCAGGATCGAGTGATACCGCTCCCGTCAATGTGACTTCTTTTTCTAGAGACGTAAAACTCAATTGACGAGCACGCAATGCGCGCTTCAAACCATCCCAAACGTAAGGCTGTTCAAGTACTTTCTGAGCATCCATTAATAGAACGCCGCCATTCGCCTTATGCAAGCTCCCTGCACGAATCAGCGAGAAGTCGGTAAACACCGTTCCCTTGAAAGTGGCAGTCTCAATCGACCCGAAGAGTGAATGATAGTTGGGATTTTCTTCAACAACGATAGGAAATTCGCTGCTTTTACGGCTTACCAAGACATTCACTTTATAACGACGTGGCAATTTTTTATCCAAGGATGCCGTCGCAATTTCGCCTTGCTCGCCACTTTGGTCAAGGAAGATATCTGCGTTTTCAACAATATCTTTTTGCAGCTCAGTTAAGTAGGTTTTGATTTCGGAATATTGCGCGTAATCCACTTTGAGTTTTTTGATGAAGTGAGTAATCACATCAAGCGTCACTTCATCATTGAGCTTTTTGATTTTATCGCTGTATGTCTCTTCCCACTCCGTAAGCTCACGAACCATCGAGCGCAATCGCACTTCGAGTTCATCAATAGCATCGCTGAATTGCTCTTGTTCTTTTTTGCTTAGTACATCAAAAGACTCTTCCGTATGAAGCTCATCACCGTTCATGGCGACAAACTGATAATCCCCCTGTGTAGTCAGTGTTAGGCTGATGCCTTTTTCTTTTGCCTCTCGGCTAATACGATCCAGCTCGTTTTGTTGCTTAGCTGCCAATTGATTTTTTAATCGCTCAGCGCGGCTAAAGTACATTTCATTGTCGAATGCTAGGGGTAAAGCATTCAATAATTTGCCCATTAAAGCTTCAATATCAACACGTAGCTTATTTCCGATACCACAAGGCAGCTTTAATACCTTTGGTGTACGGGTATCCTCAAAGTTCGCAACGTAACACCAATCAAACAGGGCTGCTGCATCGTGCTGGTGACGATTCAGATAGCGCAAGATCATGGTGCGTTTACCTAGCCCATTCTGACCAATGGCGTAGATGTTATACCCTTTCTCTTTGATGGACATCGCAAACTCGACCGCTTTTTGCGCGCGCTCTTGGCCCACGATTTCATCAATTGGAGGTAACTCCTTGGTCGACTTACATGGCATATTCTCTAGATCTGCTACAGAATATAGCTGCTTAGCTTTCAATCTTAGTATTGCCATATCCACTTCCTTTTTTCTTATTTTCGTTATTTGAGTGTAGAGATTATTTGCTTAATTTTAAGTGATTTACCTTCCACCCTAGATTGATTGGACATTTTATGAACACATAAGTGATATTAACACGCACTTGCAATTGATAATCAATTTCATTTAATATCTAAACAAATCAAATGTTGTGGAGATGGATATGAATATTGAGCAATGCTGGATGCGCTACTTAAAAGCGGAGCAACTGATGGAACAAGGCCATTGGCCAGAAGCTCATCGTTTATATGACGACGTGCTCAACAATCTACCCAACCACATTCATCTAGCGCTAGAAAATGCACAAACTAAACCTTGCCAGTTTGTATGTCTCATTACGGGGCTTAGAGATGCCAGCGTGACGCAATCAGAGATTCTCAACAAACTCGGCTTACAGCATGATGCGTTCTCAATACTCAATCAAACTTACGCGCTATTTCAATTTTTGCAGCTAGAGAGCCATGAACTGATTGAGCGCGTAGGTCACCTACTTGGTCAACAGAGCGAAGACTTGTTAGCTCACATGGCGGCATTTTGCTCTGCCCAACGTAATGCTCAATGGATGATAGAACTCGAGCACGTAACGCGCGCACATGAGCAGTTCTTACATTTGCAAGCAATGAGTTCGGCAAAATCTTCGCCTTCTCACCTGTATAATTAATCTAAAGCTCAAGCATTGAGGACAACTAGGTTTGTGCTGTCCATTACTTGAGTATCATTTGCTTTATCAACCACAAGGATCTGTGATGTCTTCTAAAACCATTCTTTCGGTGAACAACCTATCAGTCAGCTTTACGACAAACGATGGTATCGTCGATGCAGTAAAGAATGTTAGCTTCGATTTAAAAGCAGGCGAGACGCTGTCCATCGTTGGCGAATCTGGCTCTGGCAAGTCAGTATCAACCAATGCACTGATGAAACTACTGCCAGACAACGCTATTTTGCATGAAAGCTCATCCATCATGTTTGAGGGTAGCTCCATCTTGGATAAAACAGAGCGTGAAATGCAAAGTATTCGCGGTGATCGCATTGGCATGATTTTTCAAGAGCCGATGACCTCACTAAACCCGTACATGCGGGTGGGTATCCAAGTCGCTGAGGCCATCATGTGTCACCGCCCGGTCGACAGACGAACAGCAAAAGCAAAGGTGTTAGAGCTGTTTGAATTGGTTCATATGCCAAACCCAGAAAAAGCGTACAACAAGTACCCACACGAATTTTCTGGTGGTCAATTGCAACGCATCATGATTGCGATGGCACTGATTAACGAGCCCGATATTTTGATCGCCGACGAACCTACAACAGCGTTGGATGTCACGGTTCAAGCAGAAGTGTTGCACCTGATTAAAGAAATTCAGGCTCAGATGGGCATGGCAATCCTATTTATTACTCATGACTTAGGCGTCGTAAAACACTTTGCAGATCGTGTCATTGTGATGTGTAAAGGAGAAGTCGTCGAAGAAGGCGAAACGCAAACACTCTTCGAGGACCCAAAGCACGAATACACACGTATGCTAATCAACTCGATTCCTAAAGGCAGTAAGGAGCCTATTAGCGAAAGTGCTACACAGCTTTTAAAGGCCGACGATATACGAGTCAAATTCTTGGTAAAGTCGCATTTTATTGCGAGCAAGAATGAGTACTTCGAAGCGGTAAAAGGCATTTCTCTTGAGCTTAAACAAGGAGAGACCCTCGGGATCGTTGGGGAGTCCGGTTCAGGTAAGTCTACACTCGGCCGAGCTTTGATAGGTCTACTGCCCTCAACTGGCAAAATAGAATATAAAGGCCAAGATATGGCCTTGCTGACAAACAAAGAACGTTTTGAGCTGAAAAAAGACGTTCAGATGGTATTCCAAGACCCTTATGGTTCGCTTTCTCCTCGTATGACTATCGGCGAGATCATCACAGAAGGATTAACTGTCCACCAACCAATGTTGAGTAAAAAAGAACGTATGCAGAAAGCGCGCGACGTGCTCCGTGAGGTCCGCTTAGATCCCGCGTCCATCAACCGTTATCCGCACGAGTTTTCAGGAGGCCAGCGTCAGCGTATTGCTATCGCGCGAGCACTGATCCTTGAACCTTCGTTTATTCTGCTTGATGAGCCAACCTCTGCATTAGACCGCTCGGTGCAACTGACAGTGATTGACCTTCTGAAAGATTTGCAGAAAAAACACAATATTGGCTACTTGTTTATTAGCCACGATCTATCAGTAGTTAAAGCACTCTCTGATCGTGTTCTAGTCATGCAAAAGGGCGAGGTCATGGAACAAGGTACGGCCGAAAAGATTTTCCAAAACCCTAAAAATGACTACACGAAAAAACTGATAGATGCCTCATTTGATCTTGAAAACAGTGAAAATCAGCACAATGCGGCTTAGGTTCATCACAGTTTCATATTCATAAACTAGGATTAAGAAAAGGTGATAAATTCATCTTGTCTTAAGAATGGCGTAGCTGCCTTTCGGTTTGGCCGCCGAGACTGGTTGGTTCAAGGGTCAGACTTAGTCAACCTGGCTCAAATACTGGCAAACAGTATGAATTGAGTTCCCCCAACCATGAAAAATGCCGCGACACTGTCGCGGCATTTTTTTATTCTCAGAAGTTTCTAACAACTAGGGCATTAAATCGACTCAATACCCATATTATGTAACGTAAATGCATACACGTCTGTGGTGAGGTCAATTTGCTTACTCAGCGGCATTCCTGCACCATGACCGGCATTAACATCAATGCGTATCAATACTGGATTAGCGCCTTGCTGTTTGTCTTGCAGCTCCGCAATAAATTTGTACGAATGTGCTGGCACAACTCGGTCGTCGTGATCAGCAGTTGTCACCAAGGTAGCAGGATATTGCACGCCTTCTTTTACATTGTGAACAGGAGAGTAACCAAGCAAGTATTGGAACATCGCTTCACTTTGCTCCGACGTGCCATAGTCATACTTCCAGCCTTCTCCAGAAGTAAACGTGTGATAACGCAGCATATCAAGCACGCCAACCGCAGGCAGCGCGACTTTGAATAGTTCAGGGCGTTGCGTCATACACGCTCCAACTAACAAACCACCATTAGAACCACCGCGAATCGCTAGGCGATCCGAGCTAGTGTAGTCGTTTTCAATCAGGTATTCCGCCGCCGCAATAAAGTCATCAAACACGTTTTGCTTTTGCTGCTGAGTGCCTGCGTTGTGCCAGGCTTTACCGTATTCACCGCCGCCTCGCATGTTGGCGACAGCATATATACCCCCCAACTCTAGCCAGTTGGCTACATTGCCAGAAAACATTGGAGTAAGGCTGATGTTAAAACCGCCGTAACCATACAACATGGTTGGTGCTCTACCATCAAGTGCAATGCCCTTCTTGTATGAGATGATCATCGGAACTTGCGTGCCGTCTTTTGAGGTGTAAAACACCTGTTTTGATTCATACTCATTACGATCGAACGGTGCCTTTGATTCCTGAAACAGTGTCGATTCACCAGATTCGACATCAAATGAGAAAATCGTCGGAGGCGTCACGTAGTTAGTGAATGTGTAATAAAGTGTGGTTTCTTCTTTTTTACCCGCCAGACCATAAGCCGTGCCTTCTCCCGGCAATTGTACATCTCGAATCCACTCACCTTGGTAGTTAAACTGCTGCACTTTAGAAAGCACATCTACCATATAAGTCGTAAACAGATAACCGCCACCTTTGCTGATTTCTAACGGCTGTTCTTGTTCAGCAATCACGTCAGCCCATTGTTCTGTCTGAGTGTTGTAGCTGACAACTTTGCCATTCGGCGCGTCTAGGTTGGTGTAAAGCAGCAAGGTTGCGTCTTGGCTATCAATTAAGTAGGTGTCTCCTTGCGTTGTCTCGCGCAGCGTCACAATTGCCTGTAACTCAGACTGTAAATCAATATAAAACAGACGATTACCCGATGTAGATTCTGCGCCAGAGATAATGAGGAAGCGATCATCTGTCGTCGTCGTACCAGACACATAACGATGAACTTGCGTATCCAACTCACCGAAAATCACTTTATCTTCAGATTGAGGTGTACCAAGTTCATGATAATAAAGCTTGTGATGCTCAGTTCGAGCAGACAACTCGCTGCCTTGCGGCTTATCGTAGCTTGAGTAATAGAAGCCTTTGCTGCCCAGCCAAGAAATCGACGTAAACTTCGCATCAACAATCTCAGGCTCTAACTGTTCTTTGGTTTCCGTATCAATGACAAAGATCTTACGCCAATCACTGCCCCCTTCCGAGATGGAATACGCGACCAAACGGTAGTCTTTAGAGAAGCTGACTTCGCCAAGAGAGGTCGTGCCCTCTTCGGAGAAAGTATTTGGATCAAGGAAAACCTCGGCTTCTCCCTCGCCTTTACGTCGATACAATACGCTTTGGTTTTGCAAACCGTCGTTTTTGTAGAAGTAGGTGTAGTCACCACGTACAAATGGCTGGGAATATTTTTCGTAGTTTTGACTGTTCGCCACTAAGTCACGGATTTGTTGGCGGTACGGTATCTGACCAAGGAAATCGAAGGTGACCGAATTTTGACCCGAAACCCATTGTGCGGTTTCTTCACTTCGATCATCTTCTAACCAGCGATAAGGGTCGGCAATGTCGTGACCAAAATAAGTGTCCACGACAGAATCTTTACGTGTTTTTGGGTAATGCATAACGTCCGTGTTACTCCGTTGTTTTTATTAAGTTGTTTATCTTCAATCGTTTTATTGCGGTGATTACCTTAGAGCACCCAATTTTGATTTCAACGACATTGTTTTAAATCTATGAAGAACCTAGAAATAATGAGATATCGTTAAGTATCGGTCACGAATGTGCTCAATAAGCAACTTCACTTTGTTCGGTGGTTGACGAGTAAACGGATACACCGCGTAGATACCCAACTTTTTACCTACTAATTCAGGAAAAATATCCACCAGTTGACCGTTACGAATATCGTGATACACCAAGCAGCGCGGGACGTAAGCAATACCATGGCCGCCCAGAGCGGCTTTACGTAATGCGGTCGCGTTATCAGTAGAAAAGCAGCCCGATACTTTGACGATGTAATTGCCATCTTCTCCTTTAAACTCCCAATCCGTTGCACCTGTGGTTTGGTAAGCGTATTGCAGACAATTGTGCGTGGTGAGATCAATCGGCTCGATCGGTTTCCCATTTTTCGCAATATAAGAAGGTGACGCGCATACCACCCATTGGGAATCGAGAATATGTCGTGCGATCAAACTAGAGTCGGCTAGGTAGCCAGTTCGAATGACTAAATCGTAACCATCAGCCACTAAATCGACAAAGCGATTATCCAATGACATATCCACGGTCAGACCCGGATGAAGGTTACAAAACTCGGCAACAGCATCAGCAAGTATCAAATCTCCAGAGATACACGGCACGGACATTTTTATATGACCGCTCACATTCTCTCCAAAGCCTGCAACAGCATCCATAGCCTCCTGAGTGGCCTGCTTCACATTTTTAGCACTGTGGAGTAACACCTTACCTGCCTCGGTCAAGGTTAATTTGCGCGTTGTTCGATATAATAGCTGAGCCCCTATTTCTTCCTCCAACCTCGCCATTCTTTTGCTAACTACCGAATTTGTAAGGTTATTTGCCTCTGCAACCTTACTAAAGCTGCCAAGTTCGATTACTTGAGAAAATAGGATTAAGTCGTCTGCTCTCATACCATTATGTCACTTTTGGAATTAATTATTTTCATTATTTCCCTATATCAACAAAAAATAAAGGAGTAAATTCACGCCAAATTAACAAAACCATTACAACAAAAAGTCACCTCTACAGCGGATTGACACCGTTCGAGAAGTCAGCGTACGAAGGATGTACAAATGAGTGAAACCCTACTTGCCCTAGTGGCATTTTCGCCAATTGTTGTTGCCGCCATCTTATTGGTTGGTCTCAACTGGCCTGCTAAAAAAGCCATGCCTGTTGCGTTCGGTCTAACCGTCGCTATCGCACTTATGTTTTGGGATATGTCAGCCAATCGCGTACTGGCTTCCGTATTCCAAGGACTGGGCATTACTGTCTCTGTTCTATGGATCGTGTTTGGTGCCATCTTCTTGCTCAACACTTTAAAACACACTGGAGCGATCACCACAATCCGTAATGGATTTACCGATATTTCGGCTGACCGCCGTGTACAAGCCATCATCATTGCTTGGTGCTTTGGCTCGTTCATTGAAGGCGCATCTGGGTTCGGTACCCCGGCAGCAATCGCTGCACCACTGCTGGTTGCAATCGGCTTCCCTGCGCTAGCCGCTGTCCTAATGGGCATGATGATTCAGTCTACGCCTGTTTCATTCGGCGCGGTAGGCACGCCTATCATCGTAGGTGTAAACAAAGGTTTAGACACGCATAACATCAGTGAGTCGTTGGCCGCACAAGGTGCAACGTGGGAAATGTACCTGCAAGATATCACAGCGCACGTTGCTGTCATTCACGCAGTCGTAGGTACGATGATCCCAGTATTAATGGCGATGATGTTAACACGTTTTTTCGGCAAGAACAGAAGCTGGAGTGAAGGCCTGGATATTCTACCATTTGCGCTATTCGCTGGTGTCTCTTTCACCGTTCCATACGCGTTAACCGGCGTATTCTTGGGCGCAGAGTTTCCTTCACTTATCGGTGGTTTGGTTGGTCTGTCTATCGTTGTTACCGCAGCGAAAAAAGGCTTCTTAGTACCAAAGACTAAGTGGGATTTCGAAAGCGAAGACAAATGGCCTGCAGAGTGGTTAGGCTCGCTAAAAGTCGATCTAAACGATAATCCGGGCAAGCCAATGAGCATCGTAAAAGCTTGGGTTCCATATGTAATGCTGGCAGTTATTCTCGTCGCAAGCCGCGTAAGCCCAGAACTGAAAGGCTTTGTACAAAGCGTAAGTTTGTCGTTCAGCAACATTCTTGGTGAGACTGGCGTTAGCGCTGCGATTCAGCCGTTATACCTTCCTGGTGGCATTCTGGTGTTTGTCGCACTACTTGCTGCAATGTTACAAAGCGGCAGCGTAAAGCCATTGCGTGAAGCATTTGGCGAGTCAAGCAAAACACTGATTGGGGCGGGTTTTGTCTTGGTATTTACCATTCCGATGGTTCGTATCTTTATCAACTCAGGCATCAACGGTGCTGACCTAGCAAGTATGCCCGTCACAACCGCAAACTTCGCCTCTGACCTTGTTGGTTCTGCGTTCCCAGCGCTGAGTGCCACCGTTGGTGCACTGGGTGCGTTCATCGCTGGCTCAAACACGGTATCAAATATGATGTTCAGCCAGTTCCAATTCGAAGTGGCACAAACGTTGTCTATTTCGAGTGTGATTGTTGTATCACTCCAGGCCGTCGGTGCTGCCGCAGGTAACATGATTGCGATTCACAACGTTGTTGCCGCATCAGCCACGGTAGGTTTGCTTGGTCGAGAAGGCGCAACATTGCGTAAGACGATTATCCCTACGTTCTACTACATTGTAATGACAGGCATTATTGGATTGGTGCTGATTTATGGCTTCCAAATGACAGATGTCTTAATGAAGTAACGCGAAATGCAGGGTTTACAGCCCTGCCTAATTTGACACAGCTGTCTGCACTACTACCCCGACATGTTGATTTAGCTTGCTACATCAATTCCCCCGACAGCTGTGTCACCCTTTCCAGTTTGCATAACTGATTGAGTGATTTAATAAAATTTTTCAACCAATTATGTAAATGGGTTACCAACATCACCGATTCAAACGTAAGTGAACCATAGGTAACTATACTCATTTTGATGTCTTCACTGCTTTGCGATGAAGACTCAACGAAAGAGCAAATTGCTCCACAACTTTGCTTAGAATAACCGCTAGGACACCATTATGATTATCTCAGCTTCTACTGACTACCGCGCTGCCGCGAAAGCCAAGCTTCCCCCGTTTCTATTCCATTATATTGATGGCGGCTCTTACGACGAACGCACGCTGAAGCGTAATACTGACGATTTAGGTGATGTCGCTCTTCGCCAACGCGTCCTACGCGATATGACAGATTTGAGCCTCGAAACCGAGATCTTCGGTGAGAAACTGGCAATGCCAATCGCGCTAGCTCCTGTTGGTCTAACTGGTATGTACGCGCGCCGAGGCGAGGTGCAAGCAGCAAAAGCAGCCGAGAAAAAAGGCATCCCATTTACTATGTCGACTGTTTCGGTTTGTCCGATTGAAGAAGTCGCACCTGCAATTGAACGTCCAATGTGGTTCCAGCTTTACGTGCTTAAAGACCGTGGCTTTATGAAAAACGTACTTGAGCGTGCAAAAGCAGCAGGCGTAACAACGCTGGTGTTTACCGTTGATATGCCAGTTCCTGGCGCACGTTACCGTGACATGCACTCAGGTATGAGTGGTCCTAACGCAGCCATGCGTCGTGTATTCCAGGCGATGCGCCACCCAAGCTGGGCGCTGGATGTGGGTCTACTTGGTAAACCGCACGACTTAGGTAACATCTCAACTTATCGTGGCGAACCAACAAAGCTAGAAGATTACATCGGCTGGTTAGGCGCAAACTTCGACCCTTCTATCTCCTGGAAAGATCTTGAGTGGATTCGTGATTTTTGGGATGGCCCAATGGTTATCAAAGGCATTCTAGATGAAGAAGACGCGAAAGATGCGGTACGTTTCGGCGCAGATGGCATTGTGGTATCTAACCATGGTGGCCGTCAGTTAGATGGCGTACTTTCAAGTGCTAAAGCACTACCAAGCATTGCGGATGCGGTAAAAGGTGATCTTAAGATCTTCGTAGACTCTGGTATTCGTACTGGTCTTGATGTCGTTCGTATGCTCGCACTTGGTGCAGACTGTACGCTTCTTGGCCGTTCATTTGTGTACGCATTGGCAGCACAAGGCGGAGCAGGCGTTGAAAACCTACTGGATCTGTACGATAAAGAAATGCGTGTAGCAATGACGCTGACTGGCGCTAAGTCTATCGCGGATCTTTCACGCGATTCGCTAGTGAAAATCCCATAATCTTTGCAATCGAGCAAAACAGAAACGAAAAAACGAGCCAACAGTGGCTCGTTTTTTATTGCTCTTCAACCCGATAATTTGACGAGCAAGCTAGCTAACTTGGTGAACGTACTCGATCACGACTTGGTTTCCGTCGATAAACACGTTACTGATATCGCCATCCACCGTCACACGATTTTGTAAATAAACGGTACCAGATGCAGATAGATCACGCTCCGTCAAAGACGGAATCACCTGACCAGGACGTACATGTAGCTGCTCGCATAGCTGTTTTACAAAACCTAGCGTCAGTGGAGAATTACCACGTAACAAGCCAGAAAACTCGTGTAGACTCAAACCAAGGCGCTTCGCCATTTCCATTTGAGTGATGTGCATTTTGGCTTTTTGTGACATCCAGATGTCGTAGAGCGCGTTTCGATCCAGCTCTGTAAATTCCATATCTGCCTCCGCTAATTCAAGAGCCAATACACTCTCACACTTACTTAAGATAAATGTTAGCGATAAGTCAGAGAAGTTATAATTGATCGTCCAAATATCAACCCTCAATCATTGTTAGCATACCTCTGAACGTGCATGAGGCGGTAGCTCAACAGAACATTGAGGTGACTCTCTTGTCATCGGAAGGAAAAGTCCATCTCGGACGGTTTAGACATAAGTAAATGATTTAAAGGAAATCACTGGGGTGAAGGAGTAATATCTGCTACCTTTCCTTCCATGGTTCACTAGAAATAAGTTACATATGCCACAGTGGTTTACCGAATTACAAAGCTACATTGAAACGTCTCATCAAAATTGGAGTGGGAGCGTCCTTTTCATTACGCTCGCTAGCTTTATAGCTTGGATAGCTTGGCGGCTGATCCGCTCTCGCCTCGCTGCGCTCGTAGAGAAAACGCCCTTCCACTGGGATGATATGTTGCTTGATGCGCTAAAAGCGCCAGTCAGTACACTCATTTGGTGTTGGCCAGCAACCGTCTCTATCGGCATCATATTGGAGAGCGAGCTCAACGATAAAATAAACTGGTTAAGTACGCTGAAACTGATTTTAATCATCAGCATCTTCGTATGGACCGTTATGCGGCTCATTACCAATGTTGAAGAGCATGTTCTCGAACAAAAGAACCGAGATGAAACAACAGTACAAGCGATAGCTAAGGTCGCGCGCCTGTTCTTTATTACCGTCGGAATTCTAACCGTAATGCAGGCATTTGGTCTGTCACTATCGGGCCTACTTACCTTCGGTGGTGTTGGTGGTTTGATCGTCGGTTTAGCGGCGAAGGATTTGCTGTCTAACTTTTTTGGAGGTCTTATGATCTACTTCGATCGTCCATTTAAAGTTGGCGATTGGATCCGTTCTCCAGACCGACAAATAGAGGGGACGGTAGAACGCATTGGCTGGCGTATGACCATTATCCGAACTTTCGATAAGCGTCCACTGTATGTGCCAAACTCAGTGTTTAGCAGCATTGTCGTAGAAAACCCATCTCGCATGCTGAACCGACGTATCTACGAAAAAATTGGACTTCGTTACGACGATGCTGAAAAAATGCCGCAAATTATCACCGCGGTAAAAGAAATGCTGAAAAATCACAAAGACATTGATGCACGCCAAACTCTTATCGTTAATTTCGATACATTCGGTCCATCATCATTGCACTTCTTTATCTATACCTTTACTAAAACCGTGAATTGGGTGAGATACCATGAGGTTAAGCAGGACATACTGCTTAAGGTAATCAACATCATTAAAGAGCACGATGCAGATATCGCGTTTCCTACTCAGACGCTTAAGCTTGATCCTATACAAATGGTAAAAGCGGAAGAGCAAGAAGATCACGGCTTCTAGTTCTCACCAATACCCCAATAATCAAGCCCGCTGTGTTTAAGCGGGCTTTTTATTTTTCTTCGCATGAAGTGGTTATTGTTGCGTTAACACCATACGTGCATTCAGCGGTTGGATTGGGCGATTGTTTTTCCCCATTACTTCCGAAAAAGATTTTATCTGCTCAGGAGAAATAGTTTGTGCTTCTTTCATCACCAACCAACGCACACCTTCAGAGCATGGTGGTGTCGTTAGTGAGCCGTTAAAGCGGTAGTAGTCTTTATCACTTGGGATAAGGGCATCCGCATCAAATGGAACCTTGATGGTAACATCTTGATCTTTAGTTGGAATGTTAGCTAGCATCTTAGCTAGATCTGGGTTCGCGTCACCCAGTTTAAAGAACACCGCGACAACAGCTAGATGACCTACTTTGTCGGCATGCACAAAGTGTACTTCTAGTGGGTATTCTTTACCATCCACATGGTTTTCAGATGGCGTATGGAAGTGGAACTGTTTCAACGTAAACTCTTTACCATCAATGGTGAGTGTGTTTTTACCTTCTAAACCAGTCTGTAAAGTGTGACCGTTGTTCAGCAGTGAAATTGCCTTACCTTCGTAGTCGAAATTCAATTTTTCTAGCTTCGCTTCGGTCGCCGATTCAATGTTGATTGGGCTCTGGTTTTGACCTTTCGCGCACTCAGATGCAAACTCACCCCAATGAGCTGGCCCATGGTTTCCCTCGTAGCCCCAGCTTGCTGCATAAGCTGTTCCTGTAAATACCAGTGCCAAACCTAATGTAGTTAGTGACTTCTTCATCATTTTCCTTATTTCTGAAAGTTAAATTCCGTGAGAATAAAGCCATACTAATCTCACAAAATTAAGCAGTGACAGAGTGAAAACTATGATTACAAAAGATTTTTGGAATAGAAGCCTCTAATGATGTAATTGACATGATGCTCAAAATTGAACGTCAACGATTATTGAGTCGGTGTAAGTACCTGCAGGAGGGGTCGTTTGGCTGGTTAGTATCTGCGCGCGATAATTATAATTCTGTGGCGTGATACCATCCGGAATGGAGCCGCCAGTATCGACGTCACTGTGTTCACGACGTTCAGAACTGGTTCCTCCCCAGCGCTCCATCGTTGATGACTTATAGATTTCATACTCCAAATAGTGACCACTAGAAATCATTCGCCGCTGACCGCCGGACGCATTTAGGCCGTCATTCAAGCCAATGGAGAAGGAACTATTCTTGGTACAAGTTAACGATATAACCTGACTGACTGGCTCAAAACCGGCCACCAATGGGGACGAACCAAAATCAATATCTGGCGCCGTGATCATACAATCAGGGGTCACTTCCAACTCAACCGTAATCACGCTTTGAGCGCTGCCATTGGCGCGGCCAATGCATACCCCTAGAACCCCGATACCCTTACAGTAATCCCAAATCCAGGATACGGTGATTTGGTCTTTATAAGTCCCAGCGGAAAGATTACTGCCTACTCCCGTCCGAGCATAAAGCGGAAACTCAGCTTGAGTGCCAAACAACCCGAGTAAATCGAGTAACCCAATTTCAAAAAAATTGTAAGTTTGGCCGAATACATACTCTTGTGAAAGACCTGGATCGCCAAAAATCTGATAGCTGAGCTCCGAACTCGGATCATCCTCATTTAATAGCAAACCATTATTTATACTGTTAAACGTTGCTGATACGTAGTCGCCACTTAACAAAGACACAAGTGTAGAAAAGTCACACGTAATCCCCGCATGAGGCTGAGCTGAGCTTTGCTGCTGAGAGCTTGAAACAGTAAACGAAGAAACATTGCCAAACAAGATTAAAGGGGTTGCCGCCGTGAGCTGACAAGCCATTGTCGAGAACGAGAAAAAGAGAAGTAGGCTAGCAAGCCAGCGGCGCAAAATCATAGTGCGGTCTCTTCTTCGGCTTTGATACAAACCTGCTCAGGCAATGTTTGTATTTTTTGACTCTCACGCTGATACAACCCCTCAATAAACACTTTACATGGCGGCTGTCCTTGAGGATAAAACTGAATGTAGCGGCCTGGGTCAACGCCTTCAAAGTAGGTAAAACCATCCCAACCAATTTGGCTTGTTAAGCCCGTTTCTGAGCGGCCATATGTACCAATCGGAAGGAACAAATGATTTTCGTCTAACACCGTCATGCTCAGTGCAATTTGTAGCTCTATTGGGAACTCTAACAGGTAGCCGTAGCCCGAATGTATCGAAGCAAACTGCTCTGTCGCAGAAAACGCAGCATTGGCTGGTAAATTAAGTGGATCGATTTCATATTTGGCGGTGTAATACGCCGTAGCCCAAGGAACAAGTAGGTAACCTTCATCGTCTGTCACTCCGACAATTTGATTTTCATATTTAACCGGAATACCTTCAAAACCACTGGTGCTCACCACCGCGAAGCTGTCATACACTTCATTCGCCGGGAATATTTCTCCATCCAACGTAGAGACCGAACCTGCCATTTCCGCAAAATAATCATAGTCGCCACTGGTGCCATTTAACCCAGCTCTGAACTGCGCCCATGACGCACGGTAGGTCAAATCGGCCTGTTTACGGTTTTCTGGGTCTTCGTTAATATCATGCGCTAAATTGACGCCCCATCCACCTCGTATTGGCGCGAGGCGGCTGTAACCCACTCGACCTCGCACATCGCCATCGTCCTCTCTTTTCAGCGTTAGCCCCGAACTTCCCCCCAAAGAACTGAAAGGTAGAGAGAATTGCGCCAACGTAACACTCTGACCACCAATACTATGGTTGTAAGAAAGGGACATATTGATATTAAAAGGCAGAGCGTAGCTATAAGTAAGGTTTAGGGTACGTGAATCTGAGTCGGATTGTTGAATATCAAAGTACCCACCAGAAAGTGAGCCCCAATCTCCCAAACGGACTCCCATATTGATTTGTGATAGATGGCGCGACGCGAGTGAAGCGTCCTTGCCTTCATCGAGCATTTCGTAATTTGGTAAATGAGATAAGGTATAAAAGTCGGCTTGTTCTACTTGAGTTCGAGCAGCGAAGCTAAACAACCGAGACTGATAACTATAACCTAGCGCATATGAGGTAGATTGATCCTGAAAATTACTCACACGAAACGAGGCATCCACCGTACCTAAGTTGAAAGCATTAGTGACAAAGCCCAGCCCCGCAACGATCAGGTCATCTTTTGCTTCAGCTTGAGCTTCTAATGTTAACCAATCAGTCATGCCATGACGCAGAGCGGTAACCACGCCACCGTCTCCATAGTCGTTAGATGCATTACCGAAATTTTCTCTGATCGCACCAATACTCGCACTGTAAGAGGTAAATCCGGTCTTCAGTAGATCGGAAGAGAGAAAAAATGGGCTGGTCATGACCGTTTGCTTACCTTGAGCATCCGTTGCAATTACCGTTGCTTCCCCAGCACCAGAGAGCATTGGAATATCGTTAATAATGAAAGGACCGGGCCCAACATTCATTGAGTCAGTTTTAAAGCCATTGATAAACAAATCTAACGTAGTGGGCGCTGTGACCTCACCGTAAAATGCAGGTAACGGCGTCGTCACGACATCCGGACGCATAGAGAAATCATGTGACAACTGAATACCCGCCAGTCTTACTGGTTGGCTCCAAGATAAAGGGCGAACAATATAGTCCCCTACCTCCATACGAATTCGCTTCTCTTGATTGACGTACTCGTAACTCGTATCAAAACGAGTGTACTGGCTGCTTTGCTGGGACTGAACATCGCGATGAAAGTTAGATTTAAATATCCCGGTAGTAGAAAAAACGCCCAACTCAGAAAAGGCTCTGACTTCATGATTGATAGAAACCTCCTTTTGTCGGCTTTCGTTCTCGTACACACCAAATACGTTGTAGTTAAGCAGGCCACCACGCCCAAACTGAGCCGGGGAAAATCGCCCCATATCCTGCGCTGATAAATTCTGCATCGGTAACCAATTAGGCGGTACGTCAATTGCGAGTTGCAATGACGATTGCAAGTAACGCACGTTAACACCTGGGATAGACGTAACCTCAAGTCTCTCTTCGGTTCCAGGCAACGACTTGGCGGTAACCCCAACTGAAATGAGGTCCTCCCGGAGCAAAAAGAACTGATCGCCAACTCGCTCAACTTTCGCAACAAGCCCGGTTGCTCTTTGATTGATCACCAACTCCAGATTGAGGCTAATATTCTCAAACTTTTCTAATGAGAAATTTTCAGGACTCGGTAGCTCAGAGAAGTGGTTTGCTGAATTTGCACAAAGACCAATACTGCTCCACGTTACGCTAAGTAATACCAACCAAAAGAAAGCATTCATTGTATTAAATCTATTCATTATTGCTTCAATGGTATTTGGTAACGTTTACCTCCAATATTCGCGCTCAAACTCAAGGGTCTGACATTACTATGGGGAATAGACCAAACCTTATACTGTTCAGGAAGAATATAGCCAGCTAGTCCATCGGAAATAACGACAGGATCTTTATTTGGTAGGTTCAATTGTAAATTCACTAAGCGAACATGGTGTTTTCCTGAATTTTTAATGTGAACAAAACGCTGATTATTTTTCTTAATAAACTGTGCCTGTAAATCACCCCATAATTCACTGTCACGGTTTGGTTTTTGAGTATCAGTCAGCCCTTTCCCGTAAATAAACAAAGGTATCGAGTAACGCATTCGGACTTTTACAGCGAGTTCATTTTCCGTCAATTCTGTTTGAGGGTTTTGAGTTGGCGGTAATTCATCTATGATCACTCGGTATGCATACTCCTTACCTGCAGAGGCCTCATCTTGGTTGATGATGCGGATTAACTGCTTTTCACCTGGTTCAATTTTGACAAACGGAGGGGTTGCAATTAACTGGCTTTGACTTGAATAACTATCTTCTCCTTCGTTTTGTTCCCACTTAAAAATTCTCACCTGTAAATAAGAATCAACACTGCCTTTATTTACCATCCAAAGTGATGTTGCATTACTCTCCTCTGATATTTTGGGGTAAATTGGCCAAATTAATAATGAGTTAGCGTTGGCATTTGAGAAAAAAACAAAAAGGAAGGCTATTAATAATAGTTTTTTGAGTATGAATTCCATTTCACCCCTCCAAAGTTCACTTACCACTCTAATGTCAGCGTAAGCGTATCCATATAAATTCCAGCCATTTCATTCCCATTTATTGTCGCCTTTGCCCAGATAGGAAACTGAATATTATCTGGGTCTTGGTCAGTATCGACGGAATATTGCGTGTCAATATCAAGCACCTGCGTGTAATTTAGATCCTGGAACAAAAAGTAATCTACCGTTGTCGCTTCTTCACTGTGCTTTAGCTTACGTACACCATCCGATGCATTCATCCCGCCATTTACGGAAACATTCATCGTAATACCCGGAGTACAGCTTAATGTGAGTGATGAACTGTAAGTGATGCTGCCTTGTACTTCCGTCGCGTAAACTGAAGAATGCTCACCAAAATCTAACGTGCCTATTTGCCCGGCTTGGGTTGCGCTTTCTTCTTGTACTGCGCCGTTAATCAAACAACCTGTATCTACGGTGGCAGACACCTGAAAAGTTTGTGTCGCATCAGCCAGCACAGTTAAAGAGCACAAACTCATCGCGACAAGTGAAAAGCCCCTAACAACCAGCATCACGTTTTACCAGCTTAGCGTCACACTGATGGTATCGGAGTATGTGCCGGCAATGCTGCTCGTACCGTAAGCTTTCGCAAAAAGCTCAATAGTTTGCGATGTTGCACTAGTAAATTCAGACAGAGCTACCGTCCCACCTTGTATAATTTGTGTGCTTCGGTCTGAGTCGGTAAACAACGTATAATCAATAAATTGCGCGCCATTTGACATCGCGTAGGTACCAACGGTCGCACTTGCATCATACAATCCGGTGCCCAATGTAAACGTCGGTGTCACACCGTTACTACAAAGCACTTCAATACCCGTCGCACTACCACCATTTACCACACCATCTTGTTCACTGAAGATTGCAGGCACGTCTCCAAAGGCAAGTGAGCCAAAGCCAACGCCAGAAGCTGCATCTACCGCATTATTTCCATTAATCACACAACCTTGTACAAGGTTAATTGAAACATCAATCGTACCGCTCACTGACGCTCCATTCGCTTGCCAACTAAATGAGGTTAAGAGCAGAGGCATCATCAGATAAAATCTTTTCATATAAAGCTCCATTTTTACATTCCACTGTATATCGGTAACCTTTTTATTAGTTATAGCTCAATTATGACAAACCAAATGCATATAAAATGTAAAACAATAAAAAGAAGCAGGATAAGGATAAAGACGAACGGAAAATAAAAACATTAAACTTAAAAATGACGATTTTTAAGCATGTAATGCTAAAAAATAACCACTAAGAACAAATGGTTATTATCTTATTCCAAATACAGAATCGACAATGAGTTAGAAGGTAGGGTGAAGTTGAGTGGAAAAAATCTAAAAAAAGTAGCAGAACGATACGAGAAGTTTAGAAAAGATTGGCGACCATTTCTTCCCGAAACAAAAATCTTCATGAAACAAAAATGCGCCCCAAAAAGGAGCGCATTTCTTACTTGAATAAGTTATTCCCAATCAAGAATAACCTTACCTGACATGCCGCTGCGCATTACGTCGAAGCCTTCTTGGAAATCGTCAATCTTGTAGTGGTGCGTGATGATTGGCGATAGATCCAGACCAGATTGGATCAGTGAAGCCATCTTGTACCAAGTTTCGAACATTTCGCGACCGTAGATACCTTTGATCACCAAGCCTTTGAAGATAACTTGGTTCCAGTCGATACCCATGTCTGATGGTGGAATACCGAGTAGTGCAATGCGACCACCGTGGTTCATTGTGGTTAGCATTGAGTTGAATGCTGCTGGGTTACCAGACATTTCTAGACCAACGTCGAAGCCTTCTGTCATGCCTAGCTCAGCCATTACATCTTCAAGCTTCTCTTCAGCAACGTTTACTGCGCGTGTTACACCCATCTTACGAGCAAGTTCTAGACGGTATTCGTTCACGTCTGTGATCACTACGTGACGAGCACCAACGTGCTTTGCTACTGCCGCTGCCATGATACCGATTGGGCCAGCACCTGTGATAAGCACGTCTTCGCCTACTAGGTCGAAAGAAAGTGCTGTGTGTACTGCGTTACCAAACGGATCAAAGATAGACGCTAGATCGTCAGAGATGCCTTCAGGGATCTTGAACGCATTGAACGCTGGGATCACTAGGTATTCAGCGAATGCACCTTCACGGTTAACACCCACACCAATTGTGTTACGACATAGGTGAGTACGGCCACCACGACAGTTACGACAATGACCACACGTGATGTGACCTTCGCCAGATACGCGGTCACCGATTTCAAAGCCACGAACTTCCTGACCAATCGCAACCACTTCACCCACGTATTCGTGACCGACAACCATAGGCACTGGAATGGTTTTTTGTGACCATTCGTCCCAGTTATAGATGTGTACGTCTGTACCACAGATAGCGGTTTTCTTAATTTTGATCAGAATGTCGTTATGGCCGACTTCAGGTTTATCAACCTCAGTCATCCAGATGCCTTCTTCAGGCTTTAGCTTTGATAATGCTTTAATTTTCATAATGTAACCTTAATTAAAGGCCCTATTGTCTAAGGCCTAGAATCTTAAATAAGACCCATGTCCTTACCAACTTGGATGAACGCGTCGATTGCACGGTCTAGTTGCTCGCGAGAGTGCGCCGCAGACATTTGAGTACGGATACGTGCTTGACCTTTTGGTACTACAGGGAATGAGAAGCCGATTACGTAGATGCCTTTCTCCAGCGCACGCTCTGCAAATTCTGCTGCTACTTTTGCGTCGCCAAGCATGATTGGGATGATTGCGTGGTCAGCACCACCCATTGTGAAACCAGCGTCTTCCATACGAGTACGGAAGTGTGCTGCGTTTTCCCATAGACGATCACGTAGGTCACCGCTCTCTTCTAGTAGATCTAGAACGCGGATAGAAGCGCTTACGATTGCTGGTGCAACAGAGTTAGAGAATAGGTATGGACGAGAACGCTGACGTAGCCAGTCAATCACTTCCGCTTTACCAGATGTGTAACCGCCTGAAGCGCCGCCCATTGCTTTGCCTAGCGTACCAGTGATGATGTCGATACGGTCAACTACGTTGTGGTGCTCGTGCGTACCTGCACCTGTTTTGCCCATGAAGCCAACAGCGTGAGAGTCATCAACCATAGTCAACGCGCCGTACTTCTCTGCTAGGTCACAGATAGCCGGAAGGTTTGCTACTACGCCGTCCATTGAGAACACACCGTCCGTTACGATAAGAATGTGGCGAGCACCTGCTTCTTTCGCAGCGATCAGTTGTTGTTCTAGCTCTTCCATGTTGTTGTTTGAGTAGCGGAAACGCATTGCTTTACATAGACGAACACCGTCAATGATTGACGCGTGGTTTAAAGCGTCAGAGATGATTGCGTCTTCTTTGCCTAGAATAGTTTCAAATAGGCCCGCGTTTGCGTCGAAACATGATGTGTAAAGAATCGTATCTTCTTTACCTAGGAACTTAGAAAGCTTCTGCTCAAGCTCTTTGTGGATGTCTTGCGTACCACAGATAAAACGTACTGAAGCCATACCAAAGCCGTGCTCGTCCATGCCTGCTTTACCCGCTTCGATAAGTGCCGGGTGGTTAGCAAGACCAAGGTAGTTGTTCGCACAGAAGTTTAGTACTTCTTCACCAGTAGAGATTTTAACAGCCGCTTGCTGTTGAGACGTAATGACACGCTCTGATTTGTAAAGGCCTTCCGCCTTTACTTCTTCGATTTGCTGCTGAATCTGTTGGTAGAATGCAGAAGACATTTGAAATTCCTTCCTAGTTATTTTGGCGAGTATTTACTCGTTTAGAATTAGGCTTAGCCTTTATGTGACGGGCGTCACGGGCTATCACTCATCAATTAATTGTAGTGTAATTCAAGGAAGGAGGAAGGATTATACCTTAAGGTGGAAAAGCATTAATGAATCCTAGGCACAAATTCAATTAATGCTTTTCTATGAGGTTGTTATAAAAGGAATTATAGCCAGGTAGGCTTAGCCAAAAGTGCTTCAAAGTCCTTAGCAGGTAATGGTCGGCTATAGTGGAAACCTTGTCCGAACTCACAGTTTAGGTTTTTCAGGTAATCCACATGACGCTGTTCTTCGATGCCTTCTGCGACGATCTTAAGATCCAGCGCTTTCGCCATTGCTATGATTACGTTGACAAGCTCGCGGTCTGAGTCGTTCTCGAACATATTTTGCATAAAGCTACGATCAATTTTTAAGCGGTCGAACGGAAACTTCTGCAAGTAACTCAGCGCAGAATAACCAGTACCAAAATCATCAATAGTAAGTTTGGTGCCTAACGCTCGTAAGTTATTAAGCATGTCTAATAGCTCAGAATCGTGATTGAAGAGGAGACTTTCTGTCACTTCAATATCGAACTTATCTGACGGAAGACCAGACTCCTCAAGGCTGTGTTTAATAAACGTAAGTAAGCGCTCGCAGTACCTAAATTGAACACTAGAAAAGTTTACAGAAACAAACAACGGAGTCAGACTCTGCCATTGTGCCGCTTGTCGACACGCTTGTTGAATAGCAAACTCACCAATTTGATGAATTAAACCATTTTTCTCTGCAATAGAGATAAACTCTTCAGGGTTTACGAATCCGTACTTGTCATCATTCCAACGCATTAGCGCTTCTGCCCCTACGATTTTACCACTACTCAGCTCAATAATTGGCTGATAATACAGCTCTAACAACTGATTGGAGATCGCACTTCTCAGACGATTTTCCAGATCTAAGTAGCGTTGCAAGTCTTGGTTCATATTATGGTTATAAAAACAAAAGCCATCACGCCCATCTTGTTTCGCCCGATACATTGCCATATCAGCACATGCAAGGAGCTGCTCAGCGTTGTCTCCGTCATCCGGGAACACAGACATTCCAACGCTGCTACTCAAGAAGAATTCATGGTTGTTCCAAACAAACGGATCGTTAAACGCCGAAAGCACACTTGAAGCAACTCGCTTTGCAGTATCATTATCAGGCAAGTCTGGGATGACGAGTAAAAACTCATCCCCACCAATTCTCGCCAATAAGTCTGTTTTTCTTGCGACTTGATACAGTCGCTGAGCACTGAGTTTAAGGATTTCATCCCCAACAAAGTGTCCCATTGAATCGTTAATCTGCTTAAAGTGGTCTAAGTCGATGAACATCACCAAAACTTTAGACCCACTACGCGATGCCCTAATTAACTCCAAAGCCAATCGCTCGGAACCATAACTACGATTAGGTAAATTGGTTAATGTGTCATATTTAGCTTGGAAGGCGAGTTCTTTTTCAGACGCTTTTCGACGTTCAATTTCGTTCGTTAATTTTTTATTCTGTTTAGAAAGAATATCTTTACGCTTTTTTTCTTCCTCAAGCTTAATTTTCAATTCAATCCTATTATTGTTCGTGATGAATGCATAACATAAAGCAATGACGATCATAACGGCGAGAATACTCAAACCAATAATAAAGAGCCGTGATGTAAATATATCTCGTTCACTCAAAGGCTCGAACCACGCCATCAATTTGAAGTGATGTTTATCCACAGGCACTTCAAAGTAAATTTTTCCGTCTATAGCCTCAGAAACGAAATAGTTCTCATCCTTATTGTGAGAAGGTGTTTTATTTATGGTATCCCATACAACCATTTCCACGTCTTTTATTTTTAGCACCATTCGGCTATAACTATCTTCATGTTCTTGGTTAGTAAGTTGGTCAATAACAATATTCTTATTAAGATCGGCAATTAAAAAGGCAACAGGCTTTCCGGAGAACTTAACTTGCTTAATGACTTGAATGCGAACGTCATCATTGTATCGCGTCGCACAAACCTCTTCGGGATGCCCGTGTTGAGTCATTAAGGTTTGTATGTCCATTTTGTGCTCGGCAAGGTTTTCAGATCCAGTGGTGACAATGGTGACTCCATCACTGCCTACCAGCGTGAGCTTCTTATAGATTTGGCTGCTATTAATTAGCTTACTGTCTATCTTCTCATCGAAGCGACGCTTTAAATTAATTAAACTTGCACCTAACCCATACTCCATTGACATGCCAGAAGCTAAATTACCAAAGAATGTTTGTATTGTTTTATCTGTAGCTAGATTATCAACATCTTCACTCGCTATGGTAAATAAATTATCGAGTGTGCTTGCATAACTTTTTACTTTTAAATCTAGTTCTCTGTATTGAGATTCTTTTAACTTATTTTGACCTACGCTAGTCACAGTAATAAGCATAGCTAAGTAAATTGAAACTAATATTGCGCTTATTGTAATAAATCTTTTACTGGAAAATTTTTTAACGGCCTTATTCATCGGACTTTCTTTTTATCTTCTATAAAGTAATCGTTATAAAAGTAGTAAATAGATGGATAGTATTTTTTTACTAGTTTTTCGTATGAACCGTCTTTTTTTATCGAGTCTAAATAACGATCAAATGCTTTGCGTAATTCAGGGGAATTTTTACGGAATGCAACAGCCATTTTTTGATTTTCAGATATAGGGCCAATGACTTTTATTTCACCCGGCCATTTTTCGAGGGCAATTAGCGTATCCGCAACATCTAATAATGTGCTTTCCGCATCATTTTTCATTATCGCTGGAACCATCTCATTAAGGAGACGCGCCCCATCAGGTAATATAACTTTTGCACCTGTGTCATATAAGTCATAAAGGTTAGGATCCAAGCAAGAATGTTCTAAAGCTAACACTTCGCGACCATCGATCAGCTGCTTGACGTTTTTAACATCTTCATCGACCGACCCACTTGGTTTAATCGGGCTCAGACTAGAGTCGGATCTGGAAACCAACCATACACCTGAAGGAAAATAATCTTGTGAAAAATCGACAACCTCAGAGCGCCAATCAAGAATAGTAACGCCATTTGCGATCAAATCGCCTTCAATTGGAACACTTTCTCCGACAACAGCCTGCTTGTTGTGATATTGCACATTTTGCCCTGTCAACTTACCAACCACGTCGCTCCACTGTGCTGGAACATACTGGTACTGAACACCTAACGACTTGGCAAAACCTTTTATTATCTCTACATCCAAGCCAGTCAAAGTTTCCACTTCACCTTGTTCAATATAGGAGACAAAGTTAGCGTACGGGACACCAATGTGACGCAGTACACCGCGTTCACGGATTTGTTGTAAATCGTCTGACCAAGCGGCAGACGACGCAACAGAGGTAACCATGAGCGCCACCGTCGCTAAAGTTCTTTTGAATGTTATGACTGACATAATAATATCCTTACCTTTCACAAAGCGCCCAATAATGGGCGCTTGAGTGATAAACAACGATGTTAGAACGACGAGTAATACAAATTCGTCATCGCCACTACGAGCCCTTCCACATCTTGTTCGTCATGGAACAAATGCGTAGAGATACGCAGCGCGTAAGTATCAAAGTCATCATCCTTATGCAGCTTAAAGCTAGTCGTACGGATGATGTAACCATACTCTTCACGTAAACGATCTCGGAATTCCGTCAATATCTCTTCATTAGTTACATCGGAGAACGGGTTAACCGTCGTTAAGCCACTGGTTAAGCCTTCCACGTTTGGTGAATACATTTTGGCTTGTGGTAAGTACTCTTGAAGCAAGGTTTTACATAAACTACCAAGGCTTACAACTCGCTCTTCGATACGGTCTCGACCAATCTCATCCCACATTTTGCAACTATCAACTAGTGCTTGTTTCGCAGGATAGTTATCGTTACCAATGTATTGCATTTGCAGCTGTTTACCCAGGTAATCAGCATGAGAAAGTGAGGAGTTGATCAACCATAACGGGTTCTCTCGGTCGCTCCAATACTCATTCAAACGGTTACCGTTATCACGAACATACAGAATACCTGTCGCGCCCGGACCACACTGCCACTTATGACCAGATCCTGCATAGAAATCACAATCCATATCGTGGAAATCAAGGTCAAACATACCGACCGTATGCGCGCCATCAACAAGAGTAGGCACGCCATACTCTTTTGCTAAAGCACAAATGGCTTTGGCTGGTAGCGCGGTTCCTGTTTTGTATGTGATATGAGAGAAAACAATTAGGCGAACGTTTTGATTCGCATCAAGCGCGTCTTGGAACGCTTGAATGTAATCTTGCTCAGAAACGTTTTCAGTACCAGTAAATACTGGTAGTTGAATTTCTACCACATCCACACCAAAACGATGTTTCGCTACGTTCATAGGTGATGTTGCAGCAATATGTTCATGGTGTGTCGTTAGAATCACATCACCTGGTTCAAAGTGTAAGCCATTAATGATCGAGCATAAGCCATCAGTAGTGTTGCGGCTGAGAATGATCTCTTCTGGGTTAGCACCAAAACCTGGTGCGACGTCTTTAACCATCTCTGAAACATAAGGCCAAGAGCCAAATTTGCCTTTCATATCCCAAGGATATTTAGCCACCAGCTTGTTGTTATGCTCGTAATCTTCAAGAACATGTTTTGGCATTGAACCTGTTGTACCAATGTTCATGTAAGTGGTTCGTTTGTCCAAAACGAACTGTCTTCGCACTTTACGCCAGAAGCGCTTATCGTGTTTTCTACCTAGCCCGCGGCTGCTCCAATCAATTTTCTGTTCTCGTGCTTGAGCTACGCCTGAGAAAGCGGAAGCACTCACACCAGCAACAACAGCTCCTGTTGCGCCTTTCAGAAAATTACGGCGGCTGCTATTAGTCTGAATAGATTCCTTGTCTTTCATCTTTTTCAATCCTTGTCGGAAATTAGCCATATTATTAATTTTAAGTGCGTAACTATCTGTTACTAAAACATTATTACCCATTACAATCAGAGTTTAATTTTTTCCTCTGCCATTAAGTGACTTTAGTTCCAATTTTTTATCTTATTTGATGATATAAGCAACAGTTTGACCACAAATCTATAAACAACAATGTTCACATTAATATATTCGTTAATTTGACTATTCTTTATTGCGGACAATTCCACCAAATTCTTTATAAAACAATTATGAGCTTTGTTATAAAGTCATTAAAAATTTAACTTTGCGTTAATTTAAAAATATTCAGGCTATTTTAAGATTGGCGTCTATTCTTTTTATATCTTAACGATCTCAATATGTTAAGACTAAATAAGAGAAAGCTGATTTCGGATCGAGATATCAGTTTAAGACCATAAAGTGATACACATCACTCTATGACATAAACTCACCGCTCAACAGACATAAGTAAAACAGGTTTTCACTAATATGTGCTTGAGCGTACACGCTAAAAGAAGGAGGTCCCATGTTAAAAGGATTGCTATGCATTTCAGTTGCATCCGCTCTTGTCGCCGCCCCTAACGCGCTAGCAAAAACGGTAGAAATGACTGCTCTCAACACCAATGAGAGCGCGGGTACCATTGAGATTTCACAAAGTGATTATGGCGTTGTTTTTACGCCTCAATTATCAGGTTTGTCAGCAGGTGTGCACGGTTTCCATGTTCACACTAATCCATCTTGCGATAGCATAGAAAAGGATGACAAAACCGTATTAGGCGGCGCAGCAGGTGGCCATTATGATCCTAACAACACAGGGAAGCATGGCTATCCTTGGACCAATGACAATCATTTAGGCGACTTGCCTCCACTCTATGTGGACATGGACGGCAATGCCAATCAGCCCGTTGTCGCGCCTCGCCTAAAATTATCGGATTTAAAAGGTCGAGCGTTAATGATCCATGCAGGTGGTGACAATCACTCCGATCACCCAAGTAAGCTAGGTGGTGGCGGCGCTCGCGTCGTATGTGGTGTTATTGAATAAACATTAACTTATGTCTCACACTTCTCTTTAGATTGCGAGAAGTGTGAACTTCTGTTGATACTGAGAGGAGGTTGCATTGGTCTCAAGGTAGCTGTGGTGAAGCATTAAGATCGATTGGACAATCTTCGTCCCGATCCCCAAAGAACCGCCCTCCGCTTCTTTCTCGATGTGATTGACGAAGGTAAAATGGATACGCGACTTATCCTCACTCAAATGCGCTTGGCAATGCACTTCTGAACCGATTGGGCTGTGGCGCAATGCATTTTCAAGCAGGTTCAATACCAATCGCTCCAATAGCCCCTTGTCACCCACGGTTTGGATTTCGCTATCGATATCCACTTTCAATACCACTTCTTTACGAGAAAACTGGCTCTGCATCGTTTCAGCACATTCTGCCATCAAAGCGCCCAGATCTACGGGGCGGTACTCGTAATTTGGCATTGGAGCTTCTTTGCGTGCGGCGTCTAATAAAGAATGCAGTTGAGTTGAGAGCTTCTCACAATTTCGGAAAGCAACGTCAATCAAAGGATCGGATTCCGGATGTTGCAAACGCCACGTTTCCAAATAGCCCAGCACGCTCGATAACGGCGTTTTTAAATCATGACTAAGCTGCAACAAGCTTTGACGACGATGAGACGATTGATACTCCAACTGTAAAAACTGTTGCTGAATGTGCTTCGCCATCATCTGATAAGAGTGCGCAATCGGCACGAGCTCCGGCACTTGGTGAGTAAAATCAGGTTGCAGGCGGAAATCATGTTCGGCTTGCTGTTGAAGTTGCTTGGTCACACGCTCAATCGGGTTCAATAGGCTACGTTTCACCAGCACATAAGCCCCAAGAGCAAAGCCTAAAATGGAGACTAAGACCAATCCTGCCAGCGCGATATAAGGAGTATCGACTTGAGCATTGGCAATGGCGTCATGTCGGGTACTGCCAATCACCACGTAGAGATAACCGACCGTAGAGCCTAATTCCTCTATCGCGGCGACAGAAAAGACTTTGTGTTCACCACGATTACGTGGGTCTTCACCCAAAATAGGAAAAGGCTGGTCATTTAAGAATTGCTTAATGGGATTGAGATCCACCTTCCCCATGATCTCCGCCCCTTCCGGTGCTGCATGAGTGGTGATATTGCCTTGGCTATCGAGGAAGTAGATTTCAAAATCAGGGCCGATCAGCATGAGCGTGTGAAAAATCGACTTGAGCGCTTTAGGGTTGTAATCCGTTCCGATCATCAGCGGATTATCATCACGCATGTGGCTGGCTAGCTCTTTATGCAGGCTTTGCTTGGTGCGTAACTCAATGGTTTCTTTTTGCCAATTGTAAGTCAGTGCAATCACCACCGCCGCGAGACAGAACCACAAGCTAGTAAATACCACTAAGCGAGATTTGAAGCTCATCCTATCGCCTCCTTAAACAGCGGTGTTTTTGCAACACCCGTGATGATTGAAAAATGATGGTGAAAACAACTGCCGACTTACTGTCTTGGCTTGATGTTTTGACTTACTTTCTTGGCATTAGTGTCTTGGTTGAAACTTATATCCAACACCCCACACGGTTTGGATGAAGTGATGATCAGAATCAGACAACGACAACTTGCTGCGTAAACGATTTATGGTGCTACACACCGTGTGGTGATAACCAGAATGACTGGTGTTCCAAACGTGATCGAGCAATTCATCTTTACTGTAGACTCTGCCCGGACGAGTCGCGAGAAACTGCAGCAAAGTAAACTCTGTCGCGGTGAGCGTGACATCCTTGTCGTTTAAGGATACTTGGTGCAACTCCGGAATGATTCTCAGCGGGCCAAAATCCATCGCATCATCGAGGACTTCATCTGCCACCTTTGCTTCAGCGGTTTGGCTGACTCTGCGCAGCACGTTTCGCACTCGTGCTTGAAATTCTAATACGCTAAATGGCTTAGTGATGTAGTCATCAACGCCTGCTTCTAAACCGTCAACCTTATCCATTTCACCGTCTCTGGCTGTCAGCATAAGCACTGGGCTCCAATCTTGTTGCTGACGCAAATAATGGCAGATGTCTAGACCATCACCATCTGGCAAACCTCGGTCAAGGATCAATAAATCAAAGGGTTGTTGCTGGTATTGCGTTTTAGCATCGGCGACATTTGTGGCTCGCGACACTTGGTGTCCCTGAAACTTAAGATGCATCTGAACCAGTTCTGCCAAATCATCGTCATCTTCCACCAACAAGATGTTCGCGACTAAATTGATTGCCTGTTGTTCCATGGTCCTTTCCTTGCCTTCGAGTATCCTCACTTTGCACATGACCGGAACAAATTAGAAATTCTTTCAAAAAAGGTTCCGATGACGCCATGAGGGATAAAGCGCTCGGCTACAAGCGCTTTGGAAAGGAGACGTCATCGGAGCCTGTGTTACTCGACTCGAGTGATGGTGACTTTCGCACCTGGGTTCAAGAAACGATGGTTCGCAGAAAGTGCTGAGTTTGCTAATCCGTCATCTTGGCTAACAACACCCGCATGGAATGCAACAACGTCATTACTGTCATTACGAGCGGCATTGAAACCCTCACCGCCACCTGCTGGGCCCGGAATGGTTGCAGCAAGTTCATCGTTCAGCTCTGTGCCGGAATCCCAAACGTTCATGCTCATTTCGTAGCTTTCACCCACTGCGAGCGATTTGAGCGATAGCCCCGTTTCGCCAACAAAGGCATCATTGGTATTCACGAACATAGACGCCACAGACAAGTAACCGTAACGACTAGGGTCAACCGTAATGGTGACTTCGTCCGATGCACCCGGCAACACCAATCCATTACCCGAAATACCTTGGTAAACACTGTCATTGCTGTTCATCAATTCAATCAGCTCAGCGTTACTCCCGCCTTCGGCAAGGTGCTCAAGTTCAACAGATGCCGCTTGTCCAATTTCAAACAATTGGTAGTCACCATTGTGAGTGAGTACAGCAAGCGGAGACATAGGTTGATTCGCAGTCAAGTTCGCAACGTTGACGGTGTAGCGGTACGATTTCACTACGTCATTATCATCATCGCTTGGACAACCGGCGAGCAAGCCGACTGAAGCTGCTACTAGTAAGATTCTGTATTTCATACATCCCCCTTACTTCACAACGATTGTGATGGTTGCAACTGGGTTTAACCAACGATGGCTGCTGCTGTCTAGGTCACTGATGCCACCGGTTGGATCGCTATCACCAAGGTTACCCGGATGCACGTGGACTTTGTCGTTAGTTACCGTTGCTTCAACGCCTGTGCCGCCAGTACCAAAGGTAATGAAAGGTGGGTTTGGCATGCTAGACGCAAGTTCATCGTTCGCTTCTGTACCGGCATCGTAACTTCTTAGCGTTGCTCGGTATGTACCCGCTTCCGTTGGAATCTTCCAACTATCCAGACCGACGAAACCGTCATTGGTTGGCAGCAACATCGCGCTCAGAGAAAGATATCCGTGGTCGCCACTGTCTAAGGTGAAGGTGGTTGCAACCCCCGGATTCAAAATGCCACCAGCAGGGTTCTCAACCACCGCACCACCAGCGTTACCAATCACGCTAGCAAGACCAGAGATATCACCGCCTTCTGCCATAGCTTCTAGTTCTGGCGTTGCTGCTTGACCCGTTCTGAACATTTGAAGATCAGAACCATGTGCAGCAACAATAAGTGGCGTAAAGTAGATGCCTTTGGTTGCGTTTGTCACGGTGATTTCCAATTCCGCCGCATTCACTGATGCAGAGCCTAGTGCCATAGCGACTGAAGTCATGACGAGTCCGAGTTGGGTACGTTTTTTCATTGTGATTCCATCCTTTAATGAGGGTTGAACTACCCAAGCCCATGTGTACGGCTTTACTTCTTTGTTCGTGACTTGAGTAGGTTAAGCATTACGTTTCGAACGTTTTGCGTTCTTGCCTCTAAGAATGACGAGCAAATCTATCAGCAACTTCATCGAATTCTCATAAAATTCTCACAAGTTCTGTTCGAATTCTGTCAGCAGCACTTTTTTACTCTTAATCAGGTGTTTACACGTCGCGCTTTCCCCTCCTACAATGCGATATTCCCTGTTTAAATCACGATTCTCACCATGATTCATAACGTTCTGTCTGCCTACTATGGCGAAATCTACGGCATCGCTTTTTTCAACCACTACTTGAGCCATTACACCCAAAGTGAACAACAAACACTGTGGCAAACCTTGATTGAAGTGGAAGAGCTAACCGCAGAAAAGCTCAAACCTGTACTGCTAACAAATGGCATGGATATCGAAAGTCGACACCAAGAGATGCTGGATAAAGGCTTGGCAGATGCAACTAAGTGGATTGGTTTACCATGGCAAGAGTTGGTGGCGACTCTTCTGAAATGGGTAGAACCTTATGAGGTCAAGTATCGAGAGTGGCATGAAGAAGTGAACGCTTCACAGCAGTATTCAATCGCTGAGCGAGAAGCTATCGAGTTAATTGCAGACCACGAAACGGCCATTTATCACTGTTGGCAGCAATACCATACTGGTGAATCTGGCTTGCCTGCACTCAATGCATTTTTGGCAAAATATCGTTAAAGCGAGACGGTGACACTTGAACCTCGTGAAACCGTACCAGACAATATCGTTATTCCGCTGCGCAGAACTGAACAATTATGGTTAATCCAAAACTCATTGCCCTACTTCCTGATCTTGCTTCGTTTATCTTGGTGGTAAACGAAGGCAGTTTTACCGCTGCTGCTAAACAACTCGGCGTAACGCCATCGGCTTTAAGTAAGTTGATCACACGGTTGGAACAAGCCCTCTCGGTCAAACTGTTTGAGCGCACGACTCGTAAGTTGATCATCACTCAAGCTGGGCAAAAGGTTTACGACCAAAGCATCGCAATGGTGAATGCCGCGCAGCAAGCCGTTGAGCTATCTGCGGAAGATCATGCTGAGCCAACAGGCGCACTCACAGTAGCAGCCCCTGAAGCATTTCTTAATTCGGTGCTTCAACCGTTTGTGTTGCCATTCCTAGAACGTTATCCAAACATACAGCTTAAGCTGCGTGCAGCAGATGGTGAGATCGATCTTTTCCGCCAAGGTATTGATGTCGCCTTTAAGCTCACCGACAAACCCGATGAGAATCTGGTCCTCAAAGAGATCAGCAAGACCAATCTTGTTTTGTGTGCTTCTCCAGATTACCTCACCAAACACGGTATGCCTGAGCACCCAACCGAGCTTGAGCAACACGACTGCATTTATCTTGCCGAGAACGACAAAGACAACATCTGGTCATTCTTTAAAGAAGAAGCGTTCCACTCCATTGCCGTGAGTGGACGCTACGCCGTCAACCATTCTCAAATGCGCTTGAACGGGGTTAAGTCTGGCTTGGGAATTGGGATCTTCCATGACTTCGTGATCAAAGACGCGTTAGAGCAAGGAGAAGTGGTAGAGGTTCTGCCGGATTGGATGATCAAGAGTAACTACCATGGCGCTATCGCGATGCAGTATGCGCAAACCAAATACATGCCCGCTCGTCTGCGTGTGTTTATCGACTTCGTTAAGGAGCATTTAGTCTCCGAGGATACTAACCATGCTTGAAGAGGCTAACCATGTTTAATGCCATTCATCACGTCGCGATCATTTGCAGCGATTACCCAAAGTCAAAACGCTTTTACACTGAAGTGTTAGGACTGAAAGTCATTGCCGAAAACTATCGTGAAGCCAGAGACTCCTACAAGCTTGACCTCGCTTTACCTGACGGCAGTCAAGTTGAACTGTTTAGCTTTCCGGGCGCCCCTGAGAGACCGAGCTTTCCCGAAGCGCAAGGCCTGCGACATCTCGCTTTTTTGGTTGATGATGTTGAGCAAGTCAAAGCCTACCTAGAATCGAATGACGTTGAAGTTGAGCCAATTCGTATTGACGAATTTACAGGCAAAGCCTTTACCTTCTTCCAAGACCCAGATGGCTTGCCACTGGAGATTTACCAGAAATAAAAAGAGCCAGCACTTCGACTTCGCAGGCTCTTTTATTATTCCATTCTTTGTCTGTTACTAATTCAACGCCGTTTTCAGTTTCTCAACGCGGTTGAACAACAGCCAATCCAGTGCGAGAACCGTAACAATTGCCAAACCGCCCATCGGAAACGCCAGACACAATATCACCAACGTTACTAAGCCAAGCTTCCAAATACCGTCTTGCTGAAACTTAGGTGGCGCGCCCAATGTGGCACTGCGACTTGGTCTACGAATCCACCACATCACCACACCTGTGATTGAGATTAAGATGAACGCCAAACAGAACACTACGTTGAGCACTTTGTTCAATATACTCACATCACCTTGATGCAATGACACACCTGCCGCCATGAACTTGGCAAATACGCTGTAATCTTGCCACGTTACATCCACCAACAAGCGACCGGAATATTGGTCAAAGTGGCTGGTGCGATCTTGTCTTGGGTCGGAGATATCGCCACCCATGGAGTTAGCTGCAACGGTGTAAACGCCCTTCTCAGAGCGTGGCAAAAACAGCTTATAACCAGTGAAGCCCATCATTTCAGCCTTGAGGATGATATCATCAATGGAGAGCGCATCATGGCTGCCTGCGTATGCCATATCTTCCTTCATATTGGCATGATCATGAGCGGGTTTGTCTTTCGATTCAGGCACAGCAGCAAGCTCTAAGTTCCATGGCATCTCTTCTGAAGCGCCATGGTTGAGATCTTTGTGTGTCAGTGTGGATTCCGGTTTCTCACCCCATGTGTAATAGGTTGGGAAGGTATTCCAAGCTTGCACCATTTTCGCCCCCCAGATCCCTGCCCACGACAAACCTGAAATCAAAAAGAACAACAGAACAATCGACAGCACACCACCTAAATTCGCATGCAGGTCACGCATCAAAATCCGAGGACCGTTGTTAAGGCGAATTTTCAAAAAGCCGGCGCGACTGGCGTTGTCTCTAGGTAACCAAAGGTACAAACCAGATACCAACAGCAAAATCCCCAGACTTGCGGCGATTTCAATTAAACGGTCGCCTAGGTCGCCAATGAGCAGCGTACCGTGAATACTATTCATCAGTTCATAGATGCTATCACCACGATTAATGGTGCCTTGTACGTCTCCTGTGTAAGGATTTACTGCAACAATCAGCGAGCTGCCTTCTTGGTTTTGAATCGAGAATCGGTTGGCGATATCGGCCGTTTTAGCAGGTACAAATTGAGTGACATTAAAATCGGGATACGCCTGCTTTACGGTTTCCAATTGTGCAGAGACAGGAATCATGTGCTCTTGTGGTGAAACTTGTAATGTCGCTTCGTATCGAGCCAGTTCGATTTCATCATCAAACAACATCACCAACCCCGTGAGGGAAAGCATGAGCATAAATGGAATGACGAACAAACCTGCGTAAAAGTGCCATCGCCACGTCATAAAGTAGATGGATTTTGCGCGTGAGGCTTCCTTGAGTTGAGGCTTTGCCGAGTTTCTCAACATGTGTATTTTCCTTTTTTCATTGTTGAACACCCAAATTCAGTCAAACGCATCCTGCACATACACATTTGTATGCGGCGCTAATTGACTTAGATTTGGGAGTACCACTGCTCGAAGTGGCAGTGTTGCTGACTATATACCCAAGTGACTTCAAGATGCTGGATTCAGAGCGTTGTCATTGATTCGAGTGCAAAGAAAACAACGCTGTGTAATAGACAACTCTTTCCAAGTTGTTTGAAGCAGCAATCGGAGCAATAACACGCTCCCGAAGGGCGAGTTGCCTTGGCTTGTATACTTTGTTGTCGATATCTTGATTTAGACCCACTAGACCTTTAAATCGCCGCCGCGTCTACAAACCAAGTCATTCTCGCTGAACCAAGCATCTCGAGGTTACTTGGGTATCGTGTAATTGTTTTTGTTATGAGAAAAGGGAAACTGGCGGCGCTCGAGGAACTGGTGTTTCAAATCGCACACTTAGAGCCAAATAAGCGTAGCTGTCAGAAGTCACCAAGCTCTGTCTTGAAAGTATCGGTGTCGTTGGAAGTGTATCGTGATGAAAAGTCGAGAAGTGGCTAAACGGACAAGGCTTGCCTTTGTGGCTGACCGAATTGTCGCCCTCTTCTATTTGGACCAACTCAAATCCGTTAAGCGTACATAGCGTCGCCCACACACCCATGCTGTTACCATGAGCATTGATAACAGGCATCAGTGTCACTAGCACCCAACTGAGAGCACTAGCAAATAACATCGAGCGGTAAAAAGGAATTAATCTACGCATAACGGTGACTTAACAAATTTCACACAGCGTAACCAATTTTGAGTGATAGCTCAAAAACAGGATCAATAAGTGCTTGCTACCTCACAGGTTTTCTTGAATGCATCGATTGACAGTCGCAAAAAAGCCCGCCGAAATGGCAGGCTGATAATGTGTTCATTCATTACTTAGAGATAACGCGTAATCCACTGCCACGAGCAAATGCTCCGCTCAGTAGATAATTAGCCAAACAACTTGCTCCAAATGCTTGGATTGCGCTTGTCGTGGTACTCTTCACGAAGACTATCGATTTCACGCAGTTGAGCTTTTGCTTCTTGTAGCTTGCCCGCATCAAGATCCGCTTCAATCTTATCTAGCGTTACCGTCAGCTTGTTAAAGCCTTCTAAGTAAGTATCAAACTTCTCTGGTGGGTAATTACCACGCTTAGATTGTTCAACAATCGCTTGCAAGCTATCAATCGCAGATTTCATGGTTTCGACATCAGATGCTTCTGCCGCCTGTTTGAATTCCATCTTCATCTGTTTCATGTTTTGTTTTAAATCAACCGCTTCTGCCATTGCGTATGTTGAGCCAAACGCAATCGCACACCCTAGGACTAAAGGACGTAACATTTTTCACTTCTCCATTTATAGTGCCGAATTCTGTGTCGGCTTTATTCACCCAAATAACCTACGCCATAAAAGGCGAAAAACTAGCTTATTTGAGTATTTCCGGGTCGCAGTGTAAAGCAATCTGGCGTCAGGTGCATACCTTAAATGTAATCAAGTTTATGCGTTGAGAATGCTGTCATATTCTGCAATTGGTTTACGGCCTCTCAAAGCTAAGAAAGACAAAAACTGCTGAGCGGTTTGAGTAATCACTTTCTTGCTATCAATACCCACTTTGTCCATTAACTCTCCAACCAAATCCAGATTACCAACATCGTGACAGAAATGCGCGTCACTGCCCGTGGTGAAGAAAACACCGAGATCTTTCCCGATTTGTGCAATCTCGTGGCAACGGTCTACGCTGCCTACTCGGCTGTTGCCTTTCAGCGTGGTGTTATTAATTTCAATCGCGACATTGTGCTCTTTCGCGCACGCTAAAACGGTCTGAAAATCAAAGTCGAAATTTGGATTACCAAGATGACCGAGCGCATCAATACGACCACTCTGAATGACATTAACAAGTGCTTCCGTGTGAGTTTGCTTGTTTGCAGGACGAAAAACGGGTTCATGAAAACTCGCGATCACCCAATCTAAGTTGCGGTCCACACTCAGTGGAATATCAATGTCGCCTTCGGTATTCATAATGTTAGATTCAACGCCACGAATAATCGCAACGCCTTCAAGAAAGCGAGGCAGAATTTTCTGGTTAGAGAAGAACCAGTAATGAGGCGCACCCGGCATTGATTCTGCGTGATCGGTCGTGCAGAACATATCCAGCCCGTTCTCTTTTGCCAACTTTGCATTTTCAATCAAGGTACTGTACGCGTGACCACTTGCGTACGTATGTGTATGGGTATCAACTTTAAATTCCATCATCCACTCTCTTAGGTGCGCTATCTTGCGTGCTATTGTATACCTTCAGGCAACGCATCGTCAGCCCAAGATAAGCAAGAACCCTAAGCTTGCTCTTCACTAATGGCTTTTATCAAGGGTAAAGCTTTTTCCCATCCGTGATTAAACATGGAAACAAAGTCGTTGTGAGTATGAATGGTAACATTGAGTAGTAAACGATCGTTGTTGGTATCGATCTGGTAGATCTCTCGCGATCCGATCCACCTAGATGCTAGGTCAGCATCGAGTTGTTGACGATTATCCGGATTAAAAATGGCAACATGATGAAATTCAAGTTTTTGAAGCGGTAGCACCGTATCTATGATCGCCCTTGTCCCGCCCATATCTGGATCAAAAAAAGTGATGCCACCTCCTTCTTCCCAAGCTCCTTCAAATTGAGACTGCGGTGAAAAGGCTTGTGCCCAACGTTTATACAACTCAACATCGGTTAGCACTTCCCACACTCGTTGCGGTGTCGCCGAAATTTCGACGTAATAATTTAGCGTAAGCATGATTTCTCTCCCTGAACCTTTCTTGACGCTAGCCCATACTCAGGAAAAATCAAACCACACGACCAATTTATCTACCTGCCCCCTTCATTTTCCGACAGACTAAGAAGTTCTCGCTTGTAAACCGCCACTGCGATGCGCCGTAAAACGAACCCAACATGTGTTCAGTATGATTGCGAGCACTATTAAACTCATCCCAACAATTTGACTTTGACTCATTCGGTCTTCAAAAAACAGGCTCTGCCAAACCGCAGTGAACAATAAGTTAGTAAAAATGAGTGGCGCAAGTTGAGAGCCACTGCTTGCCAGTTTATATGCTTTGGAGCGAAAAACTTGGGTGTTAATGATCATCAGAGACATCATACCGATCCACAGCGTATTTGAAGAAATCTCAGGCGCCATAACACTCATATTAAGTAACGCGTCGAAGTCATTAAACAAAGTTAGCGGCAACAGAAATACGGCAGCAAAACCAAACGCCCAAAAGTTGATTTCTAGCGGCGACATATTTGTTTTACTCACTTTATATAACGTAAGCTGAGAACCAGAATTGAAGAGTCCACCAGCCAAGCCGAGCAATAAATCCGCTCGCCATGTAATCTCACTTCCACCGCCCGCCAACATAACCACACCAGTGAACGCCATTGCTAAAGCCGCCAATGTTGAAACACGAATGCGCCCCCTCATGAACAGCTTTTCAACCAAGGGAATAAATAATGGGCCAGTAGCAAACAACACAACCCCTTCAACGAGCGTTAACGTTTGTAATGACGCGATAAAGCAAAGTTGTGACAAACCGATACAAAGAGCACGCAATAAAATAGGCTTTAGCGTGCCCGCTTTAGGAAAGGTAAGGTTTTTCACACGAAGTAAGATAAGTAAGATAAGCGCAGGCACCAAAAAACGTAAGAAGCTAAATAGTGTGACGGAAAGTTCGCCTGACAACTGCTTTGCTAACAGTCCAGTAACAGATAAGCTTAACGTAGACATCAACATGAAAAGGATAGATTTATTTACAGCATTCATTCAATACTCCTTAATATATGGAGCATTTTAAAAGACATCACTTATCGTAAATAGCGAGTAATATTAACCATTGATGTAAGAAAAACTTACAGTTTAACTTATCTATCACCAGCTACGGTTTTTAAATTATGCGGAAACTAGTCCCCTTAAAGTCCATCTACGCATTTGTTGCAGTAGCTGAGTCTGGCAGCATGACAGAAGCAGCACAGATATTAAGTGTGAGCCACTCAGCCGTAAGTCAGGCAATTAAATCGCTGGAGAGTCAAGTCAACAAGCCTCTGTTTGATCGCATAGGCAGACAAGTTCAACTCAATGCGGACGGTAAAAAGTATTACAGAAAGGTGGCACCCGCTTTAGAGCAAATTGTCGATGCAACGGAAGCACTCATCCAAGATCAGAATTTGCAACGTGTTACGCTCAATATGGTGAATTCATTGGCTCTTCACTGGTGGATTCCTCGAATGTCAGATTTACAAGGGTTTGCTCCTCAATTAGACGTTCGTTTATCAAACCTGTCTGGCAGATTCAATTTAGAACAAGAAGGTATCGACGCGGCTTTGGTGCATGGAAATCCCGAAGAATGGCAGGATTACTACTGCGAAAAGCTCAGTGAAGATGAACTGGTTTTGGTGTGCAGTCCTGAATTGATAGCGAAGACAAAGGACTCAAACATCACTCAACTCTTAAAGCAGTACCCCATCATTGAAGTTACTAACGAACGAAGAAAAAATGACTGGAACGTGTGGCTGGACGCGACGGGTATCCAGCGACCTAAAAATAAAAAACCAATCACTTTTAACATGTCGATACAAGCCGTCCAGGCCACAACTCGTCGTTTGGGGTTATTGGTCACTCATCGCTTGTTTGTGAAGGATGACATCAAATATGGTCAGCTAATCGAGCTGGGTGAACCCGTCATTAATCCTCATCAACAGCTTTACTTTGTATGCCCGCCACACAAGCTAAAGCTTGAATCGTTTCATCTGTTGCGATCTTGGCTACAACAATCATTCAACTATTAGAAACTTTTGTTAAGCGCATTCACTGAAAAACTAGTATAAAGTTAGAAGAGCACTTTTCATCCAAGGATGGTTTATGAAGCAGTATCAAATATGGCTAAGCGCACTCTGTTTTGCAGTATCTTTGAGTACGACCGCTGAAGTAGAAAATGATAACCGCCTTTCAGAACAAGGGATCTCCACGGCAATTATTGGGGGTCAGCAGGCTACCCAAAACCAACTTCCTTTTTTTGCACGTCTTATTCTACATAAAACTGGCGCGAATCAGTTTGCCAATATTTGTGGGGGAACCATTGTAAACGACCGCTTCATTTTAACTGCGGCCCACTGCGTAGAACCAAGCGTTTTTACTGACGGCTGGACAATCAACGACCTACGAGTGTTAGTCAAAAACCCTACGATGAATGACGTGTTTGTTGAAGAATTCAAAGATGTTCGCTCTATCACGATTCATCCTGATTATGTGCCTAGCGATTTATGGATTAATGACATCGCTGTCCTTGAATTGACTAGACCTATCACCGATAACGTCCAATCCATCACTTTACCGCAAGACTTTGGAGACTACAGCAGCAAGTCAGTTTATCAGATATTCGGTTTAGGTCAGACCTCAACCAATGATGAAAGCCCCCCTAACTATTTACGCTGGGCAGAAGTAAAACCCCTTACCGACACCCAATGCGTTTCGTTGGTAACAGGGTTTAACGCTCAGGAAAGTTTATGTGCGAATGGATTTCCTGAACGAAGCTACACTGGCATCTGTCGTGGTGACTCAGGCGGTCCTCTCACCTATCAAGACAATAATGGCATGTATCAGCAAATTGGCATTGTGAGCTACGGTTCTTCAGTTTGCGAATCCGCTGCGATTCCAAGTGTGTTTACCGAGATTTTGAACTATGCAACATGGATTGAGACCCAAACCAGCTCAGGTGTAAAAACCAGTTATAACGCCCTCTTAGCAAGTTCGGAAGATTATCATAGCGAAGGGGACTCTGGCTTTGAGCCTGTCGATACCAACACATCTGGCTTTGGTAACAACGGCAGCAGTGGCGGCGGTGCTCTCGGATCAGGGTTGATCATGCTTGGAGGCTGGTTTGGTTGGCTAAGACACCGCAGAAATTATTCGCGCTCCTAGTAGCGTCAACAAGACATCATAATATCTTGCGCTTAACGCGAGAGTTAATGATGTCTTCAATCATCTTTTGCTCTTTTTTCGCTTTTTCATAGTTCTGCTTAGTACGCCAACGTTCAAGCACTTTTTCTAACCCTTGAACGCGTGCGTGCTTGTGTTCTAGCGTTTTCTGTACAGATGCACATTCCGCTTGCATAACGGCTTGCTCTTGCTCGTGGTGACGAAGCATTCTTTGTAGCATTTGGTCAACACGATTAAAGTTCATCAAAGCCGCGCTCGTCAGCGTCGGGCCGGTTCGGGTTGATTGTCCAGCGTGGCCTTTCAACGCCGACAACTGTTCCAATTGCATTGAAAGATGGGAGTGACGCTGACGCATGGCATCAAGTTGTTGACCCACACGGTCACGCTGTTTTTCTTCCATTTGCTGTAACTTGCCTACGGCTTTTAACTTGGATTTCATTTCAGCCTTGTCACTCCCATTTGATTAAGCACTTTGAAAAAGCTGCGCGAGCTCGGTCAAACTGGTTGGGTAATCTACAGACTCGTTGGCAGCTTGTTGTAGATATGCACGCAAATTTGGATACATAGCAACAGATTGATCTAACTCAGGATCTTGTCCTGGTTGATAACCCCCTAATGGCAGTAACTCTTTAACCTGAAGGTAGTTGGAGTACATTTGACGGAAGTTATTCGCAATCGTGCTGTGTGCGTCCTGCGTACAAGTATTCATACAACGGCTAATAGACGCGTTGATATCTATCGCGGGATAATGCCCTTGCTCAGCCAGTTGACGCGATAAAACGACATGCCCATCTAAGATGGCGCGCGCGGAATCCACGACAGGATCTTGTTGGTCGTCCCCTTCTGCCAATACGGTATAAATTGCCGTTAAGCTACCATGTTGATTTTCACTGTTACCCGCTCGCTCTAGGAGTTGAGGTAACACGCTGAAGACTGAGGGCGGATAACCACGAGAAGCTGGAGGCTCACCGAGCGAAAGAGCGATTTCGCGCTGTGCCATGGCGTATCGGGTTAGAGAGTCCATCAGAAGTAGAACGTCTTTGCCTTGGTCTCGGAAATACTCTGAAACGCGATGACAAAGTAGTGTCGCTCTTAACCTCATTAGCGGGGATTCATCAGCAGGAGCCGCGATAATGATCGCTTTCTTGCGCGCTTCTGGGGTTAAGTTTCTCTCAATGAACTCACGTACTTCTCTGCCTCGCTCACCGATAAGCCCGACCACAATTACATCGGCCTCCGTGTTTTTGGTGATCATCCCCATTAACACACTTTTACCGACGCCACTGCCAGCCATCAAACCAATACGTTGGCCTTTGCCTACCGTCAATAGTCCATTAATCGCTCGCACGCCTACGTTGAGTGGCGTATCAACTGGGCGTCGCTTCAGTGGGTTAATCGGTTTTGGTTCAAGTGAAACTCGATCACCCCCCTTAAGCGGTGCCCCGTCATCTAACGGCTCACCTAAACCATTCAGTACGCGTCCTAACCACTGAGAGCTTAGCTGCACGGTACTGTCACCATCAAGAGGGATGACTTTTGCACCTGCAAACAGACCGCCTAAACGGCGGATAGGCATGAGGTAAGCAATAGTGTGTTCAAAGCCCACAACTTGCGCTTCGATCATATCGCCTTCCGCGGTTTCTACGAGACAACGCTGCTCAAGCTTAAACCGACACCCTACGGCTTGTAACATTAAGCCGTTTACTTTTATCAATCGCCCTGTTACGCGAGCAACAGGGATTGAATCGAGCGAAGCCAAGGCTTCGCTCAAACGCTCACTTAATAGTTCATGGCTTAGGGTATTACTCATGCTCAGACTCTACCTGTGGAATACTGACTTCATCCAAAAGGTGTTGCTTTACATTGTCCATACAGGCTTCCAAACGAGAGTCGCAGCTCGCATCCGCTTCTGCGTCATCAGTCACTAACTGACAGCCACCAATAGGAAGCTCCGTATTAGGGACCAGTTTCCAAGATTGCGGCAAATCAGCATTGATGTGAGTAATGCGCTCTAAATCTTGCGGATTTAAATGCACAGTTACTGTTTCCGCTTTACCAGGCATGGCAGACAATGTCTCGTCCACCAAAGCTAGGATCTGCTGAGGCATTAAAGTGAGCTCGGCACGAATCACTTGCTGAGCTACCTTTTGTACCAGTTCACAAATCATATGGCGTTGTTGCTGTTCTTTTTCATCTTGCCAACGAGAAAGGGCGTGAAAAAGTTCATTGACAGGCTTCGCCGCCTCCAAAAAGCCTTGCTTTCCAGACTGCTCACCGGAAACAAAGCCTTTTTGGAAACCTTCTTTTTGGCCTTCCAACAGACCTTGTTGCTTGCCCTGTTCGATACCTTGGCGTAAGCCTTCCTCATGTCCTTGTTGCAAACCTTGTTGAAAACCTTCTTCAAGTTGCTGTTGGATATCAATTTGAGGTTCTTGCCAGCCTTGGTTATCTAGCCCGAATTCGTCTTCGATAGTCTTAGGTTGCGCTAAAGGCGGAAAACGGTGTAAACGATACCCGTTCGGAGGCAATCGCATAGTACTTGATTTTGTCTCTAGCATGACCTTACTCCACCGTTGGCTCTTCATAGAGAAGCAGCTGAACTTCACCAGATTCATCCAGCTCACGTACCATTTGCATGATGTCTTGACGTGCTTTTTGAACTCGACTTAACGCAACAGCACCGCGTGCGTCCATGTCATCTTCTAGCGCTTTCACCATACGTTGCGGCATTGAACGCTTAATAGCTTGTTGTAAGGTAATATCGGAACCTTTTAGCGCAACAGCCCACAACTCTAGCGGGATTTGCTGCACCAACATGTCCATAGTTTCTTCGCGTTGTCGGCCAAGAACCATAAAGTCGAACATGTTTTCTTCAATTGCATTAACAACATCTTCATCATGCAACTTCAGCATTTCCATCAATGAACCACGGTCACCTTCAAAGCGGTTAATGATATCTGCTGCTTGCTTAACACCTGATAACGGCGTGCTTTGACTTGCGGATACTTTTTCGATGCAACGCTCAACGAGTTCATGCAAATCAACGGCAACTTGATGATCGATATCTTGCAATTGAGCAATACGGAACAAGATTTCGTCATGGTAATCTTGTGGCAAGTGCTTCAATACCGCTGAAGAGCTGTCTGCTGGCAAATACGCTAGAAAAATTGCTTGCATTTGTGGGTGCTCGTTCACAATGAAACGAGCGAGAGTTTCTGCTTCCACCCACTGTAAGCGCTGCATATTGTTGCGAATTTCATCGCCATATAAGGTATTTAATAACCCTTTTGCCAAATCGTTACCCAATGCTTTACGCAATGTATTAGATAGGTATTCCTTAGAGGCTCCTCGAATACCGCTGTGCTCACGGAAATCTTCAAAGAAAGTTTGAATAACACCACGAGCAGAATCGCTCTTAATGCCATTTAACTTCGCCATTGCACGAGTCACACGCTGGGTTTCATCACGGCTAAAGTGTTGCAAAACCTTCGCTGCGGCATCCTCGCCCATGCCTAATAGCACGAGCGCGGTTTGTTCAACATAACTAAGCGTCTGCTTTGATAGAACTGTGTTCATTGATGTTTACCCATTGTTTCAGTATTTCGGCTACGCGCTCTGGCTCTTCATTAGCAATAAGCTGTAGGTGTTTCAATTGAATTTCTAATGGCGAACCTGCTGGTGGTAGCATGTCGCTGTTTACATCTAAACCTGAAGAGGCTGAGATGCCTTTTTCAGATAGGCGGCGATCAAGTACTTCTTCATGCTCGCGTTCTTCACGCGTTTGCAAGTTTTCGTAGTCAGGTTCTTCCTGAGGCTCAGCAAAATTTAGCTCAGGCACAGGTTTATCAACGCCAGTTAGGTGCATGATTAATGGACGCAGTACGAAGAAGATCATCGCCAAGCCTAACAAGCCACCAATAACGTAGCGTATTGGCTGCTGTACTGTAGGGTCTTGCCACCACGGCAGTGCAGGAGGAGCATCAATTTCAATTGGGGTGAAGTTGAAACTCATTAAACTTAAGCTGTCACCTCGTGTGGCAGAGATACCAACAGCATCCATGATCATGTTTGAGATTTGCTCTTTATCGGCTTCACTCCACGCGACACCATCTGGCGAAGCTTTGGAGTTCAACAGAACCGAGACACTAAGCTTTTCTATTTGGCCTTGTTGGTATTGAGTACGACGAACACTGCTCCCTACAGCATATTGACGATTCACTTCAGATCGCGCATTCGTGTTTTGGCTATCGTTCGTTTCCACTTCACCAGATCCTGTCACTGGCGGTTGGTTACTTAGAGAACCAGGAACACCCAACGCAATTTGATCAACCGAGTTGTTATGAATGGTGTGCTCATTACGCACAACCGGTGCGTTATCCAAAATTTCTTGTGTTTCTTCAACTTGGCTAAAGTCCAGATCGGCAGCGACTTGTACTCGGAAGTTACTCGGCCCCACAATCGGCGTAAGCATATCTGCTGCGCGTTGGATGATCTGTTTTTCAACACTCTTCTGGTATTCAAGATATTTCGCATTTACTTTACCAGCTTCCGCAGAAGCGACATCCGCACTAAGAAGACGGCCATACTGGTCAATGACAGAAACAAATTCTGGCTTCATTGCCGTGACACTGCCGACCACTAGGTTAATGATCGCTTCAACTTGTTCAGGCTTTAAGTCTTCACCAGGTTTGAGCTCAAGCATGACAGATGCTGAAGGATTCTCACTGTTTTGGCGGACGAATAGAGTTTGACGAGGTATTGCTAAATGAACACGCGCGTTCGCTACTGAGTTCAAAGACATGATAGTACGTACTAACTCACCTTCTAAACCATGACGATAACGCGCCGTTTCCATAAATTGGCTCGTACCAAGAGAGCTATCTTCCTTGAGCGAATCCAAACCTGTCGGCAGCTTAGCTTTAACACCTTTTGATGCAAGCAACATGCGCACCTTCGCAACCTCACCTTCTGGTACAAGAACTTGTCCATTTTGCTCTTGCATGCGGTAGCTTACGCCTTCGCTTTCTAATACCGACACAATTTCGCCGATATCAAAACGCTCTTGTTGGCTATATAGCGGACGAAAGCTCTGCGAGGAACTCCATAGTGCAACCACAATAATCGCTGCAACAATCGCAGCTAACACCGCAGATAGCACTAAGTTTCTCTGACTGCTAGACCAGATTTGCTTCAGCTTCGTTGTCACATCGTCCATGCCGTTGGCAGTAGAAAATGTCTGTGCTGTGCCGGTAGCCATAGCTGTGTTTCCGGCGACTTGGGGGGTTAGTTCTGACATGAATTACACCGGCATCTTCATAATATCTTCAAATGAGGTCACGACTTTGTTGCGCACTTGCATCAAAGCATTAAAGGACAAGCTGGCTTTTTGGCTCGCGACCATTGCACCAACTAGGTCATCACTTTTTCCTGTTTCTACGGCCGTCATTTTTTGACTAGCCACTGATTGATGTTGATTCACTGTATCCAACACATTTGTCATCGCTTGTGAGAACGATAAAGGTGCGTTTAGTGATTGTTGATCTAAAGGATTTGCACTCACGATAAACTCTGGCGGCTGCACTTGTGCCTGCATCGCCTGCATTTTTGACAACATAAGTTGCTCTGCCGAGACCGCATGAGTAGGTTGACTTGCCATCTATTTTTTCTCCTATTAGGCAGCCGAGCCTAGTGCCGACTGTAAATCAATACCATGTTCTCGCATTGCTGCGAGCTTGTAGCGTAGCGCTCGAGTAGAGACTCCAAGCGCGTTTGCGGTTTTCGTTCGGTTTCCACCAAACTGACGTAACTTTTCCAAAATAAACTGATATTCAGCTTGCTTCTTCGCTTCTACATGACCAAAACTTGAAGTTGGCTCTGCTGTAGGAACTGACGCAACAAGCTCAATAGGCAGCATCAGGTCATGGGCTGTAATGTAATCACCATGACGCATGACCAAAGCGCGTTGAATGACATTTTCCAACTCACGAATATTGCCCGGCCAGTGATACTGACTCAGCGCACTAATCGCATCTTGGGATAGGTGACAGCGGCTGCTATCTTGATACTTTTCAATAAAGAATTGGCTAATCGGTAGAATGTCCTCTTTTCTTTCACGCAAAGGCGGCCAGTGCAGAGGCAGCACATCTAATCGATAATAAAGATCTTCACGGAACGTGCCTTTTTGAACTTCCTCACGTAAGTCTTTGTTGGTTGCCGCAATAACACGAATATCGAGCTGAACGGCTTTATGGCTACCAACACGTTCTACTTCACGCTCTTGAAGGACGCGTAACAATTTCGCTTGAACCGCAGGTGACATTTCACCAATCTCGTCAAGCAGAATCGTCCCGCCATTTGCTTCTTCAAACTTACCGCTTTGAGAATTTGTCGCTCCGGTGAACGCGCCTTTTACATGACCGAATAGCACAGCCTCTAACATTGACTCTGGAATGGCGGCACAGTTAACCGCCACAAATGGACCATTGATACGCGGAGAGTGCTCATGCACATATCGCGCCAGCACTTCTTTACCCGTTCCCGATTCACCTGTAATAAGCACACTCGCGTTAGTACATGCTGCACGATGCGCCAATTGCAGAACTTGTTTGCTTCTCCAAGACTCCGCAACAATGTTGGCCATTGGCTTACCTAGCGCTTCAACACGTTTAAGCAGATTAACCAACTGATTAGATTCAAATGGGCGTAATAGATAATCAGTAGCGCCCGCTTTCATCGTCTCAGCAGCCAAGATGCCTTGTTCTTGGTCGACAATCGCAATAACAACACCCGAATTTCGCTGCTTTTGGTGACACGCGACAAACTCACGAACACACATATCCGGCAGCGTAGAGCTCACTAAAGTGATTTCTGCTCGCTCTTCAAGCAGAGCGCCTCGACCAGTACGAGTGTGTTTCGCGGTGTAACCTGCATTTTGCAACACATCCAATACTGGTTGAGCAAGAGCTTCATTTGGCTCAACCAACAAAATTTTCGTTTTCGTCATCATTGAACCTTAACTTTCGTTTGTTGATTTTGTGATTGTAGATCTGGGTAGTGTTTCGCAGCCGTATACTCGTTGTCCCTCACTAAACGCAGGGTGACACGTCGGTTTTTTGCTTGGCCATTAACCGAGTTATTGCTGGCAATTGGGTAACGTGAACCATGAGCTCGTGTTTCGATCATCGACTCGTCGACCCCAAGATCAATCAAAGCATTGGTGACTTGCTCTGCTCGAGTACGTGACACAGAAAGGTTCGTTAAACTTGAACCAACGTTATCGGTGTGACCGTCGATGAGGATTTTGGTCACTCGATCATCCACAGATACATAGCTATACAGCGCTTCTAGTGTTGCTTTCTGTCCACGACTTAACGTCTTCTGACCAAACTCAAATGAGAGCGCCATATCCCTTGCCTCTGAAAAAGACAATTTAGGCAATCGCGCGCGACACGCATTAAATGATTTCAATGCGTTTTGAATTTGAAGAGTAGGAATCACAATCTCTGAAACAGAGGAAGCATTACTTCCTTTAAGTGACAGCGTCACCCAACTACCCGAAGCAATTGAATCCATGAATTCTTCAGCGCCTTTATTAAAGATGAAACGCTGAGACGGCTTAGTAAATTCAAGGGAGCCAAATTCTTTTCTATAAAGCTCATTACTCCAAGGAGCATTTTGAGTTGTTAAAGCAATCGTTTTCCATTTATTGTTTTCATATTCTATATCGGAAATAAAATAGAATTTATTATTAGGTTCCGCTAGGAAATAAAACTTCCCATAGTCATTATTTGATTGCAACAAGTTGCATTTGAATTTATTTCCCTCATATGTCCATTTAGAGAGGTCCATAGGGATTGTTAAGACTTCTTCTGAATATGACACTTTTGAAAAAATAAAACTGATAACAATAATTGTGTTACAAATTATCAAACGGACATGATTCATGTATATCTTACATTCCCATGACTTAAACCGTTTAATTAAATATGCCACCAAGCCGAGAGAACTGGCATAGCTAATCATTTTAATTACCTATTCTGAATATTAAAATTGGTTACAAAACGCTCAAGAGAGCACGCTTAGCCTCCAATGGAAGCTTTAAGCATAAAAAACAGTATCTTATAATTTATTTGTTTGAAGTTGTTGTTACGCCATAAAGGCAATTTAAAAAATCTATAACAACTAAAACGCTCAACATTGTTATTTTATTTATTAAGCGATTTATAAAGAAAACTAACTCTTTTTAAATTTCATTAAAAGATTATGACTATATGAACAAAGCAACATGTGAACTAAAGTCACAATCTTAGAGTTTGGAGCTAAAAGATCATTAAAATTTCTGTGTAGACTACACGCCATTAAGTTAAAACACTTTCGATTGTTAACGCACGGTAAAATATAAATGGAAAATAGAGTTAGCGAGCCTATTTCTGATAGTCAACTACTTGATGTAGAATTATTAGGCAAACCTATTCATATCATTCGTGAGAAGCTCGATAATTTAATTTCAGAATCTTGCTCAAACCTTACGACTGAATTACAAAATTGGCTCAGCACAGGAAAAGTGGAAGCTAGCTTAACCTCAGTAGACTTGCACCGCTTTACATCGGTTGAGATGGACAAAGAGCAAACGTCGACCTATCAACATCAGGAAGGCGGCATGGTATTCATCCATGGTAACCCTCACACGCTAATAAAGTTGGCTGATAGATTTTATGGTGCAAGTGCAGAGCGTTCAGCCGCTACTCTGACGGCCAGTGACTTACGTTTACAAGAGCGCATCAGTCGAATCATCATCGGTTGGCTTGCTCCTGGTGAAATGTGGGACACGGGTGAGTATGAGACCCCTAGAGGTATTGGCATTAACGTTCAATTAAACATTGCGTTTGACGATCATCAAGGCTCAATTCATCTCAAGCTAGATGGTCATCTTATTCAAACGCTAATCGAGCAGCTTGAACTGCAGCCTGATACCGATTTGTTTCAACCTTTCTGTCGTTCTTTAGAGACGACCCCCGTTCGACTGAACGTTGTTCTAAGTAAAAAGAAGATGCCTTTAAGTGATGTGGTTGGCTTACAACCCAACGATATTTTACCTATTGAGCTTCTTAACACGGTTCCAGTAAGCATTGGCAACCAATCTCTATTTACAGGTCGTATTGCCGAGCAAGACGGCCAACTTGTTTTGATCTTTAACCCTGATAAGGAACCGCAGCGATGAGCGAAGCGCTAGAAACTAATGCATTCGACGCAGAAGAACTGAACTTTGATGATTTTCAATTAGAAGACTTTGAAGCCGAAGATACGCTCCAACAAGAACCAGCCACTGCGGAACGTGACCTTAGCTTTTTCAAAAGCATTCCTGTCACAGTCACGCTGGAAGTTGCGAGTAAGGAGATCCCACTTGGGGACTTAATGAAAGCGGGTGAAGGCACGGTTATCGAGTTGGAAAAGCTCAATGGCGAGCCTTTAGACGTGAAAGTAAACGGTTCTCTTATGGGCCACGCTGAAGTTGTCGTTGTCAATGATAAGTATGGACTTCGTCTGATCGATGTACATGACTCTGCATTGAGTGGCGTTGGTCAATAATCTTAGGTAGGCATCACAATGAAAAATCTGAGCGCTTGGCACCGTTGGTTACCTCTTTTGGTATTGGTGTCACTTTTGTTTGCTTTCCCAACAATGGCGGCTGACAACGGCTTAACTATCTTGTCCGTTTCTGATGGCGACACACAACAAGAATACAGCGTTAAACTGCAAATTCTGTTGTTGATGACGGCGCTCAGTTTTCTTCCAGCATTTATTTTGATGGCGACGAGCTTTACTCGAATTGTCGTTGTCCTTGCGATTTTGCGCCAAGCTCTTGGTCTTCAACAAAGCCCACCTAACAGAGTGTTGGTCGGGATCGCTCTCGCATTGACGTTACTGATTATGCGCCCTGTCTGGAGCGATATTTATGAAAATGCGTTTCAGCCATACGACAACGGCGAAATCACGCTAATACAGGCTTTTTCTGTTGCAGAGAAACCAGTGAGAGAGTTCATGTTGGCACAGACGCACCAAAGCTCTCTTGAACAAATGTTACGTATTGCCAATGAGCCTCTCGACCAAAACGTTGAGGATATTTCATTTGCCGTTGTCTTGCCTGCATTTGTCATTAGTGAACTGAAAACCGCCTTCCAAATTGGTTTTATGCTTTTCATCCCGTTTTTGGTCATCGACTTGGTTGTCGCCAGTGTCCTGATGGCAATGGGTATGATGATGCTATCACCTTTGATTGTCTCACTTCCCTTTAAGTTGGTGGTATTTGTACTCGTGGATGGTTGGGCAATGACAGTTGGCACCTTATCTGCCAGCTTCGGTTAACTAGGAGCAGTTATGACCCCAGAACTAACCGTAACGTTATTTTCCGATGCAGTATGGCTGATCATTTTGATGGTTGCCGTATTGGTTGTTCCAGGCTTAATTGTCGGTTTGTGTATCGCCGTATTTCAGGCTGCCACACAAATCAACGAGCAAACACTCAGCTTTTTGCCACGTTTGCTCGTTACCTTATTAATGGTGATTTTTGCAGGTCACTGGATGCTACGTAAGATCATGGAACTGTTTGATTTCTTGTTCCACAACATACCAGGGATGATTGGCTAATGGCCATCACATTTGCAGAGCTCTCGGCGATACTCGGTCAACTCTGGTGGCCGTTTTTTCGTGTGGGGGCCGTATTTATTTCAATGCCTTTCTTTGGTGATGCGATTATTCCTGTTTGGGTTCGTACTTTACTGGCCCTCTCGATCGTTGTCATTACTGGACCGTTAATGCCACCCATGCCACAAGTCGAGTTATTCTCTATGACTTCCCTGTTCCTTGCTTTTGAGCAAGCTATTTGGGGAGTAATGTTTGGGTTAATTTTGCACATGCTCTTTAACGTTTTCACCATGCTTGGCCAGGTGATTTCTCTGCAAATGGGCTTAGGTATGGCGATGATGAATGATCCTATTAACGGGCTTTCTGTCGCCATTTTGGGACGCATATTTCTGATTTTCTCAACCTTGTTGTTCCTCGCGCTAGAAGGACACTTACTCGTCATAGATATCGTGATTCAAAGCTTTGTTGTTTGGCCAGTCGGATCTGGTATCACATCGCTTTCTCTGCAAGGTGTTGTCAATATTTTCGGTTGGATGTTTGCCTCTTCACTAGCTTTGGCTTTGCCCGCTATTGTTTCCATGCTTCTAGCCAACATCAGTTTTGGTGTAATGAACCGAGCCGCACCATCACTTAATGTCTATGCGTTAGGTTTTCCTATGACGATGCTGCTGGGTCTATTCAGCGTATTAATCTCAGTTTCTGGTGTTCCTGGTCGCTACACGGCGCTCGTTCACGACACCATTAGACACTTGAGTAACTTTATGTTGGGGGGAGCATGAGCGATCAATCTTCTCAAGACAAAACTGAAAAAGCCTCACCGCAGAAGGTAAAGAAAGCCCGCCAGGAAGGACAAATTCCTCGCGCGAAAGAGTTTACTACTGCAGTAATATTTCTAGCGGTGGCGCTCTACTTTTACTCTCAGCTTAATAGTATTTGGGAAAGCATGTCGGGGATCTTTCGCTACAACATGATGCTGACGCGAGCCGACCTAGAAAATCCTAAACAACTTATCGAGCAATTGGGACAAAGTTTAGCAGTCATCATCGACATGCTATTACCATTGTTTACCGTCATTATTATCGTGACCTGTGGTAGTAGCCTTGTGCTAGGCGGCTGGATGTTCCGTCCCGCGAACGTGATGCCAAAGCTCAGCAAAATTAATCCTTTGAGCGGGATAAAGCGCATTTTTTCGACCCGCTCAGTGGTTGAGCTCTTAAAGTCGACGTTCAAAGTAGCCGTGATCTTCGGCATCTTATATGGCTATTTAGACAACCACTTACAGCCATTACTTGGCATGCAAAACCTCCCACTCAGCCAAGGTTTTTCTCTAGTAATGTCAATTCTGTTTGAAGGCTTACTCTTAATGGGCTTTGCATTGTTGTTATTTGGGGTTATCGACATTCCTTATCAGCGTTGGGAACACCTAAAAGAACTCCGCATGACGAAACAAGAATTGAAAGAGGAATTTAAAAATAATGAAGGTCGTCCGGAAGTAAAACAACGTATTCGTCAAATACAGCAACAGTTTGCGCGCCGTAAGATCGATAAAATGGTGCCGACGGCTGACGTGATCATCACAAACCCAACGCACTACGCAGTCGCACTGAAATACGAGCCTTCGCTTTCTGACGCGCCCTTTGTCGTCGCAAAAGGCGTAGACGAAACTGCTATGCACATTCAACGTATCGCCCGAGAAAACAAAGTGGAAATCATTAACTCCCCGCCACTTACCCGTTCGATTTATCACACGACGGCGATTGAACAAGCAATCCCAAGCCAACTGTACATCGCAGTGGCACATATTCTTACTTACGTTTTGCAATTGAAAGCCTTTCGTAAAGGTGAGGGAAAAGAGCCAATTCCTTTACCTCATTTTTCGATTCCAAAACATTTGCAGCACTGATTAACCCGCGTTTATCCAAGGACACGAAAGTATGCTTAACCGGTTAAAACAACTTCAAACATCAACCAAAGGCTACGTTGGCATTCCAATCGTCTTGCTAATGATATTAGCAATGGTGATTCTTCCTTTGCCTCCTCTGCTACTGGATGCGCTGTTTACCTTTAATATCGTCTTAGCAATTCTAGTATTGCTCGTCAGCACAACCGCAAAGCGACCATTAGATTTCTCTGTTTTTCCAACTATTTTGCTGGTCGCAACATTATTACGTCTCACATTGAACGTGGCTTCTACGCGAATTGTACTCCTAGAAGGACATAATGGTGGTGACGCAGCGGGTAAGGTCATTCAAGCATTCGGTGAAGTCGTCATTGGCGGTAACTACGTCGTTGGTATGGTGGTGTTCGTCATCTTGATGATCATCAACTTCGTCGTAATCACCAAAGGTGGTGAACGTATTTCTGAGGTTTCAGCCCGCTTTACGTTGGATGCTTTACCAGGCAAACAAATGGCAATTGATGCCGACTTAAACGCTGGCCTTATCGATCAGGAAACGGCTCGCTTACGCCGTAAAGAAGTCGCCAACGAAGCCGATTTTCATGGTTCGATGGATGGTGCATCAAAGTTTGTGCGTGGCGATGCCATCGCAGGTTTGTTGATTCTGTTTATCAATATCATTGGTGGTATCAGTATTGGTGTCTTCGAGCATGGACTCGCTGCGTCTGACGCCTTTAAAACTTATGCCCTACTCACAATCGGTGATGGTCTAGTTGCTCAAATTCCTTCACTACTGTTGGCAACGGCTGCCGCGATCATCGTTACGCGAATTAATGATAGCGATAATGGCATGTCGGAAACCATGCAAAAGCAATTACTGGCAACTCCTGCAACGCTATTTACTGTCGCAGGTATTATGGCGGTAATCGGTATGGTACCGGGTATGCCACACCTAGCCTTTTTTGCGTTTGCTGGCGCATTAGCGTTCGCAGGGTGGCGTCAAACCAAGAAGCCAGTGCAAGACTCCCAGATTGAAGAGGTCGAAGCACTCTCACAAGCAATGCAAGACGATGATACACCGCTGACATGGGATGATATTCCTCACGTCCAAACATTATCACTTGCGCTTGGTTACCGACTCGTCCATCTAGTCAACAAAGAACAAGGGGCTCCTTTATCACAACGTATCCGCGGTGTGCGTCGAAACCTTTCTGAACAAGTTGGCTTTTTATTACCTGAAGTTCGTATTCGTGACAACCTGAGCCTCAAGCCAAACCAATACACAATTTCTCTAAATGGCGAAGTCATTGAGCAAGGCTTTATTGAACCAGAGCGTTTAATGGCGATAGCGGTTGGCGAAACTTACGGTGAGGTAGATGGCATTTTGGGTAGCGATCCTGCTTATCAGTTGCCAGCTGTGTGGATTGAGCATCAAGATAAAGCAAAAGCACTTAATATGGGTTACCAAGTTGTCGATGATGGCACTGTTATTGCCACTCATATTAGTAAAATCATGAAGACAAACCTTGCAGAATTGTTTACGCACGACGATGTGGAAGCAATAACCCAGCGTTTGACACAACAAGCCCCGAAACTAGCAGAAGCATTAGCAGCAGCACTTAATCCAGCGCAGCAGCTGAAAGTATATCGTCAGCTTTTATTGGACCAAGTGCCACTAAAAGATATTCGCACGATTGCCAACACAATGTTGGAATCCGCGGAAAATACAAAGGACCCGATCCTACTTGCATCTGATGTACGCTGTGCACTAAAGCGTACGCTTGTTAACTTAATTGCAGGACAAAAGAACGAATTAAATGTCTACGCACTGTCTGATGAGTTAGAACAAATGCTACTAACTTCACTGCAACAAGCACAATCTTCTGGTACGGTAACACTAGATAGCTTCCCAATTGAGCCAAACATTCTTGGTCAGTTCCAACAAAACTTGCCATTGATCAGACAACAGCTTAAACAACAGGGGCTACCTCCGATCCTTCTCGTTATGCCACAGCTGCGCCCTCTTCTAGCGCGTTACGCTCGCACATTTACACAAGGGCTGGCAGTATTGTCTTACAACGAAATCCCAGAAAACAAACAAATCAATGTGGTAGGAAACCTTGGTTAATCTTATTTCAACACATGCGATGTACGAACATTTGGTTGGTCTCGCAGTACAACATATCGTCACGGATGACGATCAATTAGTCTTTGATGCTTTAAAACACAATGATGTCCAACACGCATGCCAAGCAATTAGGGAAGCTCAATCAGGAGAAGTAGAATTCCAACACCTGACGTTGAGATTTGGTATGCGTGGAGAACAAAGTGTCTATCAATTCAAACTCTCTGAACAAATGCAGTACTGCCTGGATTTGTTCAGTCTTTACCTTGCACTAAGACAAACACAATTTCAGTTAGAAGCCTTTCATCACGACTTGATTAGTAATGTTGTCGTGCCGATTCGCGTGGATGCATTACTGTGGGAGCCTGGGGTTTATTTTCTCGAACAGACGATTCAATTCCACTCTTCTGCTTTTCAACATGTGATTCCTTCTCTTCAAGCTGATGAAACGTTATGTGATCGTGATAAAGTCGCCACACTCACCAAAAAGTTAAAAGAGAATGCATATTCACTTTGGTTTGAAGTCGCGACATCGCAAGTGAACTTCGAGCGCGTCGCAGACTTTAGTCCCGATATGATCAAATTGTCAGTCACACTAGAAGATAAAGAAGAAAGACACGCTTTCCTACCTATTGCTAAGTTCTTAAGAAAGCATAAATATACTTGGGTTGCCGGACGTGTAGCGAGTCAAACGGAACTTAACCGGTATCGTTTATTGGGTGCCAGTTATTATTTTGGTTATTTCAGCGATATCCCAACCTCTCTCTCCTTTCAATCTTTTGATGAGGAATAGTTGAAACTCAACCATTTATATTTAAAACAGCACGATTTATTCGTGCTGTTTTTTATTTATAACGGATAACCACAAGATCATTGGGCAATAGTTTCTTTAACTTAACTAAAAAATTTAGGCTTATATGATGATTTTCCCGGTTTTCATGGAATACAAATCACTAAAAATCATCAATTTTTATCTTTTTTAGAAATTTTTTAATTTTCAAATTAATCATTAAAGCCGACCGACCGCCTCTAGTTAGTGACAAGGGAATATCCCGAGGCCTGAAAGATATAGTGACTAACTAAGGAGACTAAGATGGCTTTATCAATGCACACTAACTACGCTTCGCTTGTAACTCAAAACACAATGAACACAACAAGCGGACTTCTAAACACAGCAATGGAACGTCTAAGCACAGGCTACCGTGTGAACTCAGCTGCTGATGACGCTGCTGGTCTTCAAATTGCTAACCGTCTAGAAGCGCAAACACGCGGCATGTCAGTAGCAATGCGTAACGCACAAGACGGCATCTCTATGATGCAAACTGCTGAAGGTGCGATGGATGAAATGACAAACATCGTTTACCGTATGAACGACCTTGCTACACAATCGTTGAACGGTTCAAACAGTGCAACAGACCGTGCGTCTCTTAACAAAGAGTTCACACAGCTTACTGCAGAACTAAACAACATCGTAGACAACACTAAGTTCGGTGGTCAAAACCTTCTTAAAGGCGGCGGCTTCGGTGCAGGTGACGTAACATTCCAAATCGGTGCATCTTCTGCTGAAACATTGACTGTAAGCGCAAGCGCAGGTATCGGTGAAATCACTACTATTCTTGCTGATGCAGCAATTACAGATGGTATCGATGACGCGACTAAAGCAAAAGCAGCACTAGACAAAATCAGCGGCGCTGACGGTCTAGTAGAAAAAATTGGTAGCTCTCGTGCAGACTTCGGTGCGAACATCAACCGTCTTGAGCACACTATGGCTAACCTTGGTAACATGGTAGAAAACGTTACAGCATCTAAAGGTCGTATCATGGATACAGACTTTGCAGTAGAGTCTTCAAACATGACTAAGAACCAAATGTTGATGCAAGCAGGTACAACTGTTCTGTCTCAAACTAACCAGCTTCCAAGCATGGCAATGTCACTACTACGCTAATTACTTAGTTAATAGTGCGCTTAATTTAAATCGTCTTAATTATAAAGCCTTCCTATGGAAGGCTTTATTTTTATCTACGAATATAAATAGATCTCGTATTATCTTTGTGAGATTCAGGCACTCTGAATCCGAATTTCAACATAATATTAAATAAAACCTTATTAAACAGTTCTAATTCTATCGTCTCTAATTTGCTTCCTATTTTACTATCTCTAAGTTCAGGAAAATTGAACTTAGCTTCCTTTAAGATACTAGCTATCTCATCAGAATTGATGCTCTGTTTACTTAATAGTTTTTTGTTAATGAACTCTTCATATGCACGAGCACATTTCATCAATCGTAACGCAAATTCATTCATAACTGACATTCTTTGAAACGTAAAAAATTTAATTTTTAGTGAGAACACTTGCACATCGCACTATCAAAAATAATATCAGAACGCAATTAATGCACTCTGTAAGAATTATCTGAATCAAGCTGAAGTAAAGGCTGAATATAACGTCTAATTAAAACATCTCTCCTAATTAGAACCGTCAATACAATTAAATATTTTCTTTGTTTAGGTCGCCTTTTCTTATAAGGAAATTACTTTTTCCATGGAGGAAGGCGGAACAAACAAGGTGGAAACACCACTTCCTCCCAAGAAAACAAAATAGCTTTAAACCTTTGTTTTAATTGAATTTAATATACGGCACGCATCTTGCCACTGATAATTAAACTAAGGCGTAGCATTCAAAGTATTCAAGCCAATAAGAGATGAGAGGAGCACACCTCATGAGTTCTTTAGACCCAGTAAAAATGGCAACCCAATTCGCACAATTGGACACAAACCCATTCAAAAACCGTTACCAAGCGCAAGCTAATGTGTACCAGTCACAACTGTCAGCTTTTAATAAAGTTGAAAGCGCACTACGTGATTTTCGTACTGCAATGAAAGAGATGAATAACAGCACAAACAGCATCATCAAAAACAGTGCGACACTCTCTCAAGAAGGTAACTTTACTGCAAACGCGGATGCTAAAGCGCTAACGGGTAACTATCAGATTTTTGTAGAAAAAGTGGCAACGGCGCATCAAGTATCTACAGGAATGCCTGCAGACCTTGAGGCGACGACAGAAGTACCAACAACTGGATCTTTAGAATTCACCATCAACGGTGAAACAATGACTCTAGACTTGTCCTCCGTTGATGTTAATGGTGACGGCACTGCAACGATCAGTGATTTAGCCAGTGCGATTAACAATCACACGGATAACCCTGGCGTTAACGCCACTCTAGTTCGCTCGAATGGTCAAACACACTTTATGCTATCGAGCACTGAGACTGGTGTCGAAAATAAGATCAACGTATCTGCATCGGGTACTGGCCAAGCGTGGTTTGAAGACGCCTTCACCAACCTCAAGCAAATCAACGCTCCGCAAGATGCGGTTATGTGGCTAGGTGCAAAAGACTCAGGCCTGAAACTAACCAACGCAAGTAATACTTTTGAAGGTGTCATCGACGGTGTTGACATTACCGTATCTAAACCGCAAGCCGCGGGAGATTCGCCAATCGGTTTAAAAATTGGAGCTGATAGCGAAGGCACTAAAGAACAACTAGATAAGTTTGTGGAAACCTACAATGCCCTTGTTTCGACTATCGATCAGTACACCCAAATTGGCGGTGAAGATCAGAAACGCGGCGTGCTCGCTAGCGACTCGACATTGCGTTCTATTGAGAGTCAGTTAACGGGGTTAATCCGAGGTGAACACAATGGTATGCGCCTAAGCGAAATCGGCGTGAGCCTAGACCGCAACGGTAAAATGAAAGTTGATCAAGAAAAGTTCAAAGAAGCTCAACAAACAAACAGCGCAGGCTTAGAGGCGTTGTTTAATGGGGATGACGCTTTGCTAGATTCTCTTGACGCGATGGTAGAGCCTTTCTTGAAGTTCTCATCAGGAACCTTCAGCACGCGTAAAGACGCAATACAGTCAAGCTTAGACCGAATCAAAGATAAACAAACCAATTTAGAGCGTAAGTACGAAATGTCGTACAACCGCTATCTCAAACAATTCACTCAAATGAATTCAATTATGACCCAAATGAACCAAACCATGTCCATGTTTAATGCTCAAAAATAAGACATTTGGTTCCAAATTTAGGAGAAATATTCATGCTTATGGATTCTGGTTACGATTCGTACCAACAAGTCGATCTCGACGCTCAAGCGGCAGCAGCAAATCCACACCAATTGGTCATCATGTTAATCGATGGCCTACTCGATGAAGTTGAGCGTATTCGCGGCCACCTAGCCGCAAATCGTTTGGCCGAGAAAGGGAATGGAATCAACAAATGCATGAACATCTTGATTGGACTAACAAGTGCTCTAGATGATGAAAACGGCGGTGAAATTGCGGAAAACCTACGCCAGCTGTATGACTTCTGCCAAGTCGAACTTTATTACGCTAGCGTGCAAAACGATGCAAATCGCTTGGTTAACGTTGAGCGTGTAATGGGTAACATTCGTGAAGGTTGGATGAATTTTGGACAACAAGCATAAAGTATCGCCAGAGCGATTCCGTCATTTATCTCAGCTCATCCAGTTCGCCGCAAAAACCGCCGATTGGCATGCGCTCAAGCGGTACGACTTGCAGTTGCGTGAGCTTTTGATCAGTCACAAGCCTTTTTTGAAAGATCCTAAGCTTGCACCTGAAATCCAGCGAGCGAAAACAGTGCACGCTAATGCCTTCGCAGTATTAGAGAAGTCGACCAACGAGTTGAAAAAAGAGATGAACATGGTCAATGACCATCAAGAACGCGCTATGGCCTATCAATTAGCAATGACCATGGAGCTAACTCAATGATCATACCTTCTTCAACTCAGCACTCGGGTAATTCACCAGCTAACAATGAGGGTCACATCAAGCAAGCGAACTCGGTACACGGCTTTTCTCATGGTTTTAAATCAGGGAACAAGCAGAATGGTGAGCAAGACTTTAACTCTGCGTCAGCGGTACCGAGTTTTCACCTTACGGCCTCTACTTTGAACAGCGCAAACAAAGTACAAAGTCATGGTTTTGATACTGATGGCCGCTCAGCTTCAGATCCGGATGCCAACTTGACCAGTACACCAGGGTTAACAGAATCGACTGATCTTGCAGCGCAAGCTCAAGCTTTAACCCAGGGTATGATTACCATGGCAGAGAAGCAGGCTGAGAAACTAGGAAAAGCGTCATCTTTAATGACTGCGAGCGAAGTTAAGTCTGTTACTCAAGATTCGTCTAACGCTATGTTAAACACATCATCAAAACAAGATGTGAAGCAAAGTCTGCCGACTTCATCGAGTTCGCGTTTGCCTATCTCCGGTGCTGAGTTTCAAACTCTTTTGAATCAACCTGTTCAAGGGCAACCAACCGCATCTCTACTTCAAGCACAAGCTCCTACAACACAACCTGCACATTCACCGGTTGCGACGAGTCATGTTCAAGCTCAAGGCTCTGAGTGGGCAGCGGTGCGTGTTGATACCACTGCCGGAAAGTGGGGGGAGCAAATGATGCAAGTATTACATGATCGCGTGACGCTCCAAGCTCAACAAAATGTACAAGAAGCAAAAATCCGCCTAGACCCACCAGACTTAGGGAAATTGGATTTACTTGTACGTGTTGAAGGTGACCGATTGAGTGTCCACATCAACGCCAATGCCGCAGCAACACGAGAAGCTTTAATGCAAGTTTCGGAACGATTGCGTACTGAGTTACAAGAGCAAAACTTCGTTCATGTCGATGTCAATGTTGGCTCTGATCAAAACCAAGGTCGAAATGACCCACATGCAAACGAAGAAGACGCCAATATTTTCGCCGCACGAGAATCTGGTGCATTCCAAACCACGACAACAACTAACTATTCAGAACACTGGCTAAGCACTCAAGCTTAGTGAATCTTCGAGGAAAAAGGTTATGACCAAACAACAAATGATCGCCCTGTTTATCGCCATGATCATCACCAGTGCCCTCGTTTCGGCCGTCACAATTATGGGCGGAATCTGGTACTTAAACAAACACGCTCAAGAGTCACCTGACTCTGGTTCACTGATCGAAGACTCTCCACTGTCTTTTTTGGTCACAGAACAACCGACAAGTAAAGGTCCTAGCTTCCATCCTTTGGACAAAGTCGTTTTGACCGTTAAAGGCAAGAAACAGACTCACTTTGTGATGCTAGAACTGGCAATTGAGACACGCCGTCCAGAGCGTATCAAAGAGATCGATGAATACATGCCTATGGTACAAAACTCTCTATTAAAACTGTTTAGCGACAAAACGTTTGATCAGTTACAGCAAGCGGGTGCCATCGATATTCTGCAAGACGAAGTGAAGCAAACGCTTCTACTCGCTTTTGCTAAAACAGACATCGTCCGAGAAATCGACGATGTTTTGTTGACTAAATATGTTGTGCAATAACGGAGCACAACCATGTTAGACATGAATGTACAAGACACTTACACCACAGAAGAGGAAGTGACAACACCGTCACGACCAATTGATGAAAACGCATTGCTACAACGTCATCAGGTCATGGTAAAACGCGTAGTTAACCAGCTGCGCGTTCATGCCACTTCTCACTGTAGTATTGAAGATATGCAGCAGATAGGCCTTATCGCTCTAGTCGAGGCTGGACGCCGATATGGCGATGTTGACGATCCTCACTTTCCTGCTTTCGCCGTTTGTCGAGTTCGGGGAGCTATTTTAGACGAATTACGCCGACTAGATTGGCGTTCACGTAAGACTCGTCAACAAGCCCACGAGCTCAACGACGTGACTCGAGATCTCACTCGAACGTTAGGTCGAATGCCAACGGATGCCGAAATCATCCAGGCTTTAGGGACGAATGAGCAAGATTATTACAACCGCCAAAATGCCGCTCTCGCAGGCGAGATGCAAAGCCTTGACCAACTGATGGAGAGCAGCGGTGATAGCTACATTGGCGGGCAATACGATGGCATGGAACATGAACATATTCGTCGTAGTTTAGACAGTGCTTTGGGTAAGTTACCTAAGCGCGATCAGCTGCTCCTGACTCTGTTCTATCAACATGAACTCAACTTACACGAAATAGCTCTGGTATTGGATCTGACACCACCTCGTATATGTCAGCTTCACAAACAAGCGCTGAAACAACTCAACCAATTAATGTCCTCTTAGGAGTCACAAGATGCAAAAGTTTTTTGGAGTGCTCACTATCCTGGTGTGCGTCTTCGGTGGATATATGTGGGCCGGTGGTAGCTTAGGTGCTATCTGGCAGCCAGCCGAATTCCTTATCATTATTGGCGCCGCTGCTGGTTCTTTGATCATCGGTAATCCGCCTCATGTACTGAAAGAAATGCGTCGCCAAGTGCCAGCGACCATTAAAGGTCCAACAGAAGAGCATGAGTACTACATGGAATTAATGGCACTACTCAACAACTTGCTAGAGACAGCGAGAAACCGCGGATACAAGTTTCTGGATTCTCATATTGAGGCTCCGGAGCAAAGCTCTATGTTCCTCGCTTACCCGACGATCGCAGAAGATCATCGCCTAATTTCTTTCATTACTGACAATTTACGTTTAATGGCAATGGGACAGATGTCGCCTCATGAATTAGAGGGACTGCTAGAGCAAGAAATCGAAGCAATACAGAACGAAATGCTTTTACCTTCACGCTCACTACAGCGTACAGCAGAAGCACTACCTGGCTTCGGTATTCTTGCAGCAGTTGGTGGCATCATTATCACCATGCAAGCTATTGATGGCTCAATCGCTATGATTGGTTATCACGTTGCGGCAGCTCTCGTTGGTACATTCATTGGTATTTTCGGTTGTTACTGTGGCTTAGATCCACTAAGTAACGCCATGGCTCAGCGAGTAAAACGTAATATGACTGCTTTTGAGTGCGTTCGTGCAACCTTGGTTGCCTACGTAGCGAAAAAGCCGACATTGCTCGCCATTGACGCTGGTCGTAAACATATTCAGCTAGACATCAAACCAACATTCAACCAAATGGAGAAGTGGTTAGCTGAACAGGAGGGATAATGCAAAAACAAGAGCATGTAGTGTTCAAACGTGCCAAAGTATACAGCCATGATGAGTCGTCTCATGGCGGCGCGTGGAAAGTCGCGTTTGCTGACTTCATGATCGCCCTAATGGCGCTGTTTCTTGTACTTTGGGTTATGCAGGTGGTAGACAAAGAAGAGCGTAAAGCGATTGTTGCCCACTTGCATAGTTCAAGCGTATTCGATAAGAGTTACGGCAACCCATTTGATACGTCACAAAGTATTTCTCCTATCGACTTGGCACAGGACTCTTCTGTGCCAAGTAAACACAACTCCAACCATGTAGTAAGCTCTTACTTTAAAGGTGATGGGGATGGACCAGAAATTGATTCTTTGATTCCTGGTAACTTCGATACTCAAGAGCAACTTGCCGCACTAGCGAAAGTAATTGAGCAAATGACTGCCCAAATTAATGCGCAGGGAAATGTAAACGTCACGGTGACACCACAAGGTTTGCGTATCGTCCTTCAAGATGATTACAAACAGCATATGTTCAGCCGTGGTGGTGCAGAACTTACTCCTTTTTTTGAAGATTTACTGCTCGCACTAGCACCTGTATTTCATCGTGTTAACAACCCTCTGATCATCAGCGGACACACAGATGCAATTCCATTTAAAAAGCGTTTTGGTCGTCAATCTAACTGGGCGTTATCAGCCTCTCGAGCAGACGTAGCAAGAAATACGTTAGTTGAAGGCGGTATGCCGGACGATAGAGTAATGCAGGTAACGGGTATGTCAGATAGAGCGCTGCTTAATCCTGATGAGCCAGATTCTAGCGAAAACCGTCGTATTGAGCTGTTTGTTTTAACGACTCCTGCCGCTAAAGTGCTTGAGACCCTTTTTGGCAACCACCAAGAAAGTGAACTGCAAAAAGCGAAAGATAAGGCTGAATTTAACCAACCAGTCATTCGTCAAGAAGTCATCAATTACTCCGGCGATACCGCCACCAGCGAAGTAAAAATTCAAGAATTATAATCTTAAAAGGTCACCACTCTGATGGTGACCTCTCTAACCAAAGCCTCTGTTACTGTGACTTTTTAGTTGAGTTCTATATGCACATAACATCATCCGAAAAAAGAAAAAGCGACTTACTGAAGAAAGCCTTTTTATGGCTCATTGTCTTCGATTACCTTTTATTGGCGTTTTTCTTAACTCAGCTATCAAGTATGACACTAAACAGCGGAACCATGATCAGCTTGTTACTTGTTGTTTATAACGTCTTACTTGTTTCGCTATGCTTTCAACGAACCAACAAGCAGGACTCTTACATTATCTACCCTGTTTTGTCCGCAACGTTATTAGCATTTGTCTGCTTTCTTTACTTCTTTTTTTTAATTTAGCTCCCCGACTCGACCATTGATTTTATTTTTACTGCTTTTTCGAAGTGGTCGAGCTGATGAGTCTGAATCCACCACGTAGCCGCTTCCATCAACAGCTCTGGGTCGTCATTTTTATTAGCGAAAAACGCATAAAATGAGAGACCAACCAATTCACCTTTACTCGCGATCTTTTTGTCACAGACCTCTATAATTTTGTCTCTCAGCGAAGCTCTCATTTCTAATCCCTTAACCTAGTACATACTCACTAACCATACGGTTGAAAGAAATCAAATCAAACGAGCCTTTAATTTCAAAACGCACTCTTCCCACCTCACTCATGAAGAACTCGATTTCACAATCCAAATCAAAAGTACCAGAGGTCTCGATAGAAAATGCATTGATCTTACTGTAAGGCAAAGAAGTGTAATCCACTTTTGAGCCGGTAATCCCTTGCACATTTGCCGCTATCACTCGCTTGTTCGTAAACACCACTTGGTCACGAACTGTTTTAAAAGCAGCGAAAATAGTCTCACCATCAATCAAGAACTTAAGGAAGTCTTCTCTGGCATTAGAAACGTCAATCGGCTTAAGCTTAAATACAGAGGAATTGTCGAAATCAATCATAATTAATCCTTTGAGTGGGCGTTAGAACGAATTATCAACGTATCAGATAGCACCACTTTTGCCTACTCGCAACGCACGTTTCTGCTTGATTCGCCCAACAACGAAGCGTCACTCACTTCCACCCTTGCATCCATTGCTCAGAGTCTTTTAGGTCTTGCCAGTTCATCTCTCGGTCGCGTTTACTCATGACTGCCTCGATGACACATCTCACAACGTTACCATCTTCATCTAGTTCCATTTCTGTCACGACAAAATGCTTCTCTTTGTTTTTAGGTGAAATTGCCGTCCATTTACTGTGCAATAGTTTCTTAGGGTGGATTCTGTTCATCGCATTGTACCAATTTAACTACCATGTTGATGTATACGACTGAATACCAAGAGAGAATCAGATTTTGTTTTTGCAAACCGACAAAAGATAAAACCGCAAAAGAGATCACTCCCTTTCGCGGCTCTAACTACAATCCGACTAGGTCTTCTGACCATTCAGTCGAGGGTTTAGGTACTGACTTTGTAGCAACTGTAACCCTTTACCGACCAGAACAATCACTATCGCTCCAATCAGGACAGGCGTGAAGAGAAAACTCCATCCCTGCCCAGACGCCATGATCAAAATTGGATTTGCACCCGCAGGTGGATGAGTGGTCTTCGTAATCAGCATCGCAGAAACACCTAGCCCCGTCGCAATCGCGAGCGTGACCGGCGTGACGTCAACATACTGGCTAAACGCAATACCGATAGATGCCGTGATGAAGTGACCAATGATCACGTTTTTTGGTTGAGCGAGAGGGCTGCTAGGCACCCCAAACACCAGTACTGCGGTAGCACCAAATGGTGCCATCAGGAGTACAACCTCCGTCAGTGATACCTCAGCGTAGGACAATACGCCAATAGCCAACGTAGCGCCAAGCCCGGCAACCAACGATAAAATTAAATTATTCATAAACACCTCAAAGTAGACCGAATTGTCTACAAAATAAAATAGACAAATCTGTCTACTTTTGTCAATATGTGTTTATGGAACTTTTTGAGGACGTAGTTATGAACAAAAAGAAACAGTTATTGATCGACACAGCTTTGTCACTGTTTTATAAACAAGGCATCAACTCTATTGGCATCAATGAAGTCCTCAATGTTTCCGGCGTGGCTAAACGCACGCTATATAACCATTTTGAGAGCAAAGAAGCGCTTATCATCGCCGCATTAGAACAACGCCACCAAGTATTTATGGAATGGTTGGAGGAAAAGCTTTCTTCAGCACAAACGTGCGCGGAGGTAATCGATCAGTTATTTACAGCACTCAACGGCTGGTTTCATGGCTCTGAAGAAAAGTTGGGCGAGTTTCGCGGTTGCTTTTTCATCAATACGTCCGCGGAATTCAGTGACGACAGTGGCGAGATCGCAACGTATTGCCGCTACCATAAGCAGCAAGTCAGAGAGCTAATTCAACACTATCTCAAATCAGACAACGCTGCATTACTCGATGCCATTTGCATCATGAAAGAGGGCGCGATCACTACCGCTTACATGACGAAAGAGTACGACAACATCACGAAGAAATGCGTGACCATTTTGCACAAGCTTTAATGCGTTCAGGTATAGTCATTTGCGGATTAAGTATTCAAACGAAAGGCACCAATCGGTGCCTTTTTCTTTACTTAGTGAGTGAACTTACAGCTCGTGCTCAGTACGTGCGATGATGTCGTCTTGCGCATCTGGTGATAGCGCGGTGAAGAAGGCTGAGTAGCCTGCAACTCGCACAACCAGATCACGATATTGTTCAGGGTTCTTCTTCGCTGCTAGCAAGGTCTCGCGAGAGACGATGTTGTACTGCACGTGCCAACCTTTGTGGTGGTTGAAGAAGGTACGAATCAACATAGAAAGCTTGAGTTTATCCCCTTCAGACTCAACCGCTGCCGGGCTTAACTTCTGATTAAGCAGTACGCCACCAAGGATCTTATTTGCTTGGATCTTACCGACCGAATTGTACACAGCCGTTGGACCTAAACGGTCTGAGCCAGATGACGGGCTTGCACCTTCTGCCAATGGCGTTTTCGCTTTACGACCGTCTGGCGTTGCCATGGTTGAAGCACCGAATGGGACATTTGCCGAGATACTTGATGTACCTGCGTAGTAACCGCCGCCAATTGGACCACGCCCATGACGCGTATTAACAAACTGCTCTAGCTCATCAATGTACACTTGGTACGCGTCTGCGAGCAGTTGGTCTACCGCGTCATCATCGTTACCGTATTTTGGTGCAAAGTTGATAAGACGTTGGCGAAGCTGTTCGTTCTCCATGCCGTCGAAATCTTCTGCCAATGCTTTTGCTAGCTGTTGTTGTGAGATAAGGGGCTGAGTGATTTGCGCATCATCGAAAACAAGGTGCTTGATAGCTGCTAGGCTATTACCTAAGTTTGCGATACCGACTTGTAAGCCAGATACCCAATCGTATTTCGCGCCACCTTCTTTCACGGTTTTACCGCGAGCCAAACAGTCATCCACCAGCGTTGAACAGAAGATGTCTTGAGCTTGCTGTTCAAGTACGCTGTCGACTACTGTATCAATCTCAATCGATTTACGGGTGTAGTAGCGGATTTGCTCTGCCCAAGAAGCCGTCACTTGCTCAAAGTTCTCAAAGTTGCCTTTTGCTAATGACTTATCGTGCGGCAAGAAGGCTTTACCCGTTGTTGCATCCACACCTTCGTTCAATGAAGCGAGCAGGATACGAGCGAAGTTAATGAAGCTCATGCCCGTGCAACGGTAACCCCATTTGCCCGGAACCGCCGTCTCGATACAGCCGATAGATGCGTAGTTGTAAGCGTCTTCTTTCTCTACACCAAGCTTGATGAATTCAGGAATAACAATCTCATCGTTGTTGAACGCTGGCATACCGAAGCCGCACTTAATCACTTCAATACAACCCATTAAGAACTCTTGGTTCAAACCTTCGTGGTAGCGCACACTCAAGTTAGGTTGCGTCGAACGTAACTGACCACAAGATTCGAGAATCGCCCAAGAAAGTGGATTCACTGCGTCTTCAGGCTCACCCTTTTCATTCAACTTCTGACCACCGATACACACGTTTTGATACAGCGGAGAACCTGCGGAGGCTTTTGAGTGCGCGCCAGAGCGAATCTTGTTTACTTCAAGCAGCTTCAACCAGCAGCTTTGTAAAAGCTCTAGTGCAAAGTCTTTTTCAATCGCGTCGTTTTCGATATCGCGAACATAAAACTCGTTGAGGAATTGGTCCATACGACCGAAAGAAACCGAGTGACCGTTCGATTCGATTTGTAGCATCAATTGAACAAAGTAGCTCAATTGCAGTGCTTGCCAGAAGTTTTCTGGTGCGTGACTTGCTACATGACGACAGTTTGCCGCAATGCTTTCTAACTCAGCTTTGCGCAGCGGGCGTTTCTCTTCTAACGCCATTTTTGCCGCCAATTCAGCGTAGCTCACCATATGATCTTGAATCGCAAGCAGTACGATTTCGACCGATTTGTAGAACTGCTCTTTCTTCAAGCCTTCAAAGGTCGAAACATCATTTTTAGCACGGTGCTGACGAACATCCTCTAGCAAGCCGTTCATGCCTAGCTTCAAGATTTTCTCGTTATCCACCGCAAGGTGCGCGTCACCCGAAGTCATGTTGCCTTCGGCTTTAATGATGGTGCTGGCTAAGATTTCTTGCTGCTCATCAGTAAACAAGCCATAACAACGGTCTTGAACTGTTTTACCACGCCAATACGGTGTGATGCTGTGGATGCTTTGCTTATCTTCTTCAGTGACCGCAAAGCCTGCACCAGGACGGTCGGCTAGCTCATCAATTTCCGCTTCAATCCAACGCACTGTGTATTCTGGGAAAATAGGCGCAGCGCGCACTTTGCTCGCTTGGTTACCGACGATCAACTCATCATGCTTAATCCAAATCGTACGAGTGCGTAAGTGCTCTTGCAGTGCTAGCGCACGTTGGACAATTACAGGTTTGTCTTCGTTCGCTTGATAAGCACGAGTGTATGCCTCTGCACGCTCGGTACAGACAGGTGGCGTTACGATATTTACCAGTGCCGATTTGTGCGCTTTGATACGCTCAGGAAGGTAATTCAGGTCCATAGTTAACCTCTTACAATCACGTTAAGTTGGGTGTTTTCGCTTGCGTATTGCATGGCGCTTTCTAGCAGTTCTGGTTTGTTTAATGGCTTGTCAGAACACTCGTAAGGCATATCGAGCAAACGGTATTTATTGATGCCGAGCGTGTGGTACGGCAGCAAGTGAAGTTCTTGGCAGCTTTCTAGTGAAGCCGCAAAATCGATGATGTCTTTCAACTCTTCGATGGTGTCATTGAACCCCGGCACAACGGGAACGCGAATCACAATGCGTTTCGCGATAGGTGCCAGTTTTCGGAAATTGTCTTTGATGCGTTTTAGTGAACCTTTCGCCCAGCTAAGAAACTTCTCTTCATCGGTATGTTTTAAATCCGCCAACCAGCAATCAATATGCGGCGCGGCTTTTTCGACGTTCTTCCACGGCACATGCATGCACGATTCAATAGCGGTAGAGACTTGGTTGTCATGCAGACGCTGTGCGAGTTCTGCTACCAAATCCGCTTGCATGAGTGGCTCACCACCGGAGAAGGTCACACCACCTTGGCTTTGGTCGTAGAAAGGTTTGTCTTTCATTAAGGTGTCGAACAGCATGTCTGATTTCGCCTCTTCACCGCAGACAGTCAGTGCTTGCGTAGGACAGACGTCTCGCAGCGCGATCAGTTGGTCTTCTTTGATGGCTTTGCGATTGATGATGATCTGGTTGTCGATACGTTGAATACCATCACCCACCGTTTCACTACCCGCTGTAGATTGAGTTGTGGCTTGATAAGCAGAAACGCACAGTTGGCAACCTTCCATGCAGCTTCGCTGATCAAACAGCAGTGAATGCTTTTCGCTGCGGCTTTCTGGGTTTTGACACCAAGGGCAAGACAAGCTGCATCCTTTAAGAAAAAGAATGGAACGAATGCCATCGCCATCATGGGTAGAGAATCGTTGAATATTGAAATACATCTCTGCTTGCCTCTTGGTCTGTGCTACCGCTGTGTACTTAATCCGTTTCTTGCTGGTTAAGTCTTATCAGCGGCTTTTCTTTGTTCGAACTGAAAGCTTCATTTGAGCGTTTACAAGTTTCACTTAACTTTCATTTAATGAAATTATTATAGTTTCAAATGAAATTTCAATTGATCAAAATCAAGATCTCGTTCGATTGTCAGATCTATAGTGATCCCATCATCAAAACGAAGATTTTGTTTAAGGTAGAAACCATGATTGAACTTTATTTAGATACTGCTGATGTGGCAGAAGTAAAACGCTTTAACCAGTGCCTACCGCTAAAAGGCGTGACGACAAACCCAAGCATTTTGGCGAAGTCAAAACAGGGACTGAATGAAACCCTAGCAGGCATGCAAGAAGCACTTGGTGGTACACCTCGCTTTCATGCTCAAGTTGTGAGTTCAACCGTCGAAGGCATGGTGGCAGAAGCACGCCAACTGAATGAATTGCCTTACGACATGGTGGTAAAAGTGCCAGCAACAGAAACCGGCTTAGCAGCAATTAAGCTAATGAAAAAAGAGGGAATTCAGGTTCTTGCTACCGCTATCTATTCAGCTCAACAAGGGTTCCTTGCAGCACTGTGCGGTGCAGACTACCTAGCGCCTTACGTAAACCGCATTGATGCGATGAACGGCAACGGTGTTGAAGTGGTCGCGGATCTTCAATTGTTGCTCGATCAGAACCAACTACCAGCGAAGATTTTGGCAGCCAGCTTCAAGAACACTCAACAAGCGATGGAAGTGATGAAACTGGGCATCGAAGCCATTACATTGCCAACCGATGTGGCGGCACAAATGTTCGCTCACCCAGCAGTAAAACCGGCGGTTGAACAGTTCGATAAAGACTGGAAAGAGACGTTCGGCGACAAGCTTTCATTTGAAAGCTAATTAAAAGTAGCAGCTAGACGTCTCAATGAATAATAAAGGGAGTCTTAACTCACCTTGTGCGCCGGTGAGTTTAAGATTCCCTTTTGTATTTCATATAAAGAGGTGAGGTTTACAGCAGTTCTCTATTGGTCAGTGACCAAAGGTACACGCGCTTTAGTAAACTGATTTTGATCCTTTTACGAATACCTCGTTTGGAATGGCGGAGTCGGTTTGGTAGCGCAATGGCTTTCATCTCGTTTTTCATTTCTTTTCCATCCACCAACACAGTAGACCTCCGATGCAGTAAGCCAGCAGATCTTTCCAATCAAATGTGGCACCCAAAATTACAGCCAGAGGCGATGAAGATTCGATACCAAGCCAAGCTGCGACCTGAAACAATTGCCCCAACTCGACGGCAAACGCAATCAACACCACCAATGAAACCAGCCAGTTAACGGGCATAGAGAACATACTTGCAAGAAAGTAGTAGAGCCAAACCACAACGAGAACATCACCAAATGTCGGACGAATAAAGCTGTCTCGAACAAAGAGCGCGATAACGACCAATGCGATAAAACACACCAAGCTTTTGAGTCCATTTTTTGCAGAAAATCGCTGGTGGATAGCGGACGTCTCTTCCACTATATCGCTTGGCTGACCAGTGAGAATTGCTCGTTTAAACATCTTCATGATTCGCCTTTGCGCTTTCTTCTGCTTTCTTATTTCGTGCGTACCAGTCGATGTTGCGTGTAATGACCATAGTGAAGCTCAAAATCGCGAAACACAGTAATGCCCCCATGACCAACGCGTAGCTCTCTGCTTGTAGCAATCCAAACAACAATCCGTAGAGAGTGAGCAAACACGCTCCAAATATCGCGCCGTGTTTGGTGTTGCTCAACATACCGCTCACGTACACACTTAAAAGCCCCGTCGATGCGACTGCCGACACCACATATGCCCAGTTAAAGCCCAGATGTTCACTCATCGAAATCAACAACAGATAGAAAAGCGCTAAAGCCAGACCAATAAAACCGTATTGCACTGGGTGAACCGGACGCGCTTGGAACAGCTCCAGCAAGAAGAAACTCGCAAATACTAATGTAATAACCAACAGTGAATAGTTCACAGCTCGGTGGGATTTCAAATAGTGGTCCACGGGATCAATCAAATCTACGCCCATTTGTCGCTGTTCAAGCTCGTGACAAGCATGATTCGATGACAAACAGCTTTGGAACAGCTGCGCGATATTGGTTGAGAAGTTGTTGCTCGCCCATTGCGCGTTAAATCCATCTTCAGATACCTCTGACGACACCGGTAAGTAATCACCAATAAAGCTTGGATGTGCCCAAGTTGAAGAGAGTTCAACCGTTGTTTGACTGCCGATTGGTGTGACTTGAAGCTGACCCATACCTTGCAGCAAGAAGTTAAGATCGAATGCCAAAGGTTGTTCTGCGTTTAGGTCTGCAAGTGTCAGATCACTGTGGAAGCCTTGTGGCAACTGATTTAACCCCGTTCCCGGTGCGACTTCGATGTCAGCACTCGCCATGGTCATGTCATCCAAACGAATCAATCCACGGCTGTCTTCAATGCCAACCACTAGGCTCATGTTTTCAATATCAAGCCCCTGCAACGCCGCGAGATCGTCTGCATCAAAAGCGCCTTTCAGTGCCACTTGTGCTTTGTATAAACGCGCGCGGTAAATGCCTCGGTACTTTTCAAAACTGTCCAGATTCGCGCTCATATCAAAAGTGCTAGGTAAAAGAAATTTACGACGCTCTTTAATCTGTACTTTGTCATCTCGGTAACTGGTTTCGGTGTAGTTAACCATGATGAATGGACCAATGATGCGCTGTTCACCGCTGCTGCTGCGTGCGATGTCGTTTCTGACTTCATCTTGGCGATATGAGCGCTCTGAGATCAGCCCTGTGACCATTGAAAGCGGGATTTGCAATAAGACAAACAAAAACAGCACGAAGGCGAACTTCGTGCCGAGTTGGTTATTGAGGATCTTTTTCATGTTTCATTCTCCATTTGCTGATGGGAGTAATCTAAATCAGCAATTTGGAGAACGAATGGAGCTAATGTGGAGTTTCTATGGAGTTGGTAAAATCAGGGTCACTTTCACGCCAGAATCGACGTTTTCGACTTGCAACTTACCCTTGTGTAGCTTGATCACTTGCTCAACAAAATTCAGCCCAAGCCCAGTGCTCTTAACACCATTTTTCCGAGCGAGGGAATAAAAGCGCTCGGTCAAACGAGGCATCGCATAATCAGGAATGTGAGGACCTGAATTGAAAATCGACAAGCACACCTTCTCTTTTGTGACCTCAGCTTTCCATTCAATGCATCCCTCTGAATCAACAAAATCCAGCGCATTGTCCATCAGGTTAAAAACGGCTTGTTTCAGTAAGAAGACATCACCAAGCACGGCGAGATGGTCATCAATTTGGATGTTGGCAGTGACCGACTTAGCACTCAAGCGCGCATCCGCCGATTCAACCACTTCATTGACCATTTGTTTTAGCGAGATAGCTTCGACTTGTTCTAGCTCAGGGCGCTTTTCAAGACGAGCAAGTTCTAGCAACTTATCAATCAATGACTGCATGCGGTCGCTTTCTCGCTCAATGTTGCCAGCAAAGCGCGCGACCTTTTCTTCAGGCAACGGCATTTGCAATATTTCACTCGCGCCTTTAATCGCTGATAACGGGCTTTTCAGCTCATGAGTCAGCGTCTGTACGTACTCTTCCACATATTGTTTACCATCGAGCTGATTGCGCATTTTCTCTAATGCGTCGCTTAGCGTGCCGTACTCATAAAAGATACGAAATGTCGGCTTAGAGACCTTTTCACCCTCACCCATTTTGGTCGCGTAGTCTTCTAGCTTGTTCAGTGCCGAGTGAATTCGCCAAGCAAACAATGCCCCTGCCAATAGCACTAAACCACTCATCCACACCATCCAAAACAACACATTGCGTTTAGAAAGATCGATGAAGGGTTGTACTGAGCGATTGGATTTTGCCACCGTCACGCTGCCAATGATTTCGCCTTTGTGATAAATGGGCGCAGCAACATGCATAACGGTTGAGAGCGGATCTTTCGGGTCTTCGATGGTACTGCGCGCGCCGTATTGACCACGCAACGTGAGATATACATCGTTCCATTGCGAGTAGTCTTTGCCTACGTCTTGCTGCCAAGAATCCGCAATCACAATGCCTTGTTTATCGGTGATGTAAATTCGATGGTTAATCGCTTTTTTGCCGATTTCCCAAATGCGCGCTTGAGGTTCTCGCTGCCCATAAGCCGCTAGTAGTTTGGAGAAACGACTCTCAGACAACTTTCCGTTTGCAACATCTTCTTCTGCCAATACCGCAAGCAAGTTCGCCATATCCACCAGCGTCTCTTCGGTAGTTTGACGTACGGTTGGCTTAAGTTCTTGGACGACAGTTTTGCTCACCATGTAAGCCGTCATTCCGACTAAGATGAAGTAGAGAAAAAACAGTCTGAGTCCAAGCGGGATCTTCGGCCAGCGATTCATCATTCACCTTTAATGCAGTAGAAGTAACCAAAGCCACGCTTGGTACAGATGCGTTCAGACATCTCAAACGGCTTCAACTTATGGCGAATAGCTTTGATATGGGTATCGATATTACGCTCATATGCAGCCTCTGGAGCCATGTCTGCCGCGACCATAAGCTGCTCTCGGCTCAATACATTGGAAGAGACGGAAATCAGTTTATCGAGGATCTTGAACTCCACCGCGGTCAGCCCAAGCATTTGCCCGCCAACACCGTAGTCGAAGTTCTGCGCAACTAAATCGTGGTTCAAATGAGGTTGTTCTGGAACAGCCACAGGCTCTGGTTTGTGCTCCATCATCGGCATTTTGGCTTTGATTCGAAGTTTAATACGAGCCAACATTTCACGCGGGCTAAATGGCTTAGTCACGTAATCATCTGCGCCAATCTCCAAGCCCACTACGCGGTCAATTTCATCGCTTCTTGCAGTGAGAAAGATAATGGGAATATCAGAAAACTCACGGATGGTTTTGCATAATTCAAAACCATTGCCATCCGGTAAGCCTACGTCTAAGACAAGTAACGCTGCAGAGTTATGCTGCAAAAAGGCCAAGCCCTCTCCTGCCGTTGCAAACCACTCTGCGTGGTAGCCATCCATCTCTAATACATGAATCAGGTTCTCTGCGATAGCAGATTCATCCTCGATAATAAGGACGGTGGGTTGTTCGCTCAATGTCTTAGCCTCATTGACGGTGTTTATCTTTATGTTGGTATTATCACTTAATTTGGGGCCAAGGCTAGTGGATTGATGCAGCAAAGGCGCAGTTCGTGGATAATACTAATCAAACACACTTCTATTCAGCATAATAAATTTATCACTTAGATTAATGAGTCACCACAATTGTGGATACAATGATTTCAACCATTGATATGAACAGTGTTCATTTTAAACTCAAGTTATCAATTCGATTTTATTTAAAGGACAGTCACTGATGAAAAGAGCGCTAATCCCCCTGGCTTTACTGACTTTGCTCTCAGGTTGCGCTAGCATGTCTCCGGATGAGTGCAAAACGGCAAACTGGTACAACGTAGGTTATCAAGATGGCCGAGACGGCAACGATCCAAGCATTATCAATAGCTATACCGAAGACTGTGGTGAAGCGGGTGTGATACCCGACCGAGCGAAATGGAAAGAAGGCTTTGATAAAGGCACTATCCAATATTGCTCACCAGACAATGGGTACACTGTCGGTATCGAAGGCAAAGAATATTACGGTGTATGCAGCAGCAAAGAGTTTATTGAGAACTACCAGTTAGGTCATCAAGAATATCAACGCCAGCAACGCATCCAACAAATCGATACTGAAATCTCGGTCATCGATAATCAGCTTGATGGCAATCCAGACAAAGATAATGCCAAGAGACTGAAAGAGAAGAGAAAGCGATTGGCTGACGAGCGTTCAAGCCTCTTGTCGCCAACCATCAACTTGAATCTGAATTTCTAAATCGATTGGATTTAGCTTCTAAAAATTCATGGCCCTAGCTCAGTTCTAGGGTCATGAATTGACTGTTCGGATCGAGTTCGTAATCCCCGAACGGCTCGCAGTACACAAAGCCATGCTTTTCATACAACAGGCGCGCTGGTTTAAAAAACTCCATCGAGCCCGTTTCTAAACTCAAGCGCTGCAAACCTTTTTGCTTCGCTTGCTCAATCACATGAATCAATAATTGAGATGCCACACCTTGGTTTCTTGCCGTAGGCGTGGTGCGCATGGATTTCAGCTCCGCGTGTTGGTCATCCAACTCTTTAATCGCCGCACACCCAAGCAGTTGCTCACCTTTCCATCCGGTCCAAAATGTCACTTCTGGCGCTTTGAGCTTATCTAAATCTAACGCATGCACGCTTTCTGGTGGTGACGTGGCGTACATGTCCTGTAAATGTCCTTCCAACAGCGTAATCACTTGCGGCCGTTCTAAATTGTCGATTTCAATTCTCATCTTTCCATCCTTGGCTTTTAACTATCTAAGTCACCTTAAGTATATGTTTTAAAATTAAATGTCCATCCCAAAACTCAAAGATACCTAGGTTTGTACAAAACTAAGGCGATTGAATAATAGAAAAGCCCCAGCACAGATATCAAAACATCATGTGTTGGAGCTTCATTTGCATTTCTATGTAAGCCTATTCGTAAAGTTCTGGCGTACTTTGTAACTGCTCACTAAATTTGAAAATATCGTCAATCGAGTCGATTGGATGGCGGGTTTCTGTTTTAGCTTCATCAAAGAGGCCAATGTACTTTTGTTTGGTATTGAACCAAAGGCGACATAATGGCTTCCGATTGTTGTCATCAAGCAGGATACCAAAATAACTTTGCGTATCACGGGCGCACACTCGCTGTACATCAACTTGTTGTCGCAATATCGCCTTAACTACATTAAAACCCTCGATCTCTTCATCTGTCGTTTGAACTTTGGGTTTATCTTGAGCAGGTTCGACGGATTCTTCAAAGGTGTTAACGCTATCGTCTACCTTGATCGGTGCTTTATCATCTCCACCAATTGCAGATTTCAATCGAGCATTAATGCTGTCGTTCAAGAATTGTTTTAGGGCCTTCGTTGTAATATCCATGAACTGTGCTTTGACTTTTGCGGTTTGGACGCCATCGTACACTTTTGAAGTAAAGAATTTTACAAACTCCTCTTCAGGGTTCTGAAACTGTTCATGAAGTGCTTTTTTAATTTGATTGAGGTACTTGAGTTCACCGGCAGCATCAACTACAGACTCAACATCAAAAGAAGACTTTGTAAGCTTTTTCACTTCGGGAATTACGTGCTCATCAAGATTGGCAAGATCCAAAGTCAAAAACGGCTTTTCATCCATTTTATTTGGAGCGTCTAAGTCCGTAAAAAACTGATATTCAGATCCATTAGTTAAAATCGCAATACGTGCATTGGTTACTGAAAAATACCGAAACAATTGATTAGCATGTTTAGTGGCCAATGGCTCACCAAATTTTTTACACTCGATAAGAATTTGTACAACCCCATCTTTAATGAGCGCGTAATCTACTTTTTCTCCCTTCTTAGTAGCAATGTCAGCAGTAAACTCAGGGATAACCTCATTTGGATTAAAGACATCATAACCTAATACAGAGTGCAAAAATGGCATTACTAATGCGTTTTTTGTTGCTTCTTCTGTAGCTAAACTCGCTGATACTTGGGGAATTTTTTTGGAAAGAGCTTGAACTCGTTCTATAAAATCCATAATACACTCCATCATATTGTTCATTTAAACACTTAAAGTATATATGACACTGGTATCTTAAAATGTTGTGTAGTTAAAAGTTTGAATGCCATATGCAAACACTCACCCAACAGCGAACTTAAAGCGGTTGTCTCATAATGTGCTGCGGTCCAACGGGGCCGCCGTGGTAAAGCTCATTGGTATCTTCAAACCCTGATTTTAAATAGCACTGATAAGCAGGTATGTTGCGGCAATTCACGGTGAGATAAAGCGCATCAAACTCGGGATAATGGCGTTTGGCGAAATCGGCAAACTGTTGAATGGCTTGCTTGGCGATGCCTTTGCCTTGATGACGGTGATCCACCAGCAAAGCACGTACGCCTAAGCTGTTTTTCGGGCAAAAATCGTATTTCTCACTGTAAGCTGCATCAAATAGAAAAAAGCCAACCACATCATCGTCTGTCAAAATCAGATGCGGAAGTTCTGTAGGTTCAAGACGCGTAAGCATTTCACCCACATCCGCGACCGTAAACTGCGATTGCTCTTCTAGCACGCTAAGTTCGCAAGTTTGTTCATGTCGCTCAGGCGAATACTTTTCAATAGTAATCATAATCTTCCTTGTTGTTTTTATGCTCAATTCATACAGGGTATGTCGTAAATAGAAATACCTAGTGTCGTATTTCCCACTCGCAGGCAAACGTTTAGCACTCTATTATCCTCGCCATTCGATAGAGAGGTTTCCATGTCCCGTTTTTTACTTTGTAGTTTTGCACTCGTTTTACTCTACCCTACTGCCATTGATTTGTATCTTGTTGGTTTGCCTCAAATTGCGTCAGATCTCAACGCCAGTGAATCTCAGTTGCATATTGCGTTTTCGATCTATTTAGCTGGCATGGCTACCACCATGTTATTCGCGGGGAAAATTGCAGACTCTGTGGGACGAAAGCCTGTTGCCGTCGTCGGCGCGATGATCTTCGTGCTCGCGTCTTTTCTCGGCGGGATGGCTGAGCAACCAAACACTTTCTTGATTGCTCGCTTTTGCCAAGGCATCGGGGCTGGATCTTGCTATGTCGTCGCATTCGCGATTTTACGCGACACGTTAGACGATGAACGCCGCGCGAAAGTATTGTCGATGCTCAATGGCATCACCTGTATCATTCCAGTGATCGCACCCGTGATTGGTCACTTGATTATGCTGAAATTTCCTTGGCCGAGTTTGTTTACCACGATGGCAGGAATGGGCATTCTCGTCAGTGTATTGGCCATTTTTGTTCTCAAGGAATCACTACCCAGCCAACAAGGTGAAGAACAGACAACGCCAGAGAGCCATCAAGAGACGTTCTTCGAGCGATTTTTTATCAGTAGGCTGATCATTACTGCACTTGGAGTGACCACCATCCTGACCTTTGTTAACGCTTCACCAATTGTTGTGATGAGTATGCTTGGTTTTGATCGCGGTGGCTATTCTTCCATCATGGCGGGGACTGCGACGATCAGTATGTTGATTTCGTTCTCTGCGCCATTGGCATTGGGGATTTTTAAGCAGCGAACCTTAATGATCACCTCTCAAGTATTGCTCGCTTGTGCAGGCATCGTGCTCAGTGCTGCCCATTTCCATGATGGACAATCTCATTACTATGTGTTCGGACTTGGGTTGATTTGCGCTGGTTTCGCTTGTGGCTTTGGCGTGGCCATGAGCCAAGCGCTCAGCCCATTCTCTCAACAAGCTGGCGTGGCGAGCTCGTTACTGGGCATTGCTCAAGTTTGTAGTTCCGCGTTCTATATTTGGTTTATGGGTTTCATCGGCGTTACTGCACTGAATATGTTGGTGTTTATCTTAGTGCTAGGTAGCGTAATCAGCCTTGCTCTAATACTATTGATTCCAAAGCCTGTTCACGATACCCATTATGAAGAAATCCCTAGCGCGACTTGATTTAAACTTACTGTTCACTCTGCAATTATTGTTGCAAGAGCAAAGCGTCTCGAAAACCTCGAAAAAGCTGAACGTTACGCCCTCTACCGTAAGTAAGTCGCTCAACAAACTTCGTCATTGGTTCGATGATCCTTTGTTTGTCAAAACACCTAAAGGTCTTGCGCCAACGCCTTTGGCGCAAAGCATGGAGCAAGATCTTGCAGAATGGCTGCAAATTGGCAGCCAGATTGCAGAAAAACGCAGCGATATTACGCCTAAAGGAGTGCGTTTTGATATCACGATTGAGTCGCCATTAGTGCTCACAGTGCTGGACAGACTCATCATCGCTATCCACCAGCGATACCCTGAAGCGAAAGTAAAAACCAGTAACTGGGATTACGATTCACTCGACGCCATCATTCGAGGCGAGGCGGATATCGGTTTTACCGGCCGAGAAAGTCACCCTAGATCGAAAGAGTCGTTGGATCTTCTGCCTTATTTCTTGGATTTTGAGATTCTATTTTATGACCTGCCGATGGTGTATTTACATAAAGATCATCCGGTATTACAGCAAGAGTGGAATCTCGAGACCTTTCTGAGCTACCAACACATCAATATTGTTTGGGAAAAAAGTGAAACTTGGGCGTTGGATGAAGTATTAACGGAACTAGGGCTACAGCGCTCTATCGGGCTGACGATGTCCAACTTTGAGCAATCCCTTTTTATGGCAGCGCAGCCGACGCATGACATGATCACCACCGCGCCGCACTATTGCAAAAGTTACACAGAAAAGCTGCATCTCGATTTGGTGTGCTTGCCAATTCCATTAGACCAAGCTCAACAAGACAAGTTACTGATTCCATTTACCATGATTTGGCATAAACGCAATGCGTACAATCCCAAATTGCTATGGTTGAAAAACACCATTAAGTCATTGTACAAACAACCTTCCCAACCACAGTAAGACTCAGGCTAAGGTCAGGTTTTCTCTGGTTATTTTTAATGACTTTCTTGCTCTGATAGCTATAACTAATCACTTTATCAACTAATAAAAATGTTCTTTTGGATCTACACTAGCTGCTCATTTACACGCTAAGGATCAAGGATGTCGACCTTCTTACTCACTGCTATTGCAATGCTGGCGTTCGCTGCCAATTCATTATTGTGTCGAATTGCCTTGGCAGAAGGGTTAATTGATGCAGGAAGCTTCACGCTCGTTCGATTGATATCCGGCGCTGTTATCTTAATCGCAATGCTTGTCGTGAGAGGTCAGTGGAAAACCGATCGGCCAACTTCTCGCTTTCGCTTTTTTGCTGGCGTGGCGTTATTTGGTTACGCTGCCCTTTTCTCTTTCGCGTACTTACAACTGGCGACAGGAACAGGTGCTTTGCTTTTGTTTGGTGCCGTGCAACTTACGTTATTGGCAATCTATTGGTGGCAAGGTGAGCGCTTTCAGTTTCTCGAAATCATCGGTATCGGCCTTTCAATTGTTGGATTTGTTTGGTTGATGTTGCCATCTGCCACTCGCCCCGATATTAGCTCTGCACTTCTTATGTTGATTTCTGGCGTTTGTTGGGCTGCGTTTACTGCGCTCGGTAGACAAGCGCCTTCTCCAAGTAGTGGCATCACGTGGGGATTCATCGCTGCATCAATAATTGGCGTGCTCCTTTCGCCATTAATCTTGTCCTCAATCCACCTTTCTTGGAACGGAGTGTTGCTCGCTATCGCATCTGGTGCCATGGCCTCTGGCCTTGGTTATACGCTTTGGTATCAAGTAATGCGTAAGCTCTCTTTGCTTCAAGCCGCCGTCAGCCAACTTTCCGTGCCAGCCATTGCTTTGCTACTCGGCACCGTCGTACTCCACGAGCCTCTTTCACTGCATATTCTTTTAACCAGCGGCATCATTCTTGGTGGCATCGCTTTGGTTTTTTTATCTCGATCCAAAAAAACAAACGAACAATCGGCAAGCCGATAAAAAGTAATAACTTTCCCTCTCAAGTACCCATTCATCATCTATGCTTTTTAAAGCAGTAAAGCTCATTGCAGATGGTACAAGTGGTCTGCTTTGGTACCAGGCGAAGAATATAAGGTGAGAATTGGCTCACACAATGCAGCGATTTTGTTTCCAAAGTGAGAATCATCACAGATCGCGAATTTGCTCGTTTTAGGCGTTTCACCAATAACGCCAAGGGCTAGCACGAGATCAAGCCAAATACGCACTTTTTGTTTTGACAAAGGGTTTACAAAGCACACTTTTTCACCCGCTATATTCCGCCCCCCGAATTTATTCAGAACAAGATTCTGATTATTCACATAAGAAATTCATCAACTTATAACGATAAGCCTGAGCAAACTTTGACACTATGAACGACAAAATAAAATTCGCTATTAAAGTATCGCTTAGCCTGACTCTGGCTTATCTGATCCCGTTTGCCATGGGTTGGCCGCAAGCATCGACGGCCGCAACCACAGTGATGCTGATTGCATCCACAGGCAGTCGTCGTGAATCCCTCGCCAAAGGTACCTTACGCGTGTTCGGTACGTTGGTTGGCGCCGTCGTTGGCTTGTTACTGGTGGGATTGTTTGCTCAAGACCGCTTGCTGTACATGTTGAGCGTGTCGGTTGTGGTCTCATTCATTTTTTACTTCCGTAATGCCTATCAAAAAGATCCAACGCTACTCATGCTGACCGGCGTGATGACGTTGATGATGTCCAATGGCGGTGACGCAGAAGGTGCGTTTCTTTATGGCGTTGACCGCGCCTATATGACGGTGTTTGGGGTGGTGGTTTACACACTCGTGGGGACTTTCTTATTCCCGACCAAAACAGAACAAAACCTAAGACAGCTCATCGAACAACTCAACCAAGCACAACGCGCGTTGTTCACCTCTATCTTGCAAAATTTCGAGCAAAAATCGGCAGGGCAAGTCTCTCTTCAAGAAGAGGGCGAAGAAAATCCAGAAGCGGAAGAGCCACAACCTAGCGTGGATTCTCTTATCGAACAGATGTTTGCCGCCCAAAATGCGCTCGAACAGCGTTTTGCCACAGTCAGTGTGGAATGCAGCGACGTGTCGGCCTACATGAAAGAGTGGCGCTTGGCGGTCCATTTGAACAAGCAAGTAACGCAACAATTGACCGTTGCGGCGCACAGCCACTTTAGCCACCAGCAAGACCGTGAAAGCATCAGCAACTTTGATCAAGCCGTTGCGGAAATTGACGCGCTATTTGATACCTGCCAACAAGTCTGGGACGAAAAAGAGCCCGCTTTTCGTGCTCAAGAGTTCAAAGTCGAATACAACCAAGCGTTACTTGAAGACGCAGCGCACCTAGAGAAAGGCTCTGCGATTATGCTGGGGCACCTCTTGGGGCTCATGCATCAAAACTTGTCGCGTTTAGCGGAGAGCATTAGCTGCATTGACTCTGTGACGAACAATGTCTCCTTTGACCTGCCGCTGCCGAAACCGAAAGGCAAGTTTCTATGGTGGGACGCAGAAAACTTTAAAACCGCGGTCAAAACCTTTGTCACTTATTGGGTTGCAGGACTGATTTGGATTTATTTCAATCCACCAGGCGGCTACTCGTTCGTGGTCTTCTCGACCATGTTTATGTCTTTGCTGTCGTTCGTGCCTGTGCACCCGATTTTGTTGCTAGTGCTTTTCACTTTCGGCTTCTTGTTCGCGGTGCCTTCTTACGTCTTCATTCTTCCGCAATTGGATCTCGGGTTAGAGCTTGGCCTGTTTATCTTTATCTACACCTTTATCGGTTTTTATCTGTTTAACGGGCCAGTGACGATTTTCTATATGATTGGCTTGTTTGTTCTCGGTTTAGACAACAACATGTTTTATCACTTCGGGATCCTCATGACGATCATGCTGTTGTTCTACACGGTGGTGTTCATGATTATTTTCGCGCACTACTTCCCGTTTAGCTCACGACCAGAACACCTCTTTTTGACCATAAAAGAACGCTACTTCCGACATACCCGAGAGCTGTTCACTACCTATCAACAGCAGTCTAGCTCGGTTATTACGCCGCTCAAACGGGCCTTACACTTGGTGACGCTCAATGTCTCATCGAAAAAGCTCAAAGTCTGGGGTTCGAAAATCAACCACAAACACTTTGATAAAACCACGCCAGAAGCGATTGGCGCGTTTAGCAAAGCGTGTGATGTACTCAGTAATCACATCAACATCTTAATGGCCGCCGAGAAAAAGTTGATGACCAATCCACTAATTACTCAGCTTCGCCAACAGCACCGCGATTCCATCATTCCTTTGATGGCGGGCGCTTTAGCCAGCCATCAAGCAACACAAGAACTCGACTCCGTATTCGACCAATACAGTCAAGATTACCAAACATTCGAAGATAAACTGGAAGATTTTTTTAGTGAGTTGGATTTATCTGACTACGCTTATTCAGAGATAGCCGGTTTTTATATCTTGCTGAATTTAAAACGGAACGTGTTCGAAGCAATCAAGCATTGCAAGCAAACCTACGAGGATATCGATTGGGTGAACTTACAACAGAAGCGTTTTTAAAGGTGGGGATATGATGCTTCCAAAACTAACCAAACCAAGCCTCGCCATACTTTCTTTGCTCGGACTCAGTGCGTGTACCACGGTAGGACCAGATTATGTTCATCCAAAGCAGGCGCCACTGCCAAGTGACTGGTCGGTGCAAAAAGCAGCAGCCAAAGATACGCAGCAATCAGAGCAACAGCTACAACAATGGTGGCAGCAATTTAATGACTCAACTCTTAATCAGCTGGTTGAGTTGGCGAGCAAACAAAACCTCGATTTAGAAGCCGCAGGGCTACGAATTGTTCAAGCACGTTCATTGCTTGGTATTTCGACTGGCTTGCAATACCCACAAGTTCAAACAGTGTCAGGAAACCTAGCGCGTGCCTACGTAAATGATCAGGGCGTGAATAACGCCACTTTGTCGTTTGATGCTGCTTGGGAAATGGATGTTTGGGGCAAGTATGCTCGCGGAATTGAGTCGGCAGAAGCGGGTTACTACGCATCCATCGCATCGTATCACGACATCATGGTCACCATAACCGCCGAAGTGGCGCGCAATTACATCAACTATCGCACATTCCAAGAACGTATTTTGCTGTCTCGCCGCAATATCGAGATTCAAGAGCGTGTCGTACGTATTACTCAGGTGCAGTTCGACTCTGGCAACGTTACAGAATTGGACGTTCAACAAGCTAAAAACCAACTCTACACCACCAAAGCAGCGTTACCGAGCCTCGAAGTGGCAATGAAGCAATCACGTACTGTGTTGGCTTTGCTACTGGGTCTGTTACCAGAAGAAGTAGATCGACTGCTACAGTCGGATGGGATGCACAAGCAAATCGCTGAGTACGAAGCCCAGTTCAAATCGACGGGCAGAAAATCGGCGCTATCGGGCACCGACGAGCGTTCCATTGTGCCACGTCCACCGCTTTTGGATACGCAAGTGGATGCTAACTTAGTGATGCGACGTCCGGATTTGCAAGTCTCTGAGATGCAAGCTCGCGCGCAAAGTGCGCATATTGGCGTGGCAGAAACCGCTCTGTACCCAAGCTTTTCGTTGTTCGGTTCCATCGGTATCGACAGTACGGTTCCCGATGGCAGCAGTTTCAGTTTTAGCGATTCGCTCACCATGGTGGTTGGCCCAACGTTCAGTTGGAACATTTTCCAATACGGACGCGTGAAAAATAACATTCGTTTCGAAGATGCTCGCTTCCAAGAAACGCTGACGAACTACAACAAAAAGGTACTGCAAGCCGTTAATGAAGTCACCAATGCAATCGAAGCGTACGACCTGTATTTGCAGCAAAAAGATTTACGCTTGCAATCGGTCAACTCTTCCATTCGTGCGTTCAACATATCCATGACACAGTACGAAAACGGACAAATTTCATTCGAACGTCTGCTTAACTCGGTTGAAAAAATGACCCGTGCGGAAGACAGCTACGCAACGATCAAAGGGAACGTCGCGAACCAAGTTGTCGCACTCTATAAAGCCCTCGGTGGAGGCTGGCAAACCCAAACAGGCAAACCCTTCCTCAGTGAATCTATTGCCAAGCAAATGACAGAACGAACTGACTGGGATGGTTATTTAAATGAAGAAAACCGCGTATTGCCGCCTTTGCGCCTCGAAACTCCGGCTGAGACCAGTGATGAAAACAAAACGGAGGATCTCTAATGCCTCATGAACTTTCTTGGGGAGACGTTTACTTTTCTCCTACGCTACTCGTGCTCTTTCTCGCCGTCACGGCCACGTGGATAACGGTGATGATATTGAACAAGACACGTTTATCTCGCTTCATCGCTTTTCCGTCTCTGACGTTTATTGCCATCATGGTCGGTTATGTGGTGGCCATCGACAGCTTTTATATTCAATTTTAGGTGCCAAACAAGATGAAAAAACTATTCGTAATCGCACTCAATCTTGTCATTCTTGGTGGCGCAGCTTGGCTCGGCTATCAAAAGTTTGAGGAATACTTTAATAACCCATGGACACGAGATGGGCAAGTGCGTGCTAACGTCATCAAAGTGGCTCCTCGCGTATCAGGCCCAATTGTAAATGTCGCGGTGCAAGACAACCAAGAAGTGAAAACAGGCGATTTACTGTTTGAAATCGACCCTGCGACTTACGAAGTTGCTTTGTCTCAAGCCGATGTGGCACTAGAACGCGCCATTGTTAGCTCTCGCGGTAAAAAAATCGAATACGACCGCCTTAAAGATATTCGCGCGAAAGACCGCGGCGCGGTTTCTCACAAGGATCTGATTCGTCGTGAAATCGCTTACGAAGAATCGCTACTGCAAATCAAATCTGCAGAAGAGCAATTAAAGTCAGCGCGCCTTAACCTCAGCTTTACCAAAGTTTATGCGACCGTCGATGGTTTTGTATCTAACCTCGATATTAGAAACGGTACGCAAGCGGTCGCAAACCAACCACTGCTCGCACTGATCGACAAAAACAGCTTTTGGGTATTTGGTTTCTTCCGTGAAAACCAACTTGCGCAAATCGAACCTGGCAGCCAAGCGCGTGTCACTTTGATGTCTCACCCAGACACGCCAATTGACGCGACGGTTGACTCGATTGGTTGGGGTATTGCGCCCAAAGACGGCACGGTCGGCTACAACCTTCTTCCAAACGTAAACCCTGTTTTTCAGTGGATTCGCTTAGCACAACGTATTCCGGTGCGAATCTCCCTACAAGAACTTCCTGAAGATGTTGATCTTCGATTCGGGCTTTCTGCGTCCATCATGGTGATGAAAGAGTCATCCGCAGACAGTGAACAATAACTAAGTGAGAAGAGCCATGGTCATTGGTAAAAACCTCAAAAACATTAATGAAGAAAACAACTTCTTCTATCTAACCTTAGCGCTAGTGATTTTGTTGCTAGGGAGTGCGATGGCACAAGTAGTAGGTGAAGGGACGATTGAACACATACTTCAGGCTTTCACGGTTCTGACGTTTATCGTCTGTTTTGCGAGCCTTCGCTTTGACAAAACCTGGTCTCGTTTCCTCTACAGCCTGTTTGGTGTTTGGGTTCTTGTGATTGTGATCAAGACCGTTTTCGACATCAGAGAGATGAATGTGGTGATGCTTGCCCTCACCTTTGCGTTCTTTTTCGGCACTTTTAAATCCATCGCAAGACAGATTCTTTTCACCGGCCATGTCAACAGCAACAAAGTCATTGGCTCGGTAGCGCTTTTCTTGCTGCTTGGTCTGATGTGGGCGATTGCCTACCTCATTCTGCTTGAGTTTTCGCCTGAAGCCTTTACCGGTATGGAAGCGATTTCTTGGGGGCAGAACTTCTCCAATGCAGCGTATTTCAGTTTCGTTACCTTAACCACGCTCGGTTATGGCGACATTAGTCCTCTAACACCACTGGCTCAAGTCGTGGTGTATTTAGAGGCCATCACAGGTGTTTTTTATATGGCGATTGTTGTTTCAAGTCTCGTCAGTTCTAACATTGATCATCAGGTAAACAAAAATGGATAAACAATCGGTAAAAATCGACAGTAAGCTTTTCATCAGTAATATGGTGGAATCGGCAATACGCATTGGCTTGATCTTTGTCTTGCTGATGTTTACGTACGACATCATCAAACCCTTCATCCTTCCGGTTATTTGGGGCGCTATTATAGCCGTCGCTTTAATGCCGCTTACCCAAAAATTGCAGCGTGTATATGGTGGTCGCAGAGGTCTGGCAGCCACAACCATTGCTTTACTTGGTATTGCCCTCCTTGTCACGCCACTTGTTATGGTATCAGGCTCCATTGTGGATGGTGCAACGCACGCGCTTGAAGTACTACAAAATGGACAAGTGAAAATACCAGGGCCAAAACCTTCCGTAGCGGATTGGCCTATCGTGGGTGATAAGCTCTACGAAGTGTGGACCCTATTCGCTACTAATCTTGAGCAAGCGATTCAAACCTTTATGCCACAAATAAAGGCAGGACTCACATCTTTACTGGGTACACTTGGGGGCGTATTGGGAAGTTTACTGCTTTCAATCTTGTCACTTGCGATTGCAGCAGGTTTCATGACGTACTCTGAATCTGCAGCATCAGGCTTAAGAACCATCGCGATTCGAACCGCTGGTGAAAACGCAAAAAGCTGGACCACGCTTATCGCTGCGACAATTAAAAGCGTACTGCTTGGCGTAGTCGGTGTAGCGGCGATTCAAGCACTGTTGATCGGTGCTGGTTTCTTCGTATTTGGCGTTCCCGCAGCAGGTTTACTCACACTGCTTCTAATGATCTTGTGTATCGCTCAGCTCCCGGCGTTGCTCGCTGTGCTACCTGTGATTGGCTTCATGTACATGACCCAAGACACCTCAACAGCAACCATGTTTACTGTTTGGGTCGTAGTTGCGGCTCTTTCTGAAAACCTGTTCAAACCAATGTTAATGGGACGTGGCGTCGACGTGCCAATGCCTGTGATTCTGCTCGGTGCCATCGGTGGTATGCTTTTCTACGGCATCGTTGGTCTGTTCTTAGGTGCCGTTATCCTAGCAATTTGGTATGAGTTATTTGTTTGGTGGTTGAGCATTGAGAAAGCACAACAGCAAGAAGAAATGGCAGAACAACAAGACGCTTCTGATGACCAATCAGAACCTGGACACGGTGCTGGTATTTAATAAATCAATAAGTTAGAAAGAAATTTAATCTATAACTTATGATATCAAACCGCTGCATTTCAGCGGTTTGATTCTATTTGGATCACAGTTTCGTCGTAATAAATGCGATAAAAATGACGTTCTTGTTAAATTTTCATACTTATTACACTTGGGAGTTGCAATCGGGCAATGAACGATGCACTCTCGATGACCACTAATTTGCTTAGGATAAAAACAATGAAATTGATCAAGCCTTTAGCTTGTGCGCTTGCTCTCGCAATGAGTGGCATGGCATTCGCCGATGTAACCGTGAGTGTTCCTGACAACGTTTCAGTATTAGCGGCTAACGGTGAAAAAGCAGATCTTTCGGGTGGTTTTTTCGCCTCTGAAAGAACACTGACGTTACCTGATGGCCTTAACCAAGTCGTATTTCGTTTCGCCCCTTACTTCAACCAAGGTAATGACCGTTTAAGTGTTGAAAGCGATGTTATCGTTACACGATTTGACGCAACCAATGCCGAACTCACTCTACAAATGCCAGAATACCGCAACCTACGTGATGCGGAAGAGAAGATCAAAGACTTAGATTGGAAACTGGTTGATGATTCAGGCAACGCAATCGCGGTTGACCAAGACAAGTTGCTCAAACCGGGTATGCAAATCGGTCGTGATTACGTACGTGAAATCGAAGATTATAACCAAGCTGGCGGTGCAGCAGCCGTGGCTTTTGCTGGCGCAGCAACTATGCAGCCAGTCACGCTTCCTGCAAAGGTTCCTGCGGATATGAAGCAAGTGAGAGCAACTGCGGTTAAAGCGGATTCGACAGCTGAAGAGATGCTGCACTTCTGGTACCAAAAAGCAGACGCAGAAACCAAAGCTCGCTTTAAGAAATATGTTAATCAACAGTAAATCTGGTTAACTTTATCGATATTAAAAAAGCCACTTCACGTGGCTTTTTCGATCAAAAAATTAGGAAACTTGGACAACTTTAGTATTGGCGATCAAGTCATGCAACAAACGTCGCTCCGGATGAAAGAACAACAATGCCAAATTTACCAACGGGATCCCCGGAATGAGCATCTCCAGTAAGTAGCTAATAACAAGCCTTAACCCTGCTGTAACTTTCGTTGCCTTACTATCATTTTTCATTACAACTTTAATACCAATCATGCGCATACCAATGGTTTGCCCATGACTCAATGCATTCCAGTTGATCATTAAAACCGTTGGTAAAGAAAGCAAGTAAAACGCCTGAGTTTCACGAACAAGCGTGAGGTTATCTGCTAAAGAGAGCTGAAAGTCGTTAAGAAAAGAGTTAATACTCAATGCAATTATTAACACGACCACCATCGTAAAGAGCAGGTCGATAAAACCAGCAATGATTCTCTGTTGCTTGCTCGCGATAAAAGCATACATGGACTTCAGTCACCTCAATGTAATTGGTTAAGCGAGAATGACTGAGTGTACAGACGCGCAATGGTGAGCGCAGTTTAGGTATTGCCAACATAATATTCAACTAAGAACATACTAAATCGCGGTCGTATCTCAAAAGTAATCATTACATCTTGAGCATAACCGTATCAATTTAACAAAACGCTACCAGTAACGTTCGTAAATGATATTTCCCCCTGTTTGATGGCGATACTTTTCCAAGCCTAGCTCTTGTAAGACGGGCGCGGTATCTTTGATCATTTGTGGATTCCCACACATCATGACAAAGCTACGCTGAGCTGAGAATGGCGCATCAGCGGCGTTGGACAGTAAACCCGATTCGATGAGTTCAGGAATTCGGCCTTGTAATTTACCATCAACCACTTCCCTGCTGACTATCGGTATATACTTTAATCTGCCTTCATATCGTTGCTGAAGCTGTTCAATTAGGTATTTATAAACCAGATCTTTTTCGAAACGAACGGCATGAACCAGCACAATGCGCTCATTGTGAGGCGGTAAGTTTATATCATCCAGCAGCGATAAAAACGGTCCAATCCCCGTACCTGTAGATAGCAGCCACAGGTCATGAGCCTGTTTAGGAATAGAGTCATGGATTAAATCGCCATGTGCGGTGACACCGACATAAATGCTATCACCAGATTTAAGCTTTTGGAGCCGTGGAGAAAGTTGTCCTTGAGGGTCGGCTACTATTAGAAATTCCAACCAATCGAATTGCTCGCTTGGCGCATTAACCACAGAGTAAGCACGGCTGATCGGCTTACCTTCATCATCAAGCAAAGCAAGCTTGGTGAATTGGCCAGCTTTAAATGAAAGAGGCGCGCCAGATATTCTCAAACTGAACAGCTCACCTGTCCAATCAATGCGTTTCTCAACTCTTGCGAGGTTGAAACCTTTGAGTTCAATCATGAGACACCTCCTATCTGGTTACTCTTAGTTAAACTTACGCCTTCAACTCGATTATGTAAAGTTTCTAGTTTACATAATCAAACCACTATTTCATTTCACATTTTAAAAACAATTTTATTACATATTAAATGATTACATCTAGAATAAATGCTCAAAGTGATAAGTCGCGTCGCAATTTGTGGCAAAGCAGATGAAAAAGGAGCAATAAAAATGGACACACTGTTAAAGGACTTTCCCGTTATCACAGAGATAAAAGTCGCATGGGGTGAAATGGATGCTCTGCAACACGTTAATAACGTGGTCTATTTTCGCTACTTCGAGACCGCACGTTTAGATTACTTCAACAAAATTAACCTGCTGGTCGACCTGCAGACCTCGCAAATTGGACCAGTACTGAGCGAGACTCAATGCCGCTACAAATTGCCTGTTACTTACCCAGACACGCTATTAGTCGGTTCTCGCGTAATCGACATGCAAGAAGATCGCATCACGATGGAGTACCAAGTGCTGAGTAAGAAGTGGGGTAAAATTGCGACCATCGCGACCGCCACTGGTGTGATGTTTGATTTTAAGAACAACGTTAAAGCTGCGATTCCAGATCACGTTCGCCAGTCGATTTTAGACTTGGAAGGAACCGTGGGTAGTACGCATCATTTGGAGTAGCAATAAACGAGAGATTAAAGGCGAGGTTCCCGACAGCGCTTCTTCATCGCTATCGGGAATGATGCTGAGGTACCATTCCAACTTACGCAATAAGAAAACTAGCGTCATTCTAATGAGCCTAAGTGAATCATTCGAAACCTCGCTAAACGTAACAGCAGCGCGACTCTTCCAGCCTACGCGATAAGAAAAGCTGCGTCATTCTAGCGAGCCATAGCGAGACTAAAAATCTACTTACCGCTTGCTGCAGACCATAGTGCCATGAATAAACTCAATACAATCTGAGGGTAGATTCTGAATCACGCTCGTTCCTCGCTGTTCAGAATGACGGTTCGAGTTTGGCTCTGACCTCTACAAAACCATCTAAAAAAGCGATTCCAGAAGAACCTAAGTGAGTCACTCGGAATCTCGCTTTAGACGTATCAGCAGAGCGACTCTTCCAGCCTACGCGATAAGAAAAGCTGCGTCATTCTAGCGAGACTAAGAATCTACTTGCCGCTTGCTGCAGACCATAGAACCATGAATAAACTCAATACAATCTGAGGATAAATTCTGAATCACGCTCGTTCCTCTCGGTTCAGAATAACAGTTCGAGTTTGGCTCTGAGCTCTACAAAACCATCTAAAAAAGCGATTCCAGACAAACCTAAGTGACCATCCGAAATCTCGCTTGAGATGCATCAGCAGCGCGACTCTTCCAGCCTACGCGATAAGAAAAGCTGCGTCATTCTAGCGAGCCATAGCGAGACTAAGAATCTACTTGCCGCTTGCTGCAGACCATAGAACCATGAATAAACTCAATACAATCTGAAGGTAGATTCTGATTCACGCTCGTTCCTCGCGGTTCAGAATGACGGTTCGAGTTTGACTCTGACCTCTACAAAACCATCTAAAAAAGCGATTCCAGACAAGCCTAAGTGACCATCCGAAATCTCGCTTGAGACGCATCAGCAGCGCGACTCTTCCGGCCTACGCGATAAGAAAAGCTGCGTCATTCTAGCGAGCCATAGCGAGGCTAAGAATCTGCTTGCCGCTTGCTGCAGACCATAGAGCGGTTAGCAGAATGTCTCGATGTACAGCGCTTCCACCTTATCTCTGGCCCATTGCGTTTTACGCAGGAACTTCAGCGACGATTTGATTGAAGGATCTTTCTTGAAACAGTTCACACGAACGCGCTCATACATGCCATTCCAACCAAAGTGTTCAACTAGTCGGGTGACGATTTTCTCTAAACTCAACCCGTGAAGTGGGTTATTCGGCTGCTGTTGGCTCATGCTATTGATCCGGTAAAGTGAAGTTGCGCGCTAATCTAACTCAAACTCGCCGTGCAACCTAATGTTTTAACCTTGAATTGGCCTACGACTCTCCCCTATAGTAGCCCAAACTTCATAAAAGCCCTTTTCACGATGAAAGCCCTCAACGACCTCAATATTTTTGTCGAAACAGCGCGCCAAGGCAGCTTTTCAAAAGCCGCTAACAGCATGGACATGACACCAGCCGCCATTAGCGCATCGATTAAGCGTCTTGAAGGGCAAATCGGTTTCCCGTTGTTTGTGCGTTCCACCCGAAGCCTGCGTTTAACCTCAGAGGGCGAACTGTTTTTAGACAAAACCACGCAAGCGTTGGCAACATTGCAAGAGGGGTTGGATCAGATCTCAAGTGCGCGCGGGGAGTTGTCTGGTCAGCTGCACATTACTGCACCCTCCGATTTTGGTCGCAATATGTTGCTCGATTGGGTGGATGAGTTCATCGATCTCTACCCAAATGTTTCCATTAAACTAGAGCTGTCCGATAGCTTGACGGATATGTACACCAAGCCTGTCGATATTGCGATTCGCTACGGCGAACCGGCCGACTCCAATCTGGTCGTATTGGCATTGTGTGGGTCAAACGAACGGATATTATGTGCATCGCCAGAGTACGTAGCTACACATCCAGAACTCACCTCTCCTGCCGATTTAACGCAACACAATTGCTTGTGCTACATGGTCGCGGATTCGGTCTACAACAAATGGACGCTCACGCGTGGCAGCGAGAAAGAACAAATCGTGGTCAGCGGTAACTTGTTGAGCAACGATAGTGACTTGCCACACCGGTTAGCGATCAAAGGCAAAGGCATTGCGAATAAATCATTGATGGACATTAGCCGAGACTTAATCGAGGGAAGATTGGTACGAGTGTTACCAGAGTGGGATTGCGGCCCAGTGCCGCTCTACATGGTATGTGCCGATCGTCGATTATTGACGCCAACGATTCGGACTTTCCGCGACTTTATCCAACAAAAATGCTGCCAGCAACGCGCCAACGTGCTGGCAACCTTCTGTCATTAGGCGATAAATCGAAGAGGACGAATCTGGGTATATTCAACCCAATCGTTCTCTTCCAATGTTTCAAGAAACGTCGCCATATGCGGGCTTTGCAAATGCTTATCCAAGGCCTCTTGCGACGCCCAGATTTCTTGGAAGATAAATAGGCCATCGACTTTTTCGTCGAGATACAACTCGTATTGGCAACAGCCTTCTTCTTTACGAGTTGGCTCTAGTAAACCAGCAAGCAAATTCACCACCTGCTCCTTACTATCTGGATAGGCTTTCACTTCTGCGACTAAGTGGATCATCGTTTTATCACTCTTTTGCGATTTATATATTGATTACGGGGTGCTACGTCACCTGTAAGTAAGCTCGAATTAGATCTCGGTGAATACGGTTTCTGCGTCCCAGCGAGACTTTGGCGTTTTCGCGTTGAAGTCATCTTCCGCGTGGTAGCCAAGCGGCACGATCACAACACTGGTATAACCTTTTTCACGCAAGCTAAATTCTTCATCCAGCACTTTTGGATCAAACCCTTCAATTGGTACTGCATCGATTTCTAGCGTCGAAGCACCCAACAGCAACGTACCCACGTTGAGGTAAACTTGTTTCTCCATCCAATGGTTTGCATCTTTCAAATCAAAACGGTGCATGTTCACAAAGTAGCTACGGCCACCGCGCACAGCCGCTTTCGCTTCTTCAGTTGGGAATCGACCATCTTTTTCTTCTTGCACCATTAGCGCTTCAATGTAGTCGTTATCAATGCCTGTTTTTGCACAAAACACCAATACGTGAGAAGCGTTGAGAATCTTCGCCGCGTTAAACGCGTAATTCTCTTGCGCCGCTTTAGCGATGCGCTGCTTGCCTTCTTCTGTGCTTGCCAGAATGAAATGCCAAGGCTGGGAGTTCACACTCGATGGACTAAAACGAATCAGCTCTTTAACTGCGTCGATTTTTTCTTGAGGTAGCTTGCGTGTTGGGTCAAACACTTTCGTTGAGTAACGAGATTTTGCAGCTTGTACGATATCCATGAGGTTCTCCAATTAATGAATTTAAGCTGTGTAACAGCATAACCTCATGAGATAAAGGGAAAAACCGATTTCGATTAAAAACATTTTCAAAATAAATTTGAAAATAAAACGATAAGAAAGGCTTTGAGCGTTCTCACTGAACTTCTTCATCTTTTCAGCAATAATGCATGTTTGCTCGCAACCAAACTCAACTCATACTGCCTCAAGATAACATTATTACATCCTTTCTGTGCAAAAAGCTCGGTCACAATCACCTTCGAATTGCTGGCGAATATTGGCACATTGAGAAGTTGGTGGCCTTGCAATGTATGATGTTGAAAGAAGCGCCTAACCTCCAAGAAGGGCTGCTTTGGTGGAGTAAAAGTGTCTCATTATTCGACCGCCGTTTGTACGTCACATTTCAACATGGTGATGCCCAAATCCATCTGCAAGTAGAATGCAGAACGGGCGATATGCCAAATTGGGCGGAGTCGGTGTTTGGCTTGCTCAGAATGCAGTTGGAGATGCTTGAGCTAAGCGAATCAATACAAGTACAAGTTCAAGCCAGCAATCCATTCTCGGCCGATATTTTTCTAGGGGAAACGCGAGATTCTAAAACGAGTTCAAGCGTGTTTGAACTGGTGAAACACGTTTATTTGCTGCTTTCTCACCAGCCAATTGAGCAACCCGAATTGCTGAGTGTTTTGAACGCCTTGTTCATCAAAAACAGCAATTACGCGCTCAAGTTAGAGCAAGCGGCAAGGCAACTGGGCGTCTCCAAACGCACCTTGCAACGTCGACTGCAAGAGAAGCAAATGAGCTACTCTCAATGCGTTGATTTCGCTAAAAGAAAGCAAGCACTCACTTTGCTTGCCGACACCCAACTCACAACGCAGCAAATCGCCTATCAACTTGGTTATGAAGAACCTTCGAACTTTCACCGCACTTTTCGTCGTTGGTATCCGTTTTCACCCATGCAATATCGCCAACAATGTTTGGATAACCGAACTCAACTAAATCAACAACCGATCCGCTTATACTACGCCAAAGCCAATACCTTCGACGATAACCACATCGACCAACCTGTCGGCAAAATCTGGATGGAAGTGGACAATATTGCGTTTGAAAAAGTGGTCTCGGTAGAATGCCGTGACCGTGATGGCACGTGGCGTCGCTACCCAGCCTTCTTCGAGCGCTTTTTAAGTCATGGCATCGAACTCTGGGCAACGACCGAACTTCCGGTAGCGCACCCCCTTACCTTTCGCCTTTGTTATGAAGTCGATGGGGAACGTTACATTGAGAATAACCACCAGCGTGACTATGTGGTTTCTAAGGGGCTTTTAATTGGTGCAACGGAATACATTGTCCCGACTCGGCAGCTTATTAATATTGGGGCGCAATACACGCTCTTTATCGAACTGGCATGCCGACTTGAAAACGTTGCGAGGATTGACTGTTACGTCGATGATGATCCCACACCTCACGCAATGCGCTTAACCAAACACTCGCTACATTATGCTTGTTGGGTGCTGCAATTATCGCTCACTCAAACTGCAAAGCAGTGCCGTTTCCGCCTTTATGATGAATCCGACAACGAGCTCGCGAAAGAGCATTACCCGATACAATATCCTATTGTGCAACCGCTCAATTAAAACTGTCGGTCAGATCAAAATCGTCTCTTCGTGACATCATTTCACGTCTCTTTTGGCGTGAAATGACACTCTCAATTTCAAACCTTTGCTTTATCGTTTCCGCATTGCTGCATAACGGAGACAAAAACCGTGTTTGAAACCTTTCCTAACCCTATGAATAAAATAAAAATACTCCCTCTAGCGATCGCCCTAGCTCTTTCTGGCTGTGGTAGCGATGAAACTACGCCAACAGATACAGGAAGCCACGTGGCATCTCCTGATTGGCAAGACCAGATCATTTACTTCTTGATGATCGACCGTTTTAACGACGGCGACAACACGCTTAACGATCAAGGTCAGAATGAGTACGATCCTACCTCAGACAAGAAATTCAGCGGTGGTGACCTTGTTGGTGTCAGCGACAAACTGGGTTACATCGAAGACCTAGGCGCAACCTCTATCTGGATTACGCCGCCAGTGGCAAACCAATGGTGGGACGCAGAACAAAACTACGGCGGCTACCACGGCTACTGGGCGCGTGACTTCCAAAAAGTGGATGAGCACTTTGGTGACATGGAAAGCTACCAAGCGTTAGCGCGAGAAGTGCACGCTCGTAACATGTTCTTGATTCAAGACATCGTGACCAACCACGTAGGTAACTTCTTCACTTACGATGATCCATACAATTACGATCCTAGCCTTCCTTGCCAAGGTTTCCGTTTGATTGAAAATGCGCTGCCAGCAGGGCAAGAACTGCCTTATCCGCTCAACATGAATGAGTGTAAAGAAGACGGTACTGGCATTTACCACTGGACGCCAAGCATCACCGACCACAACGATCCCGTCCAAGAAAAAACCTGGCAACTGTCGGATCTGGATGACCTAAATACGTCCGATCCTGAAGTACGCGCTTATCTAAAAGAGAGCTACCGTAAATGGATTCGCGAAGTGGGCGTTGACGGTTTCCGTATCGATACCGTGAAGTTTGTTGAGCACGATTTCTGGAACGACTTCCTGCACGCCGACGATGGTGTGATGACTCAAGCGGTTGATACTGGTCGCGATAACTTCCTTACCTTTGGTGAAGTCTTCGAAACATCTACGCCTTACCACACCGAAGGCGAAGAGAAGATGCTAAGTTACATCGGCGAAAGCGGCTCACCAGAACAATTAACCTCGGTGCTGAACTTCCCATTGCAAGCTACCATGACGCGCGTGTTTGCAGCAGGACAACCGACCGATTACTTACGCTTCCGCCTTGAGAAAATGATGGAGATGTTCCCGAATCCATACATCATGCCAAACTTCATTGATAACCACGATATGCCGCGTTTTCTATCGCAAGGCAGTGTCAACGATATGAAGCAAGCGCTGATTACCATGATGGCGGTACCGGGCATTCCTGTGATTTACCAAGGTACAGAGCAAGCGATGCCAGCAGCGCGCGATGCGATGTTTGCTGGCGGTTACCGTGAAGACGGCGACTACGTAGATTCATTCGACCAAAACAGCGAGATGTACTTGTTCATCCAAGAGCTTGCTAAGTTACGTACCGAAAACAAAGTCATGACACGCGGCGAAATGAAAGTCATTGGCAGCGATAAAGCTGGTGCAGGTGTGTTCGCCTTTACCCGCACTTTGGATAACGACGAAGTCTTAGTGGTAATGAACACATCTAACTCCCCAATGTTGATGAACCAACTCGATGTAGAGCAAGCGGGCGGCACCGTTTTCCAACAACAAATCATGTCGAACTGGGCAGAAGCTCCAGAACAGTTAATCGCCGATGAAAACGGTCACGTAACCCTTGAGCTACCAGCCAAATCTGCCGTGATTTACTCGAAAACTAACGACATCCAATCGGTAGAGACCCCAGATCTCAACATCCAACTGGCACAGGATTGGGAAGGACAAACCATCACTGATGACATCGTGATTACTGGTACTGCTAACGCAAACGAGAAATTGAACCTTGTCGTGGACGGTAATCTAGAAACCGCACAAGCCATTACCGTAAGTGCTGACGGTCAATTTAGCGTGACTTTATCTACCCGTCACTTTGCAATTGGCGAGCAACAGCACCGCTTCGCGATTTACTCCACTGAGAAAAAAGCGGGCATTGAAGATGTAAACTTTGTGTCGGACTTAAGCTGGTCAAACACGCCAGACGACACTATTGATGACGCAGGCGATGCGCAAGATGGCATGGGCGGTCCTAACGGTAACTACTCGCTACCAACGGATCCAACGTTCGATAAAGATAACAGCCAACTCGCAATCAACAAAGCTGAGGTATTTACCGTCGGCAGTAACGTGCGCTTGACCTTCACTATGGACAAGATCACCGATACTTGGTTGCCACCAAACGGCTTTGACCACGTTGGTTTCACCATCTTCATTGATTTACCGGAAGAAGCGGCAACCAACCTAACGGAACTGCCTAAGATCAACGCTTCTATGCCAAGCGGAACATGGAGTCGCAATGCCGTGGTCTTCGGCTGGCAAAGTTCGATTTACAACACTCAAGGCGCAAACGCGACGACATGGGGAGAAGCCGTAACGCCAGCACCAACAGTGACAGTAGACAAAGCCAACAACACCATTTCAATGGACTTTGCTAGCGATGCACTAGGCCGCCCAGATTCGCTCGATGGTATCCGCTTCTATGTCACGACTTGGGACTTAGACGGCCTTTCGGCAAATTACCGTCCGCTAGAACAAGACAAAGGCCCTTGGAACTTCTCCGGTGGCGCATCGGATGAAAGTAAGATTTGGGACGATTTACCAATCATCACCTTGTCGGAATAAACCGTTAAATAAAACACCGCCCAGCGTTTAGCTGGGCGGCCATCAACAAAAAAATGCAGAAAGACACTTCTGCTCGTTTTTATTCTAGTTAAAGAACGATTTCACCCACAGCACCAGACTGTCCCAAAGCTGAGCGAACCACGAGCCCTCTTCTACCGCTTGGCTGCTGACCAAGGGATAACTCGCCACGGTACTGTCATCGCTTTTCCAAACGACCTTACCAATCTCATCTCCTTGCGCGATCGGCGCAATCAACGGTTCATTTAACACCACACTCTTATCAAGCCCAGCCGTCATTGAACGAGGCAGAGTGAGATAGGCATCTTTAGCAAAGATCGCCTCAACTTGATTAGCATTTCCCTTCCAAACGCGAACTTTAGACTCAACTTCCCCCTGTTTAGCAACTTGCTTGGTGTCATAAAAGCGAAAACCATAGCTGAGTAGATTCTTCGATTGGCTGATCCGAGCCTGTTTACTTGGCGTACCCATCACCACCGAGATAAGGCGCATTCTTCCTTCTTTGGCCGAGCTCACCAAGCTGTATCCGGCATTGCTGGTGTAGCCGGTTTTTCCCCCGTCGACATCAATGGAATTGTCCCACAACAACTTATTGCGGTTGTACTGCGTAATGTCGTTCCACTTGAAGACTTTCTCACTGTATAGCGCGTACACATCAGGAACATCGCTGATGATCGACTGCATGAGTCTTGCCATATCGGTTGGTGAGGTTTGGATGCCATCACTATCAAGACCATGGGAGTTCACAAAATAGGTGTCTTGCAGTCCTAATTTCTCCGCCCAACCATTCATCAAGGCAACAAAGCCGCGTTCACTGCCTGCAACATGCTCAGCCAGTGCAACGCACGCGTCATTTCCTGATTGGATGATCACGCCGCGCATTAAGTTCGCAACACTAATTTCATCTTTCGGTTTGATGAACATTTTAGAAGAACCGGGAAACTTGGCCGACCACGCGTTTTCGCTCACGGTGACAACATCATCCCATTTCAAACGCCCCGCTTTGATTTCTTGTCCAACTACATAAGCGGTCATCAACTTGGTTAAACTCGCCGGAGCAAGGCCTGCTCGCCCGTTATACTCGGCAATAATGGCACCGGATTGAAAGTCCATTAATACGTAGCCTTTTGCCTGTAACTGAGGTGGGTTGGGCGTAACAACGGCAAAAGTAGGTACGCTTATTAAACAAGTCACAATTGTCCATCGAGCCAGTGACACTTTCATCCGACTTCCTCCATGCTCTTACTTTGTCGCAACTCTATTGAGCATAGCTCACTCAACCAGTTGCACCAGTCGCTAATCGTTTCATTTTCTTGAACTTACATTGATTTGACCAAGGTATAGAACTGAAGAGGCAATTGGGAAATAGCGTTGGTTCTTCGCGCCATTCGCAGTAAAGTAGCGCTACCCCTCAATAAGGAAATAAAGATAACAATGAACGCTCAATCATTTATCGACGCAGGATTGCATTACACTCCCCACAGTTTTACCGTTCCTCTGGATTACCAAGACGCAAGCAAAGGCACCATTAGAGTCTTCGCCCGTTCGGTTTGCCTAGTTGGCGATGAAGAATCGACCAAACCTTGGTTGGTTTACTTTCAGGGCGGGCCTGGCTTTCCCTCTCCACGTCAAAACGGCAATAATGGCTGGGTAAAACGCGCCCTGCAAGAGTACCGAGTTTTGCTTCTCGACCAGCGCGGTACGGGCAACAGCAGCGTAATTAATCACCAGACGCTTGCTCACCTCACGCCAGAGCAACAAGCAGACTACTTGAGCCACTTCCGAGCGGATAACATCGTGCGCGACGCGGAATACATTCGTGAGCAATTTGGCGTCGAAAAATGGGCGATCTTAGGTCAAAGCTTTGGTGGGTTTTGCTCCCTCACCTATTTGTCTTTGTTCCCAGACAGCTTGCTACAAAGCTACATCACAGGTGGCGTGCCATCAGTCTCACGTCATGCCGACGATGTGTATGAAGCCACTTTCAAACGCACCATGGAGAAAAACCAAGCGTTCTTCCAACAATTTCCAAGTGCGCAACAACTTTGCCAAAACATTGCGAATCACTTGCTGGAAAACGAAGAGTACCTACCAAATGGTCAACGCTTCACGGTGGAGCAATTTCAACAAATCGGCATCAACTTTGGTGTGAGTGATACTTTCTTGCCAACTTACTATTGGCTAGAAAGCGCGTTGATTGAAGTGGACGGCAAACCACAACTTCGTTATGAGTTCTTAAACGATATGTTGGCGCAGCAAAACTTCCAAACCAACCCGATCTACGCCATTTTGCATGAATCGATTTACTGTCAAAGCTTCGCGTCGAATTGGAGTGCGCACCGCGTTCGCCAAACCCGATCAGAGTTTAATTATGAATCTGGCAAGCCATTTTACTTTACGGGGGAAATGGTCTTCCCATGGATGTTCGACCAATACGTTAACCTCAAACCACTAAAAGACACCGCAGAAATATTGGCAGCGAAAGAAGATTGGACTGCGCTGTACGATCAAACACAACTGGCTCAGAACAAAGTGCCTGTCAGTTGCGCCGTTTACGCCGATGATATGTTTGTTGAAATGGATATCAGCCGAGAGACGCTCGCGTTAATCCCAAACTCAAAAGCGTGGATCACCAATGAGTACGAGCACAACGGTTTACGTGCCGACGGTGAACGTATTCTCGATAGGCTCATAGCCATGGGCAAACAGACCGCAGCTACGTTGAAATAAGCACGGCAGACGTTAGAAAAACGCCTTTTCAGTATGTGGTGAAAAGGCGTTTTATAGCGGTTTATGAACAATGGCGATCAGTCATTCACTCTTTGTCCCTAAACCTTTATCCCTCACAACCTCATGTATAAAACTGCGACATGTCCTTTCCTTGTCAATGACTCCGGTGATTACTTGGTGCTTCTTGCGCCTAACTTTTTTGAAGGGCCTAAAAGAGAATAACAGCATAAATTTAAACCAAAAGTATCGGCTCCAACCTACCTAACCCACTATAATTAATGCTTATAATTTGAACACATAGCGGCTTCACCTGCGGACATGCTCCCCCTATCAAAGACCGCCAGGCCCCGCCTACTCATAATATCCGTATAATTTGTCCGTATTTCCGACTAGTTTAGTCAGGTATACTTCGTGCCGCTAAAATTTTAAGGTCGTTGACCACCTGTATTTTTAAAGGAAACCTCATGAGTCAGTATGTAGTTTGTGCGCTGTACAAGTTTGTTGAGCTGAATAACTATCAAGAGCTACGCGAGCCATTACTTGCGTTGATGGAAAAACACCATATTCGCGGAACATTACTACTGGCAAGTGAAGGTATCAACGGTACTGTTGCATCTGATCGTGCAGGTATTGATACGCTACTGGAGTGGCTAAACAACGAACCTCGTTTGACTGGCACCGTATACAAAGAGTCGTATTCTGAGACCCAGCCATTCAATCGCACCAAAGTGAAACTGAAAAAAGAGATCGTAACATTAGGTGTTGAAGGTATAGACCCTCGCCACGTAGTGGGTACTTACGTGAAACCTCAAGAGTGGAACGATCTTATTGCTGATCCTGAAGTGTTTGTTGTCGATACACGTAATGATTACGAAATCGAGATCGGGACATTCAAAGGCGCTGTAAACCCAAATACTGAAACCTTTCGTGAATTCCCAGACTATGTAAAAGAAAACATGGACCCGGCAAAACACAAGAAAGTTGCGATGTTCTGTACCGGTGGTATCCGCTGCGAAAAATCAACGGCTTACATGAAAGAACAGGGCTTTGATGAGGTCTACCACCTAGAAGGCGGCATTCTTAAATATCTTGAAGAAGTTCCTCAAGAAGAGAGCATGTGGGAAGGCGATTGTTACGTATTTGACGGGCGTGTTGCAGTGAACCACCAGCTAGAAAAAGCAGATTACGATTTATGTAACGCTTGTCGTCTACCGATCACTGAAGAAGACAAACAGTCAGAATTGTTCGAGCAAGGCGTGAGCTGTCCAAAATGTCACGGCACACACTCAGAAGAACAAATTGCTCGATTCCGCGAGCGTGAAAAACAAATTGTTCTTGCAGAGCAGCGAGGCGAGCAGCATGTTGGTGGTGAAAGTGCCAAGCAAAGAGAAGCCCGACGTGCCGCTAAGTACGCGCAAAAAGAAGCGCAGCGTAAACAAGACTAAGCCCAACTCTCCTTATATTTAGCGAGCTGCCGTAAGGTGGCTCGCTTTTACTACGCACCAATACTCTTTCAATACAATTTTGTATCCCTCACCAATACCTCTAGTTGATTGTCTCTTTTGCCTTCGGGTAGCCCCACCATTTCATCATAAGCACTTTGATGCACTAGAACCTGCTTATTTGCTTTGATATTCCTGCACTTCTTTTGCATCTCGATCAGGGAATGAGCCCTCAAAAAGATACCGTTGTCATCAGTGATAAATTGCGCTTCTCCATCAATCACGACAGATGCCTGGTACAATGCGAGATCAAGCGAATGAATGACCAATTTGTCTACATAGAAGTATTTTTGTAACTTACTCAATGGTATTGCCATGTGTCACCTCCCTGAAAGTTACCTCTACGTTTTGTAGAATAAAACCGATCATTGGATGAGATTTCTTCGGTTTACTTGCGTACAACATCGGAAACAAAGAGGATTCCGATGCAAACAATCAATGTCGTGTGGTTAAAGCGAGATTTAAGGCTGACTGACCATCAACCACTAACTCAAGCATTATCAACAAAGCACCCAACTGTGCTTTTGTATATTGTTGAACCATTGCTATTGAACAACCCACACTATTCTGAGCGCCACTGGCGATTTGTTTGGCAATCACTGCAAGACATGGATGAAACGCTCAAAGCGTATGGGCATCGAATCACGGTGCTGTTTGACGATGCTTTAGCATGTTTCCAATCAATTCAAGCGCAATATCAAATCAACGCTGTTTTTTCTCACCAAGAAATAGGACTCAACTGCACCTTTGAACGAGACCGACAAGTTGCCGCTTGGCTGTATGAGCAGAACATCGACTGGTTTGAATTCGAACACGGTGCTGTAATCAGAGGTGCAATAAACCGGCAAGGTTGGGACAAACATTGGGACTCTGTCATGAGAGCCTCAATAAGCCCTATTGAGCTCCCAACCGACTTATTGCATGCATTGGATGCAGAAGCTCTCGGCTGTTCGTTTTCGCCACCATCATCCTGGCTATCAAAATGCAAAGGAATGCAAACGGGAGGAAGCCGGCTCGCTTGGAAAACACTAGAGGACTTTTTCCATCGTCGAGGTCGTGATTACTATCGAAGCATTTCTAGTCCCACCGCCTCACGCACAGCCTTTACTCGACTTTCTCCATATCTCGCTTGGGGTAACATATCCTTGCGTGAAGTTTATCAATACCTTTTGAAACACTGGCAAGTCGCTGGGTTTCGTCGCAGCTTAATTGCATTGTCTTCACGGCTTCATTGGCACTGTCACTTCATCCAAAAATTCGAATCGGAATACGACATGGAGTTTTACTGCGTTAATCGGGCTTACGAACCATTGATTAAACAAAGTAGTACTTTCGATGAAGAAAAGTTAGCAGCATGGAAATCCGGGCATACTGGCGTACCTTTGATTGATGCCTGCATGCGCTGTTTGCACCACACTGGTTACATTAACTTTCGCATGCGTGCCATGCTGGTTAGCTTTCTTACTCACCACATGAACATGGATTGGCGAGTAGGTGTAACGCATTTAGCGCAACTGTTTCTCGACTTTGAGCCTGGAATTCATTACCCACAATTCCAAATGCAAGCAGGAGTAACCGGGACTAACACAATCCGTATTTATAATCCGATCAAGCAAGCCCAAGAACATGATCCTAACGGTACGTTCATCTACAAGTGGGTACCTGAGTTACAAATGGTTCCTCCCCCTCTTTTATTCGAGCCCTGGACAATGACCCAGATGGAAGCTGTCATGTATCAATTGCAGCCAGATAGCCGTTACCTTGCACCTATTATCGCACCAGACAAAGCAGCTAAGGCAGCAAGAGAGCGCTTATGGACGTGGCGGAAACGAGCTGATGTGAAACAAGAAGGCAGACGAATTCTTGCGCGACATGTTAGACCCTCAAAAGAAAGTAGGACGCGATGATCATCTTTCAATCACGATGCGTACAAATGCAAACACACTCCAGGGAACCCGTTGTACCCTCAACTAGTAAGGAACACATTATGTTCAAACGTATCTTAGTTATCGCGGCGACACTGATGGCGACATTATCTTTTATGCTTCCCGTTCAGGCTCATGAGCATGGCATGATGAAAGCCGATATTGTCGACGTTGCCGCTGAAAATGGCTCTTTCAATACGCTTGTTGCTGCGGTGAAAGCAGCGGGCCTGGTTGACACTCTCAAAGGTGAAGGCCCATTTACTGTTTTTGCACCAACGGATGACGCTTTTGCAAAACTGCCAGACGGCACAGTCGACATGCTCTTAATGCCGGAAAACAAAGACAAGTTAGTATCTGTTTTGACTTATCACGTCGTCCCAGGGAAAGTGATGGCTACCGATGTTGTTAAGCTAGACAAAGCGACTACGGTTCAGGGGCAAGATGTGATGATTAAAACCATGGGCGATAAAGTCATGGTTAACGATGCAAATGTCATCGCAACCGATGTGAAAGCTAAAAACGGTGTCATTCACGTGATTGATACTGTCATTATGCCGAAATAACACCATCCAGAGGGCGGTACACTCCGCCCTTTAGACAGAACTTCTTCCACCCTTAGCACGATTCCTCTCCATTTATCCCCAACAAACCTCCACTCATTCTCCATGATTATTAATAAGATAAAAACAAAATTAAAATCAATATCTTACAATACGATACTGCATAATATTGACGAGGTTAAGATATCGTTATCTTTCAATTTGAGAACAGGATTCCATGTCAGTGACGTTTACTTTTCCACATGTAAATTCTTAAGCTAAATTTTGGCTGCTCAATCACATTTCGGCAAACCATTCGAAAGGGTGGGACGCAAAGCTTCCGGTCTGTCAGCATTTAAAAATCTAAAAGAATGCTCATGATAGCGGGGTTACCATGACGCGGTGTTACAGAAGTCCAATTTCTGTAGCGTTGCTTTATGCTCAGCATGCGCCGGGGTGTGACACTAGTTTGTCAGCCATAATAGAGGACATGTGATGAAATCATTTCCAACCAAATCCGTACTCGCGTTAGCACTTGCAAGCATTAGCTCAGGTGCTGCGGCTCACGGTTATGTATCAGAAACCAATGGTGGTGTCGCTGCAAGTCGCTCGGCACTATGTAAGTATCCAACGCCAGATACTAACGAAAAAAATAATAACTGCGGTGCGATTCAATATGAACCGCAAAGCGTTGAAGGCCCTGATGGCTTTCCCGAAACAGGGCCTCGCGATGGTAAAATAGCGAGTGCCGAAACCGCTTTAGCAGCTGCCCTTGATGAGCAAACTGCCGACCGTTGGGTAAAACGCCCTATTCAAGCAGGTACACAAACTTTTGAATGGACATTTACCGCTAACCACGTGACGCGCGACTGGAAATATTACATCACCAAGCCTGATTGGAACCCAAACGCTTCACTATCACGAGACTCTTTTGATCTAACTCCTTTCTGTGTCGTCGACGGCAATATGGTTCAACCCCCGAAACAGGTAAGCCATCAATGTAATGTGCCTACTCGCGAGGGATACCATGTCATCCTGGCAGTATGGGATGTTGGCGACACTGCAGCCTCATTTTATAACGTGATCGATGTGAAATTTGATGGTGACAGTCCCGTTATTCCAGATTGGAAGCAAGGCGGTCAAATTATTCCTACAATGGATTTAAATATTGGGGATTCGGTTTATACACGCGTATTTGATCAAGCAGGTGAAAACGTGGCGTATAGAACTGAACTAGAAATTACCGATGCAGCAATGGGCCAAGCGAAAAACTGGTCTTACGCACTCGCGACTAAGCTAAACCAAGAACAAGCAAAACTGCAAGCCGGGCAGTATGCAGAGGATAAATTCACTCCTGTTTATAGTACTAATCCGGTGTATCTGCAAGCAAATAGCGGCCTTGAGCGAGTAGAGATCGGCTATAACATTGAAACTCCTGTTCCAGAATACTCACTCACAGTAGATGGCTTAGCAGACGAATATATCATTGAGTCAACACCGACAACGTTGGATCTGACACTAACTGCTGAAGGCGATTTAAATGCAGAACTCACCGTTTACAATCACCATCGCGAACCACTTGCAAGTTGGGCAAACGAAATGAAAGACGGCTCGGTAGAGGCGATATCGCTCGCTTTAAGTAAATCGGAGCCGGGTCACCATATGCTCGTGACACGTATTAAGGATAAAAATGGCAACTTGGTGGATCAGCAAACACTCGACTTTCACTTAAAAGAAGAGTCAGTTACTCCGCCACCATCTGGTGAGTACGATTTTGTCTTCCCTGAAGGACTATCTAGCTACACGGCGGGCACAAAAGTGCTTGCCAGCGACGGGGGCATTTATCAATGTAAACCTTTCCCATACTCTGGTTACTGTATGCAGTGGAAAGAAAGCGCAAACCATTACGAGCCTGGAATAGGTTCACACTGGGAGATGGCTTGGGATAAAGTCAACTAAATCACCCTTTGAACGTTACGCAAAAGAGCCTCACTATGAGGCTCTTTTATAATCAAACGCAAAAATGACAATTTTCCCGGTCTAAACCATGAACACCAGATAAACTAGTGAGATGCGCTCGCCCCTCAATCAGTCCCATTTCATACCCTTCTAGTAAAACGGATTGTCGCATTGATAAGCGCTGAACATGAAAATTATCTGGTGGGGCAATTACCCTAACATGTGTTCCTGGTGGAGGGTTACGAATAAACTCTAATGATTGATTATAGTTATCTGCACGTCTTAACATCGCATCCGCCATTTTGGGGTGCTCCGCAAAAAGTTTCTTCATCAGCCATGTGGTCTTAACTGGCTTTTTGGCATAATTCAGCGGGTGAGAGAGTACTACGGTTATGTCGCGAGCCCCTCGACGATAAGCTTCACGCACTGGGATAGAGTCCGCGACCCCACCATCGGTATAACAACCACCAGAAAAACAAGGGGTATGCTTGTAGGCAATCGGTAATGCTGTTGTCGCTTCAATCGCATGGTGAAAATTATCACGTGTCACGCGATAGTAATCTGCCTGCCCTGTATCTACATTTGTTGTCGCTGCGAGAAAAGGAACGCCATTAAACAGTTTATTTTCATCGACGGGATACAAGCGATTAGATTCTTCAAACAACCACTTCACATCGATGAGGTCCCCACCTTTAACGAAGCGAGTCGGGTCAAAAAAGCGTTTGCTTGTGGCCAGCTTAGTAATGACGTTAATACTGCGATGTGGGTAGTCGGTCAAATACCCAATCAAATTTGATGCACCAGCAGATACACCGATTGCAAAATCAAACGGTTTATAACTCTGCTCTAAAAACGCATCTAACACTCCGCTTGCGAAGACGCCTCGCATCGCGCCACCTTCTACTACAATTGCTTTTGTTGCCATATTTCCCCCATTCTCCTTGCCAAAAGAGTAATGAAATTCGTGCAATCACAACAATTGAATATTCTTATTATTGAAATAGGTGAAGTCTATTTATTTCTCTCTTAGAAAATGAAAACTAAAGTTCAAAAAATCCGTCCCCGTTAGAAATGTAATTGCGGGTTGAACCAAGGTGGCAAGGTCTAAGAGAAATCTAGGAGAAAACCGTTTTATAGGCTTCGCCCGCGCCATCAATGAACATTTGAGTACCAATAACCGCTAGAATTAAGCCCATCATTTTAGTCACAACATTTAGAGCACTTGGTCCAACCGCTTTGACCAATTTGTCTCCAAACAAAAACAGTACATAGGTGATCACACAAAGGACAGCGAAAGAAACGATAGTAATAATGGTTTGATCGAAACCACCCGCTGTCGCAAAGTTCATCGCGGTAGCAATCGTTCCAGGCCCAGCTAATATTGGCATCGCCAGTGGAGACACTGCAATACTCAATGCCGCCCGTTGCTGAGCTGGTGAATACGCCTTCTCTTTGGTTTTCTGATGCGTCGAATCACCTTGAAGCATGTTAAAACCTATCAAAAACACCAAAATACCGCCTGTTATTCGCAATGCATAAAGCGTGATACCAAACAAATCAAAAATTAACTTACCGGCAATAGAAAATATCGCGATGATAATAAATGCAATAAAAACCGAGCGGAGCGCAATGGAACGGATGGTTTCTTTATCTTCATCAGCAGTTAAACTCAAAAAGATGGGAATATTGGCGATAGGGTTCATGATGGCAAAGAAGCCCATAAACACCGTAACTGTATGAACAATGAGTTCTTTCATATTTTCCACTGCATTTAAATTATTGATTCTAAAAACAGTATATACGCTCTCAAACAGAACGAGTGGTGTAATCTCGAATCGTCTTCACACTTATGCGCCAAGCATTGTTTTTCTTTTGAGATAGTTTACCGACTCATCAAATGTCGCTAAGGTGAGTCTTCAGCCTTTAACGTAACAGGGGATGTTAAGTCACCATGAACAGCACGATTCAAACAATTCTCAATCACCGCTCAATTCGAAAATTCACCTCACAACCGATTGAGAGCGAACAATTAGATGCCATTCTTCAAGCCGGCCTTGCGGCGTCCTCATCAAGCATGTTGCAAGTCGTTTCAATTATCCGCGTGACCGACAAAGAAAAACGTACGCTATTAGCTCAATATGCCGGAAATCAAGGGTACGTTGAAAGCGCGGCTGAGTTTTTGGTGTTTTGCATTGATTACCAACGCCACGCCAGTATCAACCCAGATGTTCAAGCTGACTTTACCGAGTTAACGCTAATAGGCGCTGTAGACTCGGGCATCATGGCACAAAATTGCTTGCTTGCGGCGGAGTCGATGGGACTAGGAGGTGTGTATATTGGTGGTTTACGAAACAATGCCCAAAAAGTAGACGAATTATTAGGTTTACCTAAAAATACCGCCGTTTTATTTGGTATGTGTCTTGGTCATCCAGATCAAACCCCTGAAGTAAAACCTCGCCTACCTAAGCATGTCGTGGTGCATGAGAATCAGTATCAAGACCTAAACTTGGATGATATTCAGACGTATGACCAAACTATGCAAAACTACTATGCAAACCGTTCGAGCAATCAAAAACAGAGTACTTGGTCGCAAGAAGTCACCAGTAAATTGGCTGGGGAATCACGTCCGCATATCCTGCCTTACTTAAACAGAAAAGGGCTCACTAAAAGGTGATGACTACAATACGATAGGATCAAAAAAGGCCTCTGAAGAGGCCTTTAGAATTTGTCAGCAAAAACTTGCTTAGTTACCGCCTGTCGCGCCAGTGCCTGGACCCGGTGGATCTTCAGGTTCAATTGGCTCACCGACTTCCGCATCTGGAATTTGTGGTACGTCAGGTTCGATATCTTCTAATGGAATCTCGTTATCGATAGCCTCTTGTACATCAGCAACAACTTTCTGAGTATCTTCAGCTGGAATCGTTACGTAGATAACGTCACCTGAATCATTCTCAGGATAATTTGGGTTCGCCGCGATTACATCTTCTGTGATTGCTTTTGCAGCAACAGCTACAGCTTCAGGCGAAGCTATTGGGTTCGCTTTGATGATATCTGATACAACGTTTGCTGTTGCAACTAGCTGAGTAGCAAGTGCGCTGTTACCACCCTCACTGCCAAGTCCTGCTACTACAGATTCTGTATCACGAAGGATTTCGTCAACTGTTTTACCACTTGCATTGATATCGATACCCAAATTCTCGAATACTTTTTCAGCGATATCAGAAGAGTATACTTCACCATCTTTTAAAGAGTTAGCAACCAAAGTCGTAAATGGAGAGCCTGTTACCAATGAATCCGCCTGGGCTAGGCCTTGAGGGATTTTGTAGTCAGATGTAATAGGTTTGCCATTTGACGCGTCTTTACTATCTTCTGTGTGCGTTAATACGAAAGCACAATCACCTGGCGCATTTACAACGTTGATATTTTCAAAACGCGCTTTACCAACCATACCTTCATAGTTTGTTGTATTTTCAATAGCGTCGTATGTCTCACCACCACATACTGCTTGAACTTTCATGCCGATAACAGCTGGGTCATAAGCCTGAACTGAGTATCTTTTTACCTCAGGATCGCTGTCACTACCACAACCTGCTAGTAGGACTGCTGCCACACTTGCCGTTAAAAGTTTGATTTTCAAAATTAGCTCCAATATTTGTTGTTATATCCGACCGCAACAGGAAGCATAACGGCAGTTGCATATAGTGTAAATAGGATGCATACAACTTTGGCATGAGTTTTTTCACATTCTTGCCTGTTTGCTTGTGCAAAATCATGCATTCATCTCATTAACGTTAAATAGACACAATTTTGTCATGTATTCGTCAGTATTTTTTCAAGTAACTTGTTGCCTTTATTGCAACCAGATGGATAATAGTTGACTATTTTTTGTGGGTCGGATTTTCACACCTTCATTAATGAAACTAAGAGCTCTAAGTCGCTAGCAGCCATTTGGAGTGTTTATTACACAAATAATTCTGAATGGACTCGCTTTCTAAAGGCTTAAAACTGCAGTAAATCATCAATATTGATGAAATGCAGTTCAATTAGAATGAATCAATTTCAGTCGGCAAACTTTCTTTCGGTAGTTATAAACCAATGAACACATTTAATAAATTTTTGGGGATATCAGTACTTCCTATCCTTCTTACAGGGTGTACTTTGCCTGGTAGCCACCTTTCGGTCAGTGACAAAACAGTCATGAGCACTGAATCGAGTGATATAGAGTCTCAGGTTACCGTTTATCCCTTAACTTTGGAGCGCGTAACGTCTTTAAATTCAGTGGACCCTTTTTCAAAACCAAACCCAGAGTTAGATATTGAAATCGCAAAATATGAATACGAAGTAGGACCTGGCGATATCCTAAATATCACTATTTGGGATCACCCAGAGCTAACGATCCCAGCGGGCTCATACCGAAGCTCAGCCGAAGCGGGTAACTGGGTGCATTCGGATGGCACGATCTTCTACCCTTACATAGGTGTCGTACATGTTGAAGGCAAAAACGTACGTCAGATTCGTGCAGACATTGCAAGCCGCCTTGCAAAATACATTGAGAGCCCACAGGTCGATGTAAGCGTTGCGGCATTTCGCTCTAAAAAGACTTATGTAACTGGCGAAGTTAACAAGCCAGGACAACAACCAATTACAAACATCCCCCTTACACTTCTAGATGCTGTGAATAGAGCTGGCGGACTGGCTGCCGAGGCTGATTGGCGTAATGCGACACTGACACGCAATGGCGTTGTTGAAAACGTCTCTTTGTATGCTCTGATGCAACAAGGCGATTTAACTCAAAACCGCCTTCTAAAGCCTGGCGATATTGTTCATATTCCTCGAAACGATGCGCAAAAAGTATTTGTTATGGGCGAGGTTAACGATCCGAAATTACTCAAAATTGATCGTAGCGGCATGAGCCTTACTGAGGCTCTTAGCAGCGTTGGTGGTATCAGTGAAATCTCCGCAGATGCTACCGGTGTGTTTGTCATCAGACGTTCAAAAGAAGAAGCTAAAATGGCGGACATTTATCAGCTAGATGTTTCTGACGCTTCTGCTTTGGTGATTGGTACTGAGTTTGATCTCAACCCTTACGACATAGTCTATGTGACGGCTGCACCTGTTAGTCGTTGGAATCGTGTGATTGCTCAGCTCGTTCCAACCATTTCCGGCTTTAATGAACTAACCGAAGGTGTACTACGAGTACGCACTTGGCCGTAAAACAACGTGCCGCAAGAAAATTATCTCTTGCGGCACGTAATCGATAGCTACTCAGCTCAATTGCGCAATATAAAGAAGCCAGCAATTCAGTTGAGATCATAAGCATACAACTTAAAGTAGGGTAAGCATTTGTTTTCTAATATTCTTGTCGTCTGTGTCGGTAATATTTGCCGCTCTCCAACAGGAGAGCGGCTTTTGCAGTCTTTACTACCAAACAAACATGTCGCATCAGCAGGAATCGCAGTAGATAAGAGCCATCTAACGGGAAAAGCTGCTGACGAGATGGCAACCACTATCGCGAACGAACATGGCGTAAGCTTAGATGGACACGAAGCACGACAATTAACACCTGAGCTTTGCGCTCAATACGATCTGATATTGGTTATGGAAAAAGGTCATTTAGAAGCCTTAACCAAAATCGCTCCTGAGGCACGAGGTAAAACGATGCTGTTTGGACAGTGGATAAATGAAAAAAACATCCCTGATCCATACAGACAAAGTAGAGAAGCTTTCGAACATGCATATACGCTTATAGAAAAAGCAGCAAAAGCGTGGTCTCAAAAACTATAAGCCGCAAGGCTAAATAAACGCCAATGGCAAGGTATTTAAGAAGTTAAAGTAATGACAACACAAACTATTAAGCAATCACGTCAAGCCGACGATGAGATCGATTTGGGAAAGTTATTTGGGATCATTCTCGATGCCAAATGGCTCATTCTATGTACCGTAGTCCTATTTTCAATTATAGGCGTCGGCGTTGCCATTCTATCAACACCTATCTATAAAGCTGACGCTCTTATCCAAATCGAAAGTAAGAGTTCAGGTGGTATTTCAGCGATGGTTGGTGATATGGGAGAGCTGTTTTCAGCAGAATCATCAGCGACAACAGAAATAGAGATCATCAAATCTCGTATGATCTTGGGCGGTACTGTTGATAAGTTCAACTTAACGACTGTCGTTTCTCCAAACTACATGCCAATTATTGGTAAAGGCCTAGCTCGACTACAAGGTGAGCAAATCAGTCTGAGCGTTTCACGATTTAATGCTCCTTCTTACGCAGTTGGCGTTCCTTTAACTCTTGAAGTTATTGATTCTGAAAAACAGACGTTCAGGCTCTTAGAAGATGACAATAACGTCATTCTAGAAGGTAAAGTTGGTGAACTGCTTGAGAAGAATGGATACCAGTTTTTGGCGACTGAACTTATGGCTCAAACTGGTGACTCATTCACGGTCAGCAAAATCAGTAAATTAGATGCAATTAATAAACTTCAAGAAAACTTATCGATTAGCGAACGTGGTAAGCAAACCGGGATTATATCTTTAAGCTTCTCTGGTGAAGACCGCGCTAAGATTCAAGATATCTTGAACGACATTAGCCAAAACTACTTCTTACAAAACGTTCAAAGAAATTCTGCAGAGGCAGAGCAAAGCCTCGAGTTCTTGAAAGGTCACCTCCCAGACATCAAAACAAAACTGACCGCTTCTGAAGACGTTTTAAATCGGTTCCGTCAAGAAAATGAATCTATCGACTTAGGCCTTGAAGCTCAGTCAACGCTGAAAGTAATGGTTGAGTTAGAAGCACAGCTAAATGAGCTTACATTCAAAGAAAGTGAGATCAGCCAACGCTTCACACAGGATCACCCAGCTTATAAGTCGCTACTTGATAAACGTGAAACACTATTAAAAGAGAAAGAACGTCTTAATAAACAAGTTCAAAAGTTACCGAAAACACAGCGTGAAGTTCTACGTATGACACGCGATGTAGAAGTAAACCAACAAATCTACATCCAACTATTGAACAAGGTTCAAGAGCTCAACATTATTAAAGCCGGAACAGTTGGCAACGTTCGAATCTTAGATAACGCTCAATCTTTCTCTAAGCCAATTAAGCCGAAAAAAGCGCTTATCGTTGTGCTAGCAACACTGCTTGGCGGTATGGCAGGCGTTGCTTTCGTATTAATTCGTGCAGCATTCCACCGTGGTGTGGAAACACCAGATCAAATTGAACAGATTGGCATGCCAGTTTACGCAAGCGTTCCAAAATCTATTCAACAACTGGAATTTGCAAACAAGCTTAAGCGCAACAAAGGCAGCAACAATGAGCTAGTCCTTCTAGCGGAAGCTAACCCAGCCGATCTTTCCATTGAGGCTCTACGTAGTCTTCGCACTAGCTTGCACTTTGCAATGATGGAAGCGAAGAATAACGTTCTTATGATTTCAGGTCCTGCACCATCTATCGGCAAAACATTTGTATCGACCAACTTTGCGGCCGTCGCTGCGAAAACCGGTCAGAAAGTGCTGCTTATTGATGCGGATATGCGTAAAGGTTATTTGCAGCAATGCTTCGGTCTACGTTGGGACAACGGTCTTTCTGATTACTTGAGCGGTAAGACATCCCTTAGCAACATCATTAAATCTACATCCATTGATAATTTAGATGTTGTGACTCGCGGCCAAGTACCACCAAATCCGTCAGAACTTCTTATGCACCCTCGCTTCAAGAGCTTTGTTGACGAGATGTCTGCACAATACGATCTAGTCATCATCGATACACCGCCTGTACTCGCAGTTACCGACCCAAGCATTGTTGGCGCGCTTGCAGGAACAACTCTGATGGTCGCTCGTTTTGATCAAACGACTTTGAAGGAGATTGAAGTCGCGCAAGGTCGCTTCGAGCAATCAGGCGTTGAAGTTAAAGGTGTGATTCTCAATGCAGTTGAGAAAAAGGCATCTAACTCATACGGCTATGGATACGGCTACTATAACTACGCGTACAAAAGCGAATCATAAGTTGAATTTAGATCGCTAATTAAACCAAATATGACAAAGCCCTGCTAGAAACAGCAGGGCTTTTTCTATTGCACTCTTAATTGCTTGTACGTAATCAAACTAAGCAAGACAAAGAATATTGGGTCACTCCAACCAAAACCGACAAATACTCCGATAATGCCGGCATAGGTAGTAATCACTGCCCCTAAGCCATTAGTAATCAATAATGCTTTAAACAGCTGTTTCGCAGTATGCCCTGATTCCACATTACGTAACATCAAACTCACCGCAGCGATTCCACCTAAAAAGATCGAAGTATGCTGCGATAAAAACAGCGCGTACTGGTCGTTAATTTGTACTCCATACATCGACCACATTATGGTTGGTACAAAAAACAACGCAAAAGCGAATACCGTATATACGACACCATGAACGGTTAGAAAAGTGCGGTTGGTCATCATCTCCTTATCCTCTAATAGGCCCTTGATTGAGCGTCGTTAACGGCACATTGATATCGAAAATTTGACCTCGTACTTCGACTACGCCCATTTTTCGTAAGCGTGCGGCATGCATTTCGAGATACGCTTGCGCCGTGGCTTCATCTTCAAAAAGATAGATACCACCACCGAGTTTGTCTTTTTCGCTTTCCGTCCAGATTTTCCAAATCATGCCCGACTCTTGGTTAATCGACTTAGCTAAGTCGACCAAAGCATTCGACATCTCTTCACCAAACGGACCATGAAATTCAAAATCAACTTGTAATAATTTCGCCATCTTGAGTCTCCTCTTCTTATTGACTCGTTTTCGATGACAAGATTATTACCTTTATAAAACTGACAAAAAAGTTCATAATTTTGCCATTAACTGTCTAAAAAATTGACTCATGAGACTAAAAACGACCTTAGAACAATGGCAAACGCTACAAGCGATTGCTCAAGAAGGCAGTATTCAATCCGCAGCTTTACTGCTCAACAAGAGCCATACCACATTGATCTACTCGGTGAGGAAGTTAGAAGACCAACTTGGTATTCAACTTATCGAAGTACGAGGGCGCAAAGCGGGTTTGACAGAGCACGGTAAAACCATACTGCGTCGTGCACAATCCATGCTTGAACAAGCGCGGGAACTAGAAGTCATCAGCAAGCAGTTAAAAAGTGGGGTGGAATCTCAAATCACGGTCGCAGTAGATCATCTTTGTGACCCTTGTTGGCTTTATGCACCACTCAGTCAATTTTTGGAGGACAACAACACGACCTCCGTTCAAGTGGTTGAAACGTCACTGAGCAAAACAACCGAAATGGTCGTAAATGAGCTCGCTGACATCGCAATCATCAACTTACCGATAACCAACTACCCTGCCGAAGCATTTGGCGTAACAACCATGCTGCCTGTAATCGCAGCACACCATCCACTCGCTAAAAAGCCGCATGTTTCCATCGACGATTTTGCAACCACCAGCCAAATTGTCATCCGTGACTTAGGTGATTCAGACAAAACGAAAAGAGATGTGGGTTGGTTACGCGCACGTCAGCGTATTACCGTCGATAACTTCGACCACGCTTTTCACGCCGTAGAGCAAGGCGTTGGGTTTTGTCGGCTACCAGCGCACTTAGTCTCAGCCCGAAAGAGCGATAAAATTAAAGTATTGGAGCTCGAACACTCCCATCAATATCAAGTTGCGCTGCACCTCACTTTGCCCAAAGGAGCCAAAAGTGGTCCTGCGACTCAAGCGCTTTATCGTATTTTACTCAAAAGTGTAGAAACTCGAGTCTAGCAACAGTGGTATTGAGTTGAATCGCTAGTGTTATCGCCCATTGATTCTCCCTAAACATAGAGAAACGGCCATTTTGTGACGCTACACTCTCACAAAAGGTTGCACGAAGGATAGCGACCACCTACTATCACTCTGCTCATGCCTAAAGCACCCAACACTCGCGGAAAGAACTCGGTTCACGGCAATATCCTCACCTGCTTGGTTTAGCAGGCACAATCTGTTTTTACCTTCTTTTTAGCTTCTATTTAGGCGAGTGTGGAAGAAATAAGAAAGGTGAAATATGAACTCTACAAATAGCTTCTCGATCAATATCAATCAGCAAAAATCCATTGCTAAAAAAAGGCTCAAAGCTATCCGCCTATACGATGACGCCACGTTGGAGTTAGTTAAGCGATTTCACTCCAAACCAGAATCTTTGGCTCCCAATACAATTCAATTGGCTGACGTTCAACATGCACTCGCAAGAGAACTGGGCTTATCCAGTTGGAGTAAACTAAAAGCTCATGTCGAAGAGCTAGAAGCGCACAAACTAGCCATCAAAGAACAAAAACCGCCCCTAGATGCAAAAGTAAAAACGCTACACGTTCGTTGTGGCCACGACATTCAACAACAACTTAAAGCCAGCGGATTTGAAGGGACATTTTTAGCCCTGATCGATCCGCTTTGTATTGGCCCCATACCAGCAACACCGCAGAACTTCCTTGCCATTCGTGCCCAATATGTCGTAGAGACTCTGCTGCCCGTGATGAAGCGTGAAGACTCGGTTCAAGATATAGTCACATTGGAACAATCAAACCTCGATCTGTTGCAAAGTGATGTATTTGAACGAATCGTCTTTTGGGTCGAACATGACAGTTATGATCAATTGATGCTAATTCGTGCTCTAACACAGTTAGAGAATGTAGAGAATAAAGTGATAGAGATCATTGAGTTGAACCAGTTCTCGGGCACTGAACGATTCATCGGCTTTGGGCAGTTGCCTGAAGAAGCTATTCGTTCTTGTTGGCGATACCGTAAACCTGTGACAGCAAAATTATTCAGTCAGGCTAAACGGTGTTGGCACGCTATTACATCACCGACACCTATTTCCATAGTTAATTTGATTCAGCAGCATAACCTGGATTGCTTGCCCAATATATTCAACGTGCTTAAACGCCATTTGCAAGAGTTACCTAATTCACAAACTGGATTGAGCTTGACACAACACCTCGCACTAAAGGTTTTGAGCTCGCAAAATCGTTCAATTCCCATCAAAGATTGGTTTGAGCAATATCAACAACTAGAACCTCTTCCTTACCTAGGAGACGTGATGTTTTACGCGTTACTCCTCCCTCTAGCACAGTGTCAAACACCTTTGATCACGATTGAGTCACGTGAAAGGCACTGGTGGGAACAAAGCGTCCGTATCACTGAGGCTGGCAAGCAGTGTTTGGAAGGCTTAATACGAGCGAAACAATGCTATTGGGTTGGAGGGATTAAAAATACCAGTCAAAGTTATTGGAGCTGGGATCACCTCCAACTAACTACACTTGCCAACCATCATTGAGTTGACAAATATGAAAGCATAAAGGGTTCGTTGGCTCTGATGAACACTCAATACTAAATTATCCCTAAAGAAGCGACCGCTAGTCTGAATACAACTTAAATAGTTATGCAGAAATGCATCCACTCAAAGAGAGTATGCACTCTATCTCTTATTAGAATTTATTGTAAATCCTCTTTGTTATCGGTTGTATATTCGATAAAAGTGTTAAAATACAAACTTTTTATCCAGCCAATTCGTTAATTTTTGGTTAAAATTCCATTTTTATTAGTGATAAAGTTCACATCTATTAACCATTTAGAGGATTATTCTTTCGTATTTTCTCACTCCGCTGCTAATCTGCTCGCCGCTTTGAAGTGAACTCAAGGTGCATAACTATAAGGAGTGTTCTCATGAATACCAAGAAACCGATGTCGCTTACCAGCCGCGTAATTTTAGGTATGGTTGCGGGTATCTTGACAGGATTTGCAATTCGCACACTTTTTGCCGACAACGGATTTGTCGACGCATACATTGTTAATGGATTATTCGAAGTTGGTGGACAGATCTTCGTTGCCAGCTTAAAAATGCTTGTTGTACCGCTAGTATTTGTTTCGTTAGTTTGTGGTACTAGCTCTCTCAAAGACCTTTCTACACTGGGTCGCATGGGTGGTAAAACCCTCGCTTTCTACGTTACAACAACGGCTATCGCGATTACGCTTGCTCTAACTATGGGTACTCTGTTCCAGCCAGGTGCTGGCGCTGACCTAACCGCAGCAAGTTCATTCAAATCAGCAGAAGCACCATCTTTGGGTCAGGTGATCATCGATATGTTCCCAACCAACCCTATCAGTGCGATGGCTGAAGGTAAAACCCTGCAAGTTATTGTGTTCGCGGTACTATTTGGTATCGCGATCAGCGCAGCAGGCAAACCTGGTGAACGTATTGCAGCGTTCTTCGCTGATCTGAATGAAGTGATCATGAAACTGGTCGCGATTTTGATGAACTTGGCGCCTTATGGTGTGTTCTTCTTAATGGCGAAGCTATTTACTGGTCTTGGTCTGGGCGCAATCGTCAATCTGGCAGAGTACTTCTTAGTACTGGCGGGGACGCTTGTCCTGCACGGCCTAGTCACTTACAGCTTAATGTTAAAAGGTTTCACTGGTCTAAATCCAATTACGTTCCTGCGTAAGATGGAAGACGCGATCATGTTTGCTTTCTCGACCGCATCATCAAACGCGACGATTCCAGTGACAATGGAAACAGCAAAGCACCGCATGGGTGTTGAGAACCGTGTATCATCGTTCACAGTACCGCTTGGTGCAACCGTGAACATGGACGGTACGGCGATCATGCAGGGCGTAGCAACTGCGTTTATTGCTCAAGCTTTCAATATTGATTTAACTATGGGCGATTACCTAATGGTTATCATGACGGCAACTCTGGCGTCTATCGGTACCGCAGGTGTTCCTGGTGTGGGTCTTGTCATGCTTGCTATGGTATTGAACCAAGTTGGTCTGCCGCTTGAAGGTATCGCGCTCATCATGGGTGTTGACCGTCTACTTGATATGATTCGTACCGCAGTTAACATCACCGGTGACAGCGCAGTGACTATCATTGTTGCTAAATCGGAAGGCGCACTGGATGAAACTCGCTTCAACGATCCAAAAGCTGGGGTCGCAGAAGAAGAAGTGCATCTAAAACGCGCGGAAGCTTAAACCCTTCCAAACTCAATTATCCTGTCTAAATGAAAGCCCCGATGGAAACATCGGGGCTTTTGTTTTATCTGGAATCTACAGCATAGGTCATAGCCGCCCTACTCCGTCATCGAACTCAGCTTTTCTCTCGCTTGTTCTTCATGCTCGTCGGTGATGGCATTACCGACTGAGTTCGCGGCTAAGGTAAGTGCCGCCATATCATCGGTAAAACCGACGCCAGCTAGTACGTCTGGCACCATATCTGTTGGTAGGACGAAGTAAGCCAGCGCGCCACCTAAAATAGCCTTGTGGCGAACAGAGGTGTTGGAATCTGCCATCGCGAGCCATGATTTTATGCCCATTACGGCAATTTCTTCACCCGCTTTCTTAACCGACCCTTTCATTTTTCGCCAGAATGTTTTCTCATCTGGCGCTTGCATCGTTTGATCTTTGGCGTCTTTCGGCGCCGATTTTACAGACATTGTTGTGGTCATCGTTGCCTCCGAAATTTATGACTATGTCCAACATATTAATAAATCGAACCTGAACGCAAGATTAATAACAAGAAATGATAGTAAAGTGAAACACAGATAGAAAAATCCCCAAACCGAAGTCCGGGGATTATTGCCTTGGAAACAAAAAGTCTTGGAAAACAAAAGTTTTGAAACCAAAAGCTTTGGGAGCCAAGCTTTAGAAGCAGAATGCCTTATTGAACAATCTTCTCCAGTACACGTATCAACATTTTGATACTTGGTTCAATAGACTCAAGCAACAAGTACTCTTGATCGCTGTGGAAGCCCGCACCGATAGGTCCTAGACCATCCAAAGTTGGAACACCAAGAATCGCCGTGTTGTTTGCATCAGAGCCACCACCTACTTCTTTCCAGTTGATGTCGATCGCCAGTTCACTTGCGGCTTCTTCAACTAGCATCATCAGGCTTTCTGTTTGTGGGCTTGGCACCATAGAAGGCTTATAAGCTTCACGAACCAACTCAATTCTCACGCCATCAACGAATGGTGTTTCCAGCATGCCATTTAGCTTGCTATCGACATCATCGTATTCTTCGTTGCTCCAGAAACGCACATCCACGATCGCTTCCGCGTGCTCAGGGACGATGTTCGCACCGTTGCCGCCAGAAACAATGCCGACGTTCAGCGTAGTACCAGATTCAAAGTTGGTCATTGCATTGACAGCCAGAATCCAATTCGCCATCTCAGTGATTGCGCTGCGGCCGTTTTCTGGCTCGTTACCTGCGTGAGCAGCAACGCCATTAAAGGTCATTTTGTAGCGAGCCATGCCTTTGCGCGCTTTCACTAAACCACCGTCTGCACGTGCTGCTTCTGCAACCAGCACATTCTTAGCGTTTTTCGCAACTGATTGAATCCAATCCACAGAGTCCAGAGAGCCAGTCTCTTCATCTGGGTTCATGCAGATAGCGATAGACAACTTATCCAACACCGCTTGGTCTAGATTGCGCATCGCGTATACGATGTTCAGCAAGCCAGATTTCATGTCCGAGACGCCCGGACCGTAGGCTTTCTCTGCATCTTGAGACATTGGACGAAGCTCAGCAGTACCCACAGGGAACACGGTATCCATGTGACCAATCAGCATTACGTCGATTTGCTCAGCTTCCGGCTTGTTTCGAACTTCAAGACCGATGCCCGCTCTGCCACAGTCGATGCGTTTTACGCTCCAACCTGACATCGCTTGGTACTTCTCTTCAAATTGAGAAGCGATAAACTCGATACCATCAGTCGTGTAAGTGCCACAATCCACATTAATCAGCGGACGTAGCTCTTCTAGATATTCATTTAGAGAGAATTGCATGACTCACTCCTAGACAAACAGATTCATCACCAGCATTGCGCCAAACGCGTTCAATACTGAGATTGCAATCATAACTGGGATGTAACGACCTTCAGTACCAATTGGACCCATGATACGACCCATGTACTGAACTTGAGAGCCCATTAGGTAGATAGCAGGCGCAAGAATCGCAATGTGCGTACCGTTCAGGATACCTTGGTCAAACAGCGTAATCACTACGCCAACCGCACCGCCCATCGACATCCAAGCACCGATCAATACCGCTGCTGCTTCACCCGGAAGACCAAACACATCCATGATTGGAGAAAACACCGTGCCCATCAGATCCAACGCGCCAGTGATTTGAAGCGCTTTGATGATAACGAACGCCATCAATACGTTAGGCACCGTAGAGGTAGTCGCAATTACCCAGCCTTTCTTAGCACCCTCGACGAAGATATCCGTCACCATTGGTTTTTTCGCTTTAACGTCACCCATTATGCCGTCTCCTCTTTTAGGTTCTCTGATTTGTTTTGGTCTTGCTTGTCTTCTTTACCTTCCGTCATGTTCAGGTAGATACGGAACAGGTTCGCGCCGATGATCTTAAATGCGAACATCACCACAACTGCTAAACCAATAGAAGACGTTACTGCTAGAGAGCCGTCAGCCATCGTCAGTGTGAACAGCACAGCACCCGATGAGAAGAAGTTCACGATGGTTGCACCTGCAGTGAACTGGAACATGGTAAATACGTCCGTTTCACGCTTAGTTAGGTGACCTTCATCTTTTAGCTGACGCGTCATTGCCGCACCTGCATCGGTACTTTGTAGAGAAGCAATTAAAGCCAGACCAGAGTTACCAGGGATGCCCATTAGAGGACGTAGAAGAGGAGTAAGAAGCTTACGAGCTGCTTCAAGTGCACCGTAGTGCTCAAGTACGTTGATCATACCTAAGGCGAACATAACAGTTGGAATCAAAGTAAGTGCGAAAATGAAACCGTCACGAGCACCGCTACCACCAGTACCGCGAAGCGACGTTGTTGCAACTTGCACACCGTCAGCCGTTTCGGTGACACCATACGCCACCTTGCCGAAAGAGCCATTGAGCGTTGTAAAGTCGAATACACCGTACCATTCGCTAGATTGCATCAGGCCAGAAAAGAACACAACCGCAAACGCCAGAGCAACGTAGCACCCCAGTGTAACTTTACGCTCAGTTTGAACAGGAATTTTCATAACATTACCTACACATGTGGAACTTAACACATATGTTCACCTGAATAATGTGCTAGAGAGATGATCAAAATCAATCCGCCTGCCGAACATTATCGCGACTCAGTTATGAAGTTTTGTTTTATGATTTCAATCACAATTGAAAGATAATAAAAATTTGTGCTAACAATTAGGTATATTAATCTATGTCGATAGCTCACGACTTCTTCATCAACTCAAAAAATGATTCTGACGAATATTGCTTTCTACAACATTCATGACGTACTTCATACTTTGGCATTGAGGCAATATCGATTAACTCGAAAGTAACATTCAGCCACGAAATTTAGGTTAGGATGGTCCGGTCATATGTAAACGGCATAAACCAGAATTAACAGGACTATACGACCCATTGTTACGCTCACAATATAAAATAGCCAAATGGACACTCGCCCTCGTGCTTTGGGTGGTGATGATATGCTTAAGCCAAAATTCTGGTTTCTCGAAAAGCTGCCCAAAGGCTCACCAAATACAGAGTCAGCAAGATGAAAGCGTGAATTTATCACCATCTTGCGACCTTTCAGAAAAGTTGGTTCAAGCGTACCAACATCAGTTTGATCATATTCTTATTCCATTTTTTCTGTTTGCTTTGATTGTGGCGCTGCCGATGACAACCACAGCAATTCGCTATCTGGAATACACAGAACCGATACCGGAAAAGTATCGGGTTCACCTAAAACTTTGCGTGTTTAGAGAATAAAGCCAGCAAGGCGAGAGACCTTTCTGCCTGACTTTTGTACATATTTTATTCACTTCACATAACAAACAACGAAATTTAAAAGTTTTAGGAAATATTATGACATTCACTCGTACACTTTTGGCGTTAACGATGGCTATCGTACCTGCCGTATCTTTCGCATCAGAAAAGACCGCAGAACAAAAGCTAGAGGAAGTTACTCAGATACTAAAAGAAAACCCTCAAATTCTTGATTCATTGCACCAAAACCTTCAAGAGTACATTGCGTATCAACAGTCATTTGGCGACACCTTGAAGGAGGTTCGTCAATATCTAAGTGATGGCAAACATTCCTCTTTTGGTGCTGAAAACCCTGAGTTAACCATTATTAACGTAACAGACTACAGCTGCCCTTTTTGTAAACGTTTAGAAGGAGAGCTGGTCAAAGTTGGTAAGGAATATCCGCAGGTAAAAGTGCTTAACCTCAATGTCTCTTTTAAAGAACAATACGAGAAAAACGGCTACAACTCGGCAAGTTACGCATTAAATGTTTGGCAAAACCAGCGAGATAAGTACGAACAAGTGCATGAGTTATTGGTGAAAAAACCGGGCGCACATGACGCACGTTCCTTAAATCAAATCGCGAAAAAAACGGGGACAGAAGCACAGCTTGTCGACGACAAAGAGACCAAGGCGTTGCTTGATAAAAACTATCAGTATTTCACGCAACTTGGTTTACGCGGCACGCCCGCGTTGATCATTAATGATCAAGTCATTCCTGGCTATGTGCCGTTTGACGAGCTAGAAAAAGTCATCGACCAAGAACTGGCGAACTAATACAACAAAGCCCTTCCCTGATAACTCAAGGAAGGGCTTTTTCTATCTAGGCTTAAAACGAAGTTCTAACTACTTGTCGCGACCCACAAACGCCACAACGACTTTGTCATTGCCAAGCGAGCGAGAGAACACGTACGCGCCTTCTTGTTCAATTACTTGATGCTGACCCGCACCAATCGCTGGGTGCGCTTTACGGAACTGACCAAGAGTTTGCCAGTGTTTGAGCAGCGCTTGCTTCTCATCAGATAGCTTCCATACCATGTCAGAACGAGTGCCTTGGTGGAAATCGTCCGCGTAAGGACCAATGTTACGACCAACTTCATCACCATAATAAACCTGAACAGCACCAGGACTCAGAAGCAGTGCATTCGCGGCGTTACGCTGCATACCGTAATCTTTGAAGCGAGAGAAGAACAACTCCGTATCGTGAGAAGACATGTAGCTCACTGGGTTGAAGTCTTTCTCATTGGCGATAGTATCTGCGTAACTTTGGTAGGTGTCTGCCATTTGGCTGAAACACGCCGCGCCTTTGTCTAATTTCTTCTGCATATCGAAGTTAATCAACGCGTCAAAGCCATCGTCAAAGTAAGGGCTGCGATAAGCGGTATGTCCCCATACTTCACCCATCATCCAGAATGGCTGACCTGACTTACCGTTCTCTTTACGCCACTGCTCAAGGCTGCTTGATGCCTCTTCTTTCAAGCGTTTCCACACATCGCCTTCAACGTGCTTCACCGTGTCGACACGGTAACCATCAATACCAAAGCGTTTCACCCAATCAGTTTGCCACTCAATTAGGTAGTCCGAGACGGTGTAATTGTCACGCTCCTCAACGCGAGTGCCAGGGTTATCCAATAGCCATTGAGCTGGCTTCACGGCTTTGTCTGATTCAGTGATAAAGTCTGGCAAACCCGCCAATGACATGGTGATATCACTGCTGCCCGGAACTGGGTATCCCGGTAGACCTGTTCTTACCCAGTCACCGCCCCACCATTTCGCCCAGTTTGGACTCTGGTAATCAATATTCTGGTGGTAGCTATGCCAGTTTTCGCCCGCTTTTGGTTTCCAATCCCCCCATTTCTTAGGTAGGTCAGCGTTTGGTTTTAACACCTCAATACCGTCAAATTGCAAATCGGCTAACGTTGAGTAACCAGTGTGGTTGATTACTGCGTCCATCAAGACTTTAAGGCCACGTTTATGTGCCTCTTCCACCAGCTTTTTAAGATCAGCTTCGTTACCGAAGTTCTCATCAATCTTGGTAAAGTCACGCGTCCAGTAACCGTGGTAAGCGTAAAATGGGAATGAGCCGCTATCGCCGCCGCCCACAAAACCGTGTACTTGCTCAACGATTGGCGACAACCAAATTGCATCTGTACCTAGGCTCTTTATGTAATCTAGCTTTTCGATCACACCTTTTAGGTCACCACCGTGAAAGGTACCAACCTCTTCTTTACCGTCTTTCTTGCGACCATAGCTGTTATCATTGCTGGTATCGGCATTGTTGAAACGGTCGACCATCACGAAGTAAATATTGGCATTACGGTAATCAAACGGTACTGCTTCTTTGGTTTTCTTCACTGGCTCTAGTAGCACCAAACCGCCTGAGTCTTTGCTTGGCGTCAGCGATACTTGCTGATCTTTTACTTCGACCATTTGACCAGAATAGGCATCACGCAACTTGGTGCCATCGGGGAAACTGTCACCCAGCGCGATGGTGACTTCGCCGCCTTGGTAAACCTCACATTGCACTTGTGGGATTGGGCGTTTGAATTCAGTCTTGGCGGCTTTCTTAGGTTCACGCTTGAAGCGCAGTGTTTTCGCTTCCGCATCAAAAGCAAAAGAGTAATCGCCAGTAAAACGGATTTTTAACGGCAGTTCTGTTGGTTTTCCGCAGTTCAGCGCGATAGGTTTGTTGAATTTGACCTTCTGGCCATCAGGCGCGACACAGTCGCCTTCAACACCCGTGATTTTGAGCGTGTATCCGTCTTTGGTTAAGGGCACAACCAAAGGCTGCTCTGCACTTAACGGAAAGTCACGGCTGTTGGTCGTGGTAGAAATGGTGATGTTTGGCTCGGCGATGGCACTTGCCGATGCAAGCAATAAGGTAGTCGTAATCAGATTCAGTTTCATCGTTCAGTCCATTGGTTGCGCATAGGCGCAGTATTCGTGTTGTAGTTTTATTCACACTAATAGTAAATGGATGAAAAACTGAGCGCATCATTCTGAAAAGCTACGCCCTAAAGCTTGTGACGCTTCACATTTTGCTTTTATGGGGGCGTAGTTCTACTTATGAGCAGGGTAAAAAGGAGTTTAAAGCTGAACGCTACCAAGGTTACGCATTTGTCTCATCGCCCAATTGACGCGGCTGATGGTGTAAGAAGTCTGAGGGTAAACTTTGATGCGATACGGATTTGGCAGCACCACCGCAAGCCTTGCTGCTTGGCGTGTTGAAAGTTGTTTAGCAGGAATACCAAAGTAGTTTTGCGCAGCGGCTTCCGCGCCATAAATACCTGGACCAAACTCCACCACATTCAAATACACTTCAAGAATGCGTTTTTTACTCCACATTGCTTCCATCAGCAGAGCAAAATAAAGCTCATACGCTTTGCGCACATAAGAGTGTGAAGGAAACAGAAACACGTTCTTTGCAGTTTGCTGAGTAATCGTGCTCGCACCGCGAGAGGGACCGCTCTCGCCAGACTCTGAGATCACTTTAAACAAGGAATCAAAATCCACTCCGTAATGGGTCGGGAACTTTTGATCTTCTGTCGCAATCACGGCCAGTTGAATGTGTTTAGAAATATCACTCAAAGGCACCCATTCATTTTGACTCTCTTCAGGAAATCCTTCAGGAGGAGAAATTATGCGGCTGATCTTCCATCCCCAAATTGGTGGATCGATGTATTTCACTATGCCAACGAGCATCACTGGTAAAAGCAAAAGCACCAATAAGATATTGAACAGAAGGGATTTAATCTTTCTCAAAGTCCGACCTAGCCTGATTTCATAAAACAATATGATGCAAGTATAGAGTATGCAGTCTGTTTATCGTTAGTGAAAACTTGGTTAAAAAAAGCCCGATTTACAATGTAAAACGGGCTTAGAATTTGATTAGACTAAATTATTTGTGCAGCTTGTAGAACACGGTTGAAAGTGGAGGCAAACGAAGCTCAAGTGATTGAGGCAGTGATTCACTTTCGACTTGTTCCGTTTTCACACTGGTCAGCACTTTAAAATCGCTTCCGCCGTATTTGCTGTCGTCCGTGTTCAGCAGCAGTTCGTATTGACCTGCATTTGGAACACCTAAACGGAAACGCTCGTGTGGTACGGGCGTAAAGTTGGTGATGATGAGAATACGCTCACCCTCTTTACTGATACGCTCGTGCGCTAGGATGCTTGCATCTGCCTCGTCTTGTAGACGCCACTCAAAACCAGCAGGAACACAATCTTGATCGTGCATCGCCGCTTCATTTCGGTACAAGTGGTTCAAATCGCGCATCAGCTTTTGAACGCCTTGATGACGTTCGTATTCCAGCAAGAACCATTGCAACTGATCATCGTGGTTCCACTCCGCCGTTTGGCCGATTTCCGCGCCCATGAAGTTCAGCTTTTTGCCCGGTTGACCATACATATAACCGTAGTATGCACGTAGGTTTGCGGTTTGCTGCCATTCATCGCCCGGCATCTTGTTATGGATAGAGCCTTTTCCGTACACCACCTCGTCGTGAGAGAGAGACAAGACGTAGTTTTCGCTGTGCGCATAAACCAGCGGGAAGGTGATGGTATTGTGGTGGTATTTACGGTGAACAGGATCTTCTTTGATGTATGAAAGACTGTCGTGCATCCACCCCATATTCCACTTGAAGCCAAAGCCTAAACCACCCATAAAGGTTGGCGCAGACACACCCGGAAACGCCGTTGACTCTTCCGCAATCGTCATCGCATTCGGGAAGTGCTTGTACACTTCTTCGTTCATCCATTTTAAGGTTGCGATTGCGTCGTAGTTTTCGTTGCCACCATCAACGTTCGGGACCCACTGATCGTGGCTACGTGAATAATCGAGATAGAGCATCGACGCAACAGCATCGACACGAATGCCATCAATATGGAATTGTTCAAACCAGTACAGCGCATTCGAGACAAGGAAGCGACGTACATGTTCACGGCCTAAATCGTAAATGTAGGAGTTCCAATCTTGGTGCCAACCGCGACGAGGATCTGGATCATGGAACAGAGGCGTACCATCAAAGTTAGCTAAACCATGATCATCCGATGGGAAATGCGCAGGAACCCAATCCAGCACTACACCGATACCAGCTTGGTGACACGCATCCACGAAGAATTTGAAATCATCAGGTGAGCCAAAACGGCTAGTTGGTGCAAACAAACCAACAGGTTGATAGCCCCATGAACCATAGAATGGATGCTCAGACACAGGCATCAGCTCAACGTGGGTGTAGCCCATATCCACAAGGTATGGCACCAACTGCTCCGCGAGTTCGCGGTAGTTCAGGAAATCACCGTTCTCGTCGCGCTTCCATGATCCAGCATGTAGCTCGTAAAACGATAACGCTTCATCACGCTTTTGTGTCACTGCACGGTTTTGCCATTTCGCATCTTGCCATTGGTAACGCTTGTGATCGTAGGTAATGGATGCGAACGATGGGTATTGCTCAGAGTAGAAACCCCAAGGGTCTTGTTTGTGTGGCAACCCTTCCCCATTTGGCCCTTTGAGCTCAAATTTGTATTGTACCCCCTCTTCCAAACCAGGAATGAATAGGCCCCAGATACCGTAGTCTAAGCGTTGCATTGGATGACGACGGCCATCCCATTGGTTGAAGCAACCCACAAGGCTAACAGCAGATGCATGTGGTGCATAAACAAGGAAACGCACACCAGAGATGTTTTCACCGCCACGTTCTAGCGTGACAAAGTGTGCGCCCATGTAGTGATACATGTCTTTTGGCGTATGCAGATGCTCGTACTCTTGGTAGATATTGTGGTATTGATAAGGGTCGTCGATGAGCTGTTCTACACCATTCCAGTCTACTGCAAGTTGGTAATGCGTTAGATGCAAATCGCGCTTGTCTTTTAAGATGAAGCCGCTTTCATCTTCACGCTCTAGCTCAATTCGAGGTTCGCCGCTGATAACCAATTCAACTTTGTCTGCACCCGGCATCCAAACACGTAACGAACCTTCGCCGTCAGCAATGAATGGACCAAGTGACGCAAATGGATCTGAGTAAGCCGCCTCAGCAAGCAGTTCGTATGCGCGTTCGTGTTGTTTCTTTATTTTCTTGGTTTTGGTGGTTTTCAAATCTTTCTCCCTAGAGCCAACATCCTTTTCAAGACCAGAGATCTGAATCAAACATCGGTTTCTCCACAGCCAACGTTGTGAACTCACAAAAAGACTCCGCTTCTCACATTCGTTGCGTAAACGGCGTCAAAATACAAAAATGCCCGCTATTGTCGCGGGCATAATAACGGTACTTCATCCTAACGGATTGTGTTTTAGGAATGAGTGACCTAGACGGAACTTTCGTACCTCTGAGCTAACAAAATTGGTAATCAGCTCGTCCATCTACGCCACTCTAGGCATCTTACTTACTCGCCTGTGCACGAACTTCAGTAAGGCGTTTAGAAATACGATTCACATCTTCACGGCTGAAGATTTCATCTAGGTTCATCGACAATTTACGACGCCAGTTTGGATACTCATCCACCGTACCAGGAATATTGACCGGTTGATCCATTTCTAGCCAGTCTTCAAGCTGAACACTAAGCAGTGCAGAGTCACCCGCGGCTACGTGCAGTTGCAGCGCTTCGCTTAGGTATGAATCCATTGGCACGTACTGAGCATCATGACCAATGCCTTCTGGCAAATAGCCATGCCAGCGAACACTGTCTAGAATGCCTTGTTTGCACTTCAAGCGATCAGCGAATAGGCCTTCCAACTGCTGCTCATCAGGGTACAGACCAATCTCACGCCCCATCTTCAAGTCATCACAGTGCCAGAAACCGCGTAGTGTTGGCATATCGTGCGTACACAGCGCAGCCATAGACTGCTCAGCGTAGTGCTTCGGAGAAATAAAGCCACCGTCGTCTTTTGATGTTTCGAAGAAGAAGACTTTGTACGAATGCACACCCGCATCACGAAGGATATCAACGATTTCATCAGGTACAGTACCCAAGTCTTCACCGATTACAGAACACTGATGACGGTGAGATTCCAACGCTAGGATTGCTAGCATGTCTTCCACTGGGTAGTACAAGTATGCGCCTTCTGTCGCTTTCTCGCCTTTTGGAATCCACCAAAGGCGAAGCAGGCCAAGTACGTGGTCGATACGCAATGCACCACAATGCTTCATGTTAGCACGTAGCAATTTGATGTAAGCGTCGTAGCCAGTCGCTTCTAAAACCTGAGGGTTAAGCGGAGGCAGACCCCAGTTTTGGCCTAGTGGACCAAGTACATCTGGTGGTGCACCGATGCTTGCATCCAATACTAGCGCGCCTTCATCAGCCCATGTTTCACTACCAGAATCAGCAACACCAACCGCAAGGTCACGGTACAAACCCACAGCCATGCCTTTTTCTTCGGCTAGCGCTTGCGCTTCTTTGATTTGATCGTCTGCGATCCATTGCAGGTACATGTACAAGTGAACACGATCTTGGTTATCCTTGATGTACTTCTGAGTACCAGCTGCGTCGAATGTGCGGTATTTCTCAGGGAATACAGGCCAACCCCACATGTTTGCATCTTCTGCATGTAAATCAGCATGAAGTGCATCGAATGCAGCTTGATGTAGCAAGCTGTCGCCGCCTTTTTCAACAAAGTCCAAGAAGGCACGAGCGCGATCGGTGTTTTTGTCTAAATGGCGAGCTTTAAACTCACTGAATAGTAGCGGAAGAACGCTCATTTTTAGTTGCGAAACTTCGGTGTAATTCACCCAATGAGAGTCTCGCGCTTTTTGTAAACGTTGTTGGAACTCTGCGCTACCAACACGCTGTTGTGCTTCTGCACTTAGCGCGAATTCAGGTACAGAGCTTACGTCGATGTACATAATGTTCAACCAACGACGAGAAGACGGGCTGTATGGGCTTGCCCCTTCTGGATTCGCAGGGAACAGCGAGTGAATCGGGTTCAAGCCAATGAAGTCACCGCCACGAGAGGCAATATCACTCACCAGTTGTTTTAGGTCACCAAAATCACCGATGCCCCAGTTATGCTGAGTACGCAGTGTGTAAAGCTGGATACTAGGACCCCATAGCTTTTTGTGTTGGTTTAGATCGTCTTGTTTGAAACACGCTTTCGGCGTAATGATCAATGACATCTCGTAAGGTGTTTTACGACGCTTACGACTGATGATCAGTTTGTGATAACCCCAAGCCAAGTTCTTTGGCAATGCAAACACTAGAGGGCCACCCTCAGCACGCTCATCACGAACAATTTGGGACTGAAGATAGCCTTCAAGTACCTCTCCTTGTTCTGTTTCTAAACGCCAGCTGAATTCACTCTCACGAGCACTCGTACCTAGGTTTAGTTCCACTTCGACTGGTTCGCCGTCGCGTAAAACAAGAACAGGGGCTAGTACGTCTTTTTTATGTTTCTTTTCAGCAGAAGCCAGTAGTTTTTCATCACTGCTAGTATCGTAGCCAAGCGAAGCGAGCAAGCGGCGTAGCGTCTCCTCAGACACTTTAGCCTCATCTCCCCAAGCACTGACATAGCTATCAGCCAATCTCGCCATTTCCGCGACTTTCTTTAATGCTGTTTGTTCTTTCATCGCTTTCTCCGAAGGTAATACCAACACCTTCCATGTAGGGTTTTATTGTTATCAATAACTTCTTTTGGAAAATGACCAAAGGTAGCGCTTGGCTACCTTGGTCTTAACTAGGTTCTATTAGCGTTTCACCGCTTCAAGTTTCCAGATATTGTTCACGTAGTCTCGGATTGAGCGGTCTGACGTGAACTTGCCAACAAGGGCGGTATTAAGAATGGCCTTCTTCGCCCAGCCAGCTTGATCTTTATATTGTTCGCTCATGTCTTCGTGCGCTTTCACATACGATGCGAAGTCCGCAAGACATAGGTATGGGTCACCGCCATCCAGCAGGCTATCGTACGTTGCACGTAGTAGGCCCGGTTGACCTGGAGTGAATTCTTCACCCAGTAGTAGGTCCATGGACGCTTTGAGTAAGTGATCCGCATTGTAGTAATCAAATGGGTTATAACCTTGAGCTTTCAGCGCTTTCACACCTTCAACATCTAGACCGAAGATATAGATGTTCTCATCGCCTACTTCCTCACGAATCTCAACGTTTGCACCATCCATTGTACCGATAGTTAGCGCACCGTTTAGCGCCATCTTCATGTTACCTGTACCTGATGCTTCTTTACCCGCTAGCGAGATTTGTTGAGAAACGTCAGCCGCAGGGATAATGATTTCAGCCATGCTCACGCGGTAGTCAGGGATGAATACCACTTTCAGCTTGTTACCGATGCGAGGATCGTTGTTCACCTTGTCTGCAATCTTATTGATTGCGAAGATGATTTCTTTCGCTAGGTGGTAACCCGGTGCTGCTTTTGCTGCGAAGAACACAACGCGTGGCGTACACTCAAAACCTGGTTCATTAAGAATACGGTGGTACAGAGACAGTACGTGTAGCAAGTCTAGATGCTGACGTTTGTACTCGTGCAGACGCTTGATTTGAACATCGAAGATTGCATTAGTATCGAGCTCGATACCCATGTTCTCTTTCACCCAAGTTGCTAGGCGTTCTTTGTTCTCTTTCTTCACTGCCATGAATTCTTTTTGGAATGTCGCGTCAGTAGCGTACTTCGCAATACCTTCAAGTTGCTCTAGTTTCGCTGGCCATTCTGGGCCGACTTTCTCAGTGATAAGCTGAGACAGACCTGGGTTACAGAACTTCAACCAGCGACGTGGCGTAATACCGTTCGTTACGTTGTGTAGACGTGTCGGGTACATTTCGTGGAACTCTGGGAATAGGTCTTTCTTAACCAATTCAGAGTGAAGTGCTGCTACACCGTTTACTGCGTAAGAGCCGATTACACATAGGTTTGCCATGCGAACCATGCGGTGGAAACCTTCTTCGATGATAGAAAGCTTCTGTTGCTTCGCGACATCACCCGGCCACATTGCACGTACGTCTTGTAGGAAGCGGTGGTTGATCTCGTAAATGATCTCCATGTGACGTGGTAGCAGGTGCTGGATTAGCGACTCTGGCCATGTCTCTAGTGCTTCTGGAAGTAGCGTGTGGTTGGTGTACGCAAATGTCTTAGAGCTGATTTCCCAAGCCGCTTCCCAAGCTAAACCTTTTTCATCCATCAGGATGCGCATTAGTTCAGGAATCGCAATCGTTGGGTGTGTATCGTTAAGCTGGATAGTCTCTTGCTTAGGTAGATCCGCTAGCGAGTAGCCCGCAGCTTCGTGGCGACGTAGGATGTCACGTACAGACGCTGCTGAGTGGAAGTACTGCTGCATTAGACGCAGTGTTTTACCTTTCTCGTGGTTGTCATTCGGGTAAAGCACTTTAGTGATGTTACCTGCGTCGATCAGTGCGTGCTGAGCTTCGAAGTAATCACCATTGTTAAAGCTTGCTAGTGAGAATGGTGCAATCGCCTGACATTCCCAAAGACGTAGCGGGTAAACCGTGTCTGATTCGTAACCCACAATTGGCAGATCCCAAGGCATTGCTCTTACTGTCATGCCTGGTACCCATTTGCGAACTTCTTTACCGTTCTCGTTAATCACTTCAACGTGACCGTAGAAACCGATCTCTTGCGCAAGTTCTGGACGCGCAATTTCCCAGGGGTAGCCCTCTACACCGCGCCATGCGTCAGGTGCTTCTTGCTGGCGACCATCTTTGAATGACTGTTTAAATAGACCGTATTCGTAATGTAAACCATAGCCGACAGTTGGGAATTCTTGTGCCGCACATGAATCCATGAAACACGCAGCCAGACGACCAAGGCCACCGTTACCCAATGATGGGTCGCGCTCTTCTTCTAGCAGATCAGTTAGGTTGTAACCTAGTTCAGCCATTGCTTCTGTTACTTGTTCGTACAGACCCATGCTGATTAGGTTGTTACCAGTCAAACGACCGATAAGGAATTCTAGCGAAAGGTAGTTAACGCTCTTCGCACTTTTAATGCGCGGATCTTCTTCTGTCGCAAGCAAATCTAGAGTAGTAAATTCAGCCAGAGCATGCCCCATTGCTAGGTACCATGCTCGGCTGTCTGCGTTTTCAATCGTATGAGCGTAAGTTACAGATAGGTGTTTCTTTACGCTTTCTTGGAACGACTTCTTGTCAAATTGTTTTTGTTGAGTAGGTTTCATTACGAAATTCTCACGTCTTTTGGTAATTCATCTGCCATACATCGTGCATTTACCTCTGTGAATAAACATCCTCCTAATTCTCATCCTTTGAAGGAGGAGGGCTGAGGGCGTAGAGGGGGTACCATTGCTAGGTTAGTGATCCAAATCTCAACAAAGTGAACTTTGCACCAGTTCTTAGTGATTTTGATCACAATGGAATGTGAGAAAGGTTAAAACCCGTTCATGACGCTTTTTATAGTCCACTCATCTGATGATGTGAAAATTGTAATATCGGTCACATTAACTCGGTCAGCGTAGAAGAACTTTTCGTAATCTATGTGCAACGCGATCTTAACGCTAACGAAACAAACGATATTTAAGTGACGACAATCACAAATAAAGGGCGTAGTTGATGGTAAATCCATCAACCCTTGAGAATTAGGAAGTGGATCAAAGTAACGAACATTTCTGATGTCGTAACATCCCTCTCAGCTCACAGGATTGTACGCTTTTTATACAAACTAGAATTAGGCGATGTGAGTTATTTCTAGTTTTCGCTAGCTTTTATATTTAAGTGACCGTATGGAATGGTTTTTCAGACGGACGCAAGCCCCAATAGTAGCGACATTATCCGGTATTCAAACAGTGTTTTTGATGCTGATGGCATCATTCAGTAAGACGGCTTTCAAGGGGGCTTTACTAGAATGATCACGTTGCTGTCATTTGGGTATACATAAATAAGGACATAACTACTAATGTGGATTCCATCTAAGCTTACTCGACCAGGACGCCTGCACAATGCCATCGTGCGCCCACGAGTGTTGGACTTACTACAGCAAGCGCCTTACTACAAATTGGTTTTATTCCGATCCCCAGCAGGTTACGGAAAAACAACAATGGCAGCGCAGTGGCTATCCGATAAGCCAAACGTCGGTTGGTACAGCATTGATGACAGCGATAACGACGGCTTTCGCTTTGTAAACTATCTGCTTCAAGCATTAAACAAAGCCACCAACTTCAGTTGCGCTAACGCACAAAAACTGGCGGAAAAACGTCAGATCTCGTCTTTACGCTCCCTATTTAGCGAAGTATTCGCAGAAATGGCTGACTTTCATCAAGAGTGCTACGTGGTGCTTGATGACTACCATTTAATCACGAATGATGAAATCCATGAATCCATGCGTTTCTTTTTAAAGCACATGCCAGACAACCTCACCGTTGTGGTAACCAGTCGTGCAGCGCCGCCTCTAGGCACTGCAAACTTACGTGTTCGTGATTTAATGATCGAAATTGGCAACGAGATGTTGGCGTTTGATACCGAAGAAACCACTCGCTTCTTTAACCAGCGTATCGCCGATGGTATTGATGAAGACATGGCGAACAGCCTAAGAACCTATGTTGAAGGTTGGCCATCGGCGATGCAGTTGATCGCATTACAAGCCCAACATCAAAACCGCACATTGGCGCAAACTGTAGAGTCGGTATCGCAGTTCAATCACGCGCATTTGTGGGATTACTTGGTCGAAGAAGTGTTTGACTTACTCGATCACGAAACTCGTCACTTTTTAATGCAAGTATCCGTGCTTGACCACTTCAATGATGAGCTAGTGTTTGCCCTTACCCAACGCGAAGATGCACTGGGAATGATTGAATCGCTTAACCGTTACGGCTTATTCATTTATCCGCTCGAAGGGGAACAGAACTGGTTCCGGTTCCATAACTTATTTGGCGAGTTTTTATCGCATGAGCGCCAAGCTCGTATTCCTCAGCAAGAAAAAGATCTCCACCGCAATGCTGCTATCGCTTGGTTACAACAAAAAGCACCACACCAAGCGATTCATCATGCACAAAAATCGAATGATAAGGACTTAGTGGTAGAGATCCTAAACGAATTCGGCTGGAAGATGTTTAACCAAGGCGAACTCAGCACACTGGAAAGCTCAATTAACAAGTTGGACGATGATCTGTTGTTCAGCCACCCAAAACTTACGATGCTCCGAGCATGGTTGGCTCAAAGTCAGCATCGTTATAACCAAGTGGGCCACCTGCTTGAAGAAGCGGAAGAGGAACACAAAAAGCGTAACATTGCGTTAGATATTCATTATCAAGGTCAAGCAAACGCGTTGCTTGCTCAAGTGGCTATCAACAGTAACCAACCAGAAAAAGCTCTCGAATTAGCGGAGCTAGCGCTTAGCCAACTTGATAACACAATTTACCGTAGCCGAATTGTGGCGACTTCGGTTGTTGGTGAAGTTAACCACGTGCTAGGTAAACTAGACCGTGCTTTGCCGATGATGCAACAAACTGAAAAGCTAGCTCGTCAGTATCAGGTATATCACCAAGCGTTATGGGCAATATTGCAGCAAAGCGAGATTTTAATTGCACAAGGTTACGTGCAAGCTGCCTTTGAACTACAAGATTCCGCATTTCGTCTGATTGAAGATCAGCAGCTTCAGCATGTTCCTCTTCATGAATTTTTGCTGCGTATTCGCGCGCAAGTACTTTGGTGCTGGAACCGACTTGATGAAGCGGAAGAATGCGCGTACAAAGGTCTGCAAATTCTCGAAAACCATTCACCAAGCAAGCACTTACATAGCTATTCGATGTTGGCGCGTATTGCGATTGGACGCGGTGAATTAGACAAAGCAGGTAAATTCATTGAGCATATACAGCACTTGATGAAACAGTCGACTTATCACGTAGATTGGACTGCAAACGCTTCACTATCGTTGATTCTATTTTGGCAAGCGCGCGGGAATACCGATGCAATGCAAGAATGGCTCAACACTGCGGTTCGTCCTGAATCGGCATGCAACCACTTTTCTCAATTGCAATGGCGTAACATTGCTCGCGCCCACATTAATTTAGGCCAATATACCGACGCTCGTGCTGCGTTAGATTTTCTCCAAGGTGAAGCTCGTCGCACTAACCTAATCACAGATACTAATCGCAACTTAGTGGTTGAAGCGGTCCTTTCTGCTCGCCAAAAAGATGAGGAGCAAGCCAAGGCTCTGTTAAAAGAAGCATTAGTAATGACGAACCAAACTGGCATGGTCGGAAACTTCCTGATTGATGGTGCAACCATTGGCGGTCTGCTGGAGAAGTTGAGCCTCCGACATGAACTGGGCGATCTTGAGCGTCACCGTGCTCAACAGTTAATGAAGGACATTTCATCGAATCAACGTAGCCGGTCGATTCACTTTGATGAAGACTTTATTGAAAAGTTGGTGAATCACCCTAATGTGCCAGAGCTAGTACGTACCAGCCCATTAACACAACGCGAATGGCAGGTTCTGGGGCTGATTTATTCAGGCTTTAGTAACGAGCAAATCGCACAAGAGCTGGATGTGGCAGGTACGACAATTAAAACCCACATTCGCAACCTGTACCAAAAGCTTAATATTGCTAATCGTAAAGAAGCCATTGTGACAGCTGAAAATTTGCTGCAGTTGATGGGATACTGAACTGCTCGATAAACGGGTTAAAACGTAAAGTAAAACACAAGGGTTGGCGTAACACGTCAGCCCTTTTTTATGACTGACAGTAAGAGAAGTGCAATTTGCAAAGCACGTAAGTAACGTTGTTCATATAAAAAAATAGCCAACCGCAATAATCGCGATTGGCTTATATTTAGTGTGAACAAATTGTATTCACTAACAACGTCAGTTGGCTAGGTGACCCTCGGCTTAAGAAGGGTCGAGCAGTATTATGCATTAATCATGCCAAAATGCAAAGACTTATTTTTGGGCACAAGATCTCATATAAGCTGGATTTATTCACGCGCAAATTATCAAAATGCAATTTGATAATGCAAATTGCAATTGCACAATGCAACCAAGATTGATAATTGATAGTAGAGTTAATCATCTCAAAAATGTAAACCAAGCATTAAAAGCTCGTTACGGCGGCATTGTCTCTTGGCGGGTAATAAAGATAGGCAATAGATTGGATATAAAACCAAGTAGTTACAGCACTATTTCATACTTTTTTCATCGCAATGTTTGTATACTCTCTGCCATCGAAACGACTTAGCATTAGAGCAATGAACTACTTAATTACTTTCTTCAAGGGAATCGCCATGGGTGCAGCAGATGTTGTACCTGGTGTATCTGGCGGCACCATCGCGTTTATCACTGGTATTTACGATACGCTGCTTGAAAGCATTCGACGCATTAACCCCTCACTTTTCTCTATCTGGCGAAAAGAAGGGGTTAAAGCCGCGTTTAATCACATCAACGGATTCTTCCTTATCGCTCTGTTTGCCGGCATTTTCACCAGTATTGCAACGCTAGCAAAGTTGATTACTTGGCTTCTTGACACACACCCGATCCCACTTTGGTCATTTTTCTTTGGTCTGATTTTGGTCTCTGTGTATCACATTATTCGTCAGGTTGAGCAACGCGATCTTGTCCGCTTTGTCATTCTGCTCGTTGGTGTCGGGTTTGCTTATAGTATTACTGTGCTCAAACCTTTACACATGGAACCAACGGCCATTAACACCTTATTCGCTGGAGCTATCGCGATTTGTGCGATGATCTTGCCGGGTATCTCTGGCAGTTTTATTTTGCTGCTGATTGGCATGTATGCTCCTGTATTAGCCGCAGTGAAAGGTTTTCAAGTCGATACATTAGCGCTATTTTTGTCTGGCTGCGTGATCGGTTTACTGTCCTTCTCTCACTTATTGTCGTGGTTACTACGCAAGTTCCGTGATTTCACCCTGATATTTTTGACTGGATTAATGATTGGTACGTTGCCAAAGATTTGGCCATGGAAAGAAACCATCACTTGGCGCACCAATTCGAAGGGCGAACAAGTGCCATTGCTACAGCACAACCTATCACCATTTGAATTTGAACACGTAACATCACAACCTTCTCAGTTAGTACTTGCTGTCGTAATGATGCTTGCAGCCATTGTGCTGGTTTTGGGTCTAGAGAAATTCGCAGATTCAGATAAATAACTTTGGTATCAAACATATACTGAACCAAATAAAAACGGAGCCAATTGGCTCCGTTTTTATCTATTGGCTAAGGGCAAAACATCTCAATTGAAAACTCTGCTGTATTTGATGCAATAAAGTCCGTCGCGTTACTAGGAAGCTGGTCACCGAGGTATAACGCACAATTTACTGAGGTCACGAGTTGGCGAGCGGCGCATCTGTGCTACGATGCTCGTAATGTTAAGTGATAAATGCTGAACCTTAATGAAAGTGTTACAAATCGCCGCTGTTTCAGCCGCATTAGTTGCGGGATTTTATGCCCCGACTCTAATAAAAAGCTTTTCTTCTTCCACTCAAAGCAAGTCAATAGATGAATACTGCTTTCTCTCTACAACCTCTTGCGTCCAAGAAAATGTTACGATGACGCTAAACTCAGAAACTGCTCAACCCTTGGTTCCTACCACTCTAAATGTTGAGTGGCATACAAGCGATGCTAAGCAACTCATCCTAAGTCTTTCAGGAAGAGAAATGGAGATGGGTGAGCCTAAGTTTTTGCTGAAGCAAATCGCTCCTGGCCAATATCAAGGTGACATCATTCTCCCGGTTTGCACGGAGGATGCAATGACTTGGGTTGGTGAACTCAGTGATGGAGAGAATACCGTTTACCCTGCTATAAAAATGCAAAGATAAGGAATCGTTATGAGCCGCAATTGGTCCCTATTTCTCGTAGCTGCTTTCGCACTCGGGTTTGGCGTAAAGAGCTATTTAGATAATCAGAACACGAAGCCAGAGCTAGTGGACAGCTCCACCTCTCAACAAACGGTACTGTTTGGGGAAAATAACCAAGCCGTCAATATCTTCGATGTGAATGACCCTCGCATCCGAGTTGTCTATTTTGGCTTTACTCGCTGCCCAGACGTTTGCCCAACTTCTCTTGCAATGCTGGCAGGGGCACTGAATCAAATTGACGACGCGCAAAAAGCGCAACTACGCCCGATGTTCATTTCTTTAGATCCAGAGCGTGATGAGGCCGATGCATCAGCAAGATATGCCCATTACTTCCATCCAATGATTGAAGGCCTATCGGCACCACTTGATGTAACGACACCTTTGGCACACAACTATGGTGTCATTTTCCGCAAGACAGAATTGGAAGGCTCGGAACTAAAGTACACGCTGGATCATAGCTCTTACTTTTACTTCTTGAAGCCGGATGGCACGTTAATCACTAAAGTACCGCATACGCTCTCGCCGGCACCGATTGTTGAAGCCATTTCAAAACTAACGACCGAAGGCTCTTCAAATGACGGTTAAGTCAGTGCTGAAGCAATTTTTCAATTTCCTAACTCATACCAACCCCAATGTCGAACAAGACGTCGATACGATCATTGACGCCATTGGGGGCATAGAGAACCTGCTAGAAACTGGTGCATGTGCGACTCGGCTGCGTCTTACCCTCAGAGCGACGTCCGTCATCGATAAGAACGCACTCAAAAATCATGGCGCGCATGGCGTCGTGATATTGGATGATCGTCATGTCCAAATCATATACGGCTTAAAAGCCAACACGTATTCGCAAATTATGGAAGAGCGCATCACAAAACAAAGTTAATATTTTTGCAGTATAGCTACCCTCTTTAAAAAACGGCGGCTATACTCTTTTGGCTTAATTAACTCACTTATTTATTAACCAACGAAGAGGACACAAGATGATTGTATTGAATAACACTAACTGGGCATCGCAAGGGTAACCCTAACAGCACCAACTCTGTGGCATAACCACAACTTCCCCTTCTCTGCCCGGTCTTCACCGGGGTCAACTCTATCCGAATTAGACCCTAATGCGATTTGTATTAAGGCGCTTTGTTGCGTCTGGGATAATTCAATAATGAATCAAACACATACTTTTTGTGACACATTAGTTTCAACTTCAAACCCTCTAAAACAATTGGGTTGGAAACCATTTTTTCAGCAACAACTGACATTAGACGATTACGACAACACTATCTTTGCTCGTGTGATTGCGCACCACCGAAGTGGTTATTTATTGGCAACAGAAACTGGGCAAGTTCATCTTAATGCCCACCATTCTTTACCCAACATGACCGTCGGAGACTGGGTAATCTTAAATGAAGATCAGCAATTTGTTCGCTTACTGGATCGCTTGAGCCTCTTTAGCCGCAAAGCCGCTGGCAGCAAAGTGGCAGAGCAACTCATCGCAGCCAATGTGGATACAGTGTTTATCGTCTGTTCCCTTAACGACGACTTCAATTTAAGTCGTATTGAACGCTATCTTGCCTTGGCTCATGAAGCCGAAGTCGAACCCGTCATCGTGCTTTCCAAAGCCGATTTGTGTGACAATACTGATGAACTAAAAAGCCAAGTACAGAAGCTCGACCCTCTATTAGCTATAGAGACAGTCAACGGCTTAGAAATAGAGAGTGCTTCTAAACTCATGACCTGGTGCAAAGAAGGACAAACCCTCGCTTTTATCGGTTCTTCAGGCGTTGGCAAATCAACTCTTGTTAATGCATTACTCGGGCAACAAGAACAGGCAACTGGGCATATTCGTGAAGACGATAGCAAAGGTCGACATACAACTACATCGCGCTCTATCCATCTATTACCTGATGGCGGCATCTTGATTGATACTCCGGGAATGCGCGAGCTTCAACTAGCAGATTGTGAATCGGGGGTCAGTGAGGCGTTTTCTGACATTGAGGCTCTCGCTCAGCGTTGTCGCTTTGGTGATTGCCAGCATCAAACTGAGCCGGGTTGCGCAATTCAAACTGCGATTGAAAATGGCAAACTGGAAGTTCGTCGTTTCAATAACTATCAAAAACTATTGCGAGAACAAGCCTTTAACGGTGCGACTTTGGCAGAGCAACGAGCACAAAGTCGACAATTCGGTAAACTTGCTCGCAATGCCATGAATGATAAGCGCAGGCGCCAACAAAGTTATTAATTTGTTGCGTTTGAGTTGTCAATAAAATCAAAGGAGACGAAAGTCTCCTTTTTAACAACTTTATTAAAAACCATTACTCATAACTAATGATAATTTTCAACATAAAAATCTTATTTAAATAACATTGAGCAAACATTTAATCCAAAAACAAACTAAAACTAGACACAAAATATTACCAAGCTAAGATATGTGATATTCAGCAAGAAAATGGCTGAATTTATAAAAACAGGATAATTGATAATCATGTGTCTTAGTGACCAGAAGCAATGCTCACCCCTTGCAATATAAGGGCATTATCGCCGTGTAATGATGGACTATTGCCCTGCCACTCTGGCATAAAATTGCAGGAATGATGTATGCAACACAACAGCCTCGTTGCCCGATATGCTCGTGGTAACCTCGTCGTCCAGATCCTTGTCGGTATCGTCTTTGGTATTTTGCTCGCGACAATTTCTCCAAGCCATGCCGAAATCGCGGGATTAATTGGTAGCCTTTTTGTCGGTGCGCTTAAAGCGATCGCGCCAATTCTTGTGTTTATTTTGGTTGCCGCTTCAATTGCAAACCAAAAGAAAAACCAACACACTTACATGCGCCCAATCGTTGTACTGTACCTGATGGGTACATTCTTCGCGGCGCTATCAGCAGTGGTTCTAAGCTTCCTTTTCCCGACCAATTTAACGCTTGTCACCGGCGCTGAAGGTGCAACGCCTCCTCAAGGTATTGCTGAAATTCTACGCACACTGTTGTTTAAACTGGTCGACAACCCAGTAAATGCACTAGTAGAAGCAAACTACATCGGCATTCTTGCTTGGGGTGTGGGTCTGGGTCTTGCACTACACCACGCATCGGCAACAACGAAGGCCGTATTTGAAGATCTAAGCCACAGCGTGTCTCACATTGTGCGCTTTATCATTCGTCTTGCACCATTTGGTATCTTTGGCTTGGTTGCTTCAACGTTTGCGACAACGGGCTTTAGCGCACTAGCAAGCTACGCACACCTTCTGGCGGTTCTTCTTGGCGCAATGATGATCATCGCACTCGTTGTAAACCCAGCGATCGTGTTCGTTAAAACCAAACAAAACCCTTACCCACTTGTATTCCGTTGTCTACGTGAAAGTGGTGTAACTGCGTTCTTCACTCGTTCAAGTGCGGCGAATATTCCAGTAAACATGGCACTATGTGAGAAACTAAAACTGGACGAGGATACATACTCAGTATCTATCCCTCTAGGTGCGACCATCAACATGGCTGGTGCTGCAATCACTATCACAACACTAACGCTTGCAGCTGTGCACACTATGGGTATCGAAGTTGATCTACTGACTGCGCTACTTCTAAGTATTGTAGCTGCGGTTTCTGCATGCGGCGCATCAGGTGTTGCAGGTGGCTCTCTACTACTTATCCCACTTGCGTGTGGCCTGTTTGGTATCTCAAACGACGTAGCAATGCAGGTTGTAGCGGTTGGCTTCATTATCGGTGTGATTCAAGACTCTGCTGAAACTGCGCTAAACAGCTCAACAGACGTTGTCTTTACGGCAGCAGTTTGTAAATCAGAGCAGCAAAAAGCTCAGTAAGACTGACAGAACAAATAGAAAGGGGAGCCGATGATGGCTCCCCTTTTTTGTTTAATTGCGCTCAATTATGCGGTGACCAGAGCCACTTCTTCAATCGGGAAGTGTTTGCTTGGTTCAACAAACTCTTGCTGCGCCGCGATAGTTTGCAGCTCCCATTCGCCTGCATGATACGTTGCACTTAACACCCCGTAGCACGCGTCATGACAATGTTGGAAAGCTTGTTTAGGAGACCAGCCTTTTAAGAGTCCCGCGGTAAAAATAGCTGAAATAAGATCGCCCACGCCAACAGGTTGTTTAGCAAACTCAAATTGAGGACGCTTCGCAAGGTAAATACCTTCTTGCGTAGCCAATAGCATGTTAAAGCTGCCATTTTCTAGGCAGTAAAGGTGCTTAACTAGCACCACTTTTGGACCTTTCTCTAGCGCACGTTGGCATGCGGTGATCGCATCTTCTAGTGAGTGGATTTCCATCTCAGCAAATTGACTTAGCTCGAATTGGTTCGGAACGATCACGTCCGCCATTGGCATCAAACGCGTTAGAAGATTTTCAGCAATGCCCGGAGCCACAATGCAGCCTTTGTCTGGCGCGCCCATCACAGGGTCGCAAACGTAAAGTGCGTTCGGGTTCGCTTGCTTCACTTTCGTCACGGTATCTTCAACAGCAAGGCACTGCTCTGCGCTACCTTGGTAGCCCGTCAATACCGCTTGGCACTTTTCCAGCGCGCCGATGTTACCAAGTCCACGAACTAACTCGCTGATGTCTTCAGCCGCAAACGCTCGCCCAGTCCAGCCTTCTTGATACTGCGTGTGGTTAGAAAATTGAACGGTATGAATCGGCCATACTTCGAAACCCATGCGTTGCATTGGGAAAACAGCACTGCTGTTACCAGCATGACCAAAAGAAACATGAGATTGTATAGAGAGGATACCTTGCATAGTACCTTACCTCTTATTGTAGTTATCGATAGTTCAAAGACAGCGGCAAGCGCCAGTTTTGCGAAACCAGTAGTGTATCCGACAAACCAAGATTCTCTAACTCAATTCTCCTCAATATCTTCAGAGTAAGTTGGAACGTTGGTTTTCAACACCATCTTCTTAATTTCCATTTTGTCTTTATTCAGTGCGATTTCTAGGGTATCTCCTTCCCTTATCCCGAGCTGAGCCAGGATTACGCTTGGAATGACTACGGCGGTGTCGTCACCGATTTTAACAGGTTGACTTATCATCTTTCGTCCTCCAAATGTCGAAAATGAGTTTTCACGTCATTGGATGTCTAGCCTCAAATACGTTGAGCTGACTTGGATTTGGCGTAACATTTTAAAGACAAAAGAAAAGCCTCAATCTTGAGGCTTCTGGATAAGATAGGTTATGGCTGAAGGAAGTTTTGAGTGAAATCGAGCGCATCTTTAGAGAGTTTTTTTTCGTTGGGCGATGTGCTTGCCTGGTCTTCTGCTGTTACCGTTGTCATCTTAGGCTGAAAATCTAGTGTTGATGTCTCCTCCCAAGCTTCGGAGGCGTCTTTATTCTCATCATTCAACACCGCATTGAGCTCCTCTTCCGCAGGAAAATACGCTTCGCGTTTGTACACTTTGTTAAGGGCTCGAATAATAGAGTGCTTTCTAACCATTCCTGAGGCCAGCTTTCTTTGCAACGGCTTCGCTATGGACTGCAATCCAACGACAACATCAACACCAATATTGGTTGCCACTTCATCACGCAACGTACGTGCAGGTTGGTAGCCCATATTAGCAGCAAGAAACAGCCAAACGTAAGCAATTGCATTACCCGTTTTACCTTTATCCTTCCACGCTTCGCCAGCATGATACATCGCTTTAGCACTGCCACCTTCCGCGGCCCGTTCCAGCCAGTAGCAACCTTTAACCATGCTTTTTTCTGTACCAATGCCATTTAGGTAACATAAGCCGACTTGGATTTTGCCATCCGCACTGTCTTTTTCCGCCGCTTTCATAAACCAGTAAAGCGCATCTGCACTGCGTCCTGCACTATTGTCTGGTGAAAGCTGCCATTCCCCCATATAAATCATGGCATCAATGCAGCCTTCTTCGGCGGCAGTTTCAATCAGTTGGTTACCTTTTGGGATATTTTTTTCAGTTCCGCGACCAAAGACCAAGGCCTTGCCCGTCGAAAATTTCGCTTCGGTATCCCCTTCCATTCCCGCAATTGCGGTACGCCAGAAGTTTGCCTGCTCTTTTAAAATCACATCTTCGCGCATGTGTTCACTTAAGCGAACAATGCCGTACATCCCCGTCACATTGTCCAGTTTAGCGGCTTTATCATACCAATACAGCGCTTGACGAATGTTGTCCTTTTCGGCTTCTTTCGCTAGAAATAAAATGGTGGGGATATGCCCGGTTTCTGCTTTGAACTCTCGCTCTTTACGCTCTTGCTCTCGCGCTTTATGCATCGCCTTTCGATAAGCGGCTTCGCGAGCTTTCCTCTCTGCCTCGAGTCTCTGTTTCCGCATCGACAACGAGATCATCCACACAAATATCAGGACGAGTGAAAGGCCAGTTGCCGCAATGGCAATGCCCATACTACTCATAAATAGCCTCTTTTGGTTTCAGGGCCCAATTCAACTCCCTTTCAGGGAAATCTTATGATTACGCGCCGACATAACGCCGACTACCTTCATTATATAACGACCACTTAGCGAAAATCTGAAGCTTGCGAAGACTTAATGGCGGTATTTTATTCAACATCACTGCAACTTATTTTTAAAAGAAAAATATAGCCCTCATTTTTATAGAACTTAATCACGGTTTTGGGGCTGAGACATTCTCATCCCCTATCATCCCCCCTTACTCATCCCATAAAAATTTACATTTTAATGATGTGCAGAATCTCTCACTATGCGCCTATTTTATTATTTAATTTGTGAACAAAATCGACTGTGACAGAAAATTTGCATCTGTAAAAAACTTAACAGCCTGCTCTCACATTTTGCTGATGATTCAGTGTATTAGCATCTAATTGAACATTTCCTTTTTTGGCATCTGCCTTTCTAGCGTGTGCAAAACCTTCTTGATGATTGAGTCAGCGAAGGCAGCGCGCAGCTCAATATCAATTCAATAACAATGGATTTGTAAACGTGGACAATAAGACATTTAAATTATCAACAATTGCCAAAACCGTACTGCCTTTGATTTCCGTCGCGGTAATCAGCGGTTGTGGTAGTGATAGCACGAACGAAGATACGACGAACCCTGGCTCAGGCTTGTACCCTGCGGGAGAGAACGAAGTCGTCATTTATTACAAACGTGATGTAGCATCAGCTTCAACAGCAAGCGACTACGAAGGTTGGGGCTTGCACCTATGGAACGGTGAGGGCTGTACCAGCACAGATTTAGACGCAATGGGCATTCCGGGAACAGGAACGGATTGGTCTGCGCCACACCCATTCGATGGCATCAACGACACCTACGGTGCTTACTACGTACTGAAAATAAACCCAGACGCCTCTGACCCACACGAATGCATGAACTTCATTCTGCACAAAGGTGATGAGAAAGCGTTCGGCAGCGCAAACTCAAAAGTAGAGTTAACGAAAATCGGCGAATCGAAAGGTTTGTTTGGCTTCCACGGCAGCAGTGAACTTTACTACGAGCCAATAGAAGAGCGCCCTGTTGATATTGATGGTCAAAAAGCCCATTGGTTAGACGCCAACACCATTGCATGGGAAGCGGCGACCAGTGCGGATTCCATGAAGCTGTTCTACAGCCTTAGCAATGACATCAAAATGGATGAAGATAAGCAAATCTCTGGCGGTACAGCGGTTGAGCTGACAAAAGCTGGTGAGTTGTCTGATGGTCTAAAATCACGCTTCCGTCACCTTGCTAGCCTTCAAGCTGCAGGTATCGATGTCGATAACGCGACCTTGCGTACGATCCTGAAGTCACAAATCGTTATGGTGGCTTACAACGCAAATGGTGACGTCATTTCTGCAACTGAAGTGCAAAAACCGGGCGTTTTGGATGCGGTGTTTGCCGATTCCAAGGCAGGTAACGCGATCGGTCAAGAACTCGGTGCGATTGTGGAAGGCGGTGCCGCAACCTTCAAACTATGGGCACCAACTGCCCAAGATGTTGATCTGATAATCTACGATGAAAACTTAGCAGAAGAAGCGACCGTTGCCATGACGGAAGACCCAGCAACAGGTATCTGGGTTTCTGAGGCACAAAGCAACGTTGTCAACAAATACTATCGCTACCAAGTTAAGGTATACCACCCAACAACTGGCGTCGTTGAAACGCGTTTGGTAACAGACCCATATTCAATGAGCTTGTCTAAGAACTCACGATACTCGCAAGTGGTTGATTTAGATGATCCAAGCTTAATGCCTCAAGATTGGAAAAACTACGCACGCCCAACGGTTAAAAAAGACGAAGACCACGTCCTTTACGAGTCACACATTCGTGATTTCAGCTTTAACGACAGCAAAGGCACACCAAGTCTTGATGGCAAATATCTGGCGCTTACAGAACCTGAGCGTGAGTCTGTATCTCACTTGCAAGCTTTAAAAGATGCTGGCCTAACAACGCTACATATCTTGCCAGCATTTGATATTGCAACCGTGGATGAAGACGCTGACAAGCGAGTCGATATCACCGACACCGTGGGTAAACTTTGTGGCATCAAGCCAGAAGCCTCCATTTGTGAGACCGAAGATGACGGCAAAGTAATTGAAGAGGTATTAAATAGCTACGACCCAACAACGGGCAAAGCACAAGCGTTGATGAACGATCTTCGCATGCTAGACAGCTTCAACTGGGGTTACGACCCTTACCACTACACCGTGCCGGAAGGCAGTTATGCGACCGATCCTAACGGGTCTAAGCGTATTCTTGAGTTCCGCGAAATGGTTCAAGCGACGCATAAAATGGATCTGAAACTGGTCATGGACGTCGTGTACAACCACACAAATGCATCTGGTGTGAACGAAAAATCAGTACTGGATAAGATTGTCCCTGGGTACTACCACCGTCTAAACGTCAACACTGGCGGAGTCGAAAACTCAACCTGTTGTGATAACACCGCAACCGAGAACTTGATGATGGGTAAACTAATGGTTGACTCATTGATGGTATGGGCGGATGACTATAAAGTCGATGGTTTCCGTTTTGACCTTATGGGCCACCAGCCGAAAGATGTGATGGTTTACGCACTTGAAAAAGTCCGTGAAATTGACCCGAATACCTTGTTCTACGGCGAAGGTTGGGACTTTGGTGAAGTCGCGCAAAACGCTCGCTTCGATCAGGCGACACAAGTCAACATGGCGGGAACAGAAATCGGTACTTTCTCTGATCGTCTGCGTGACGCAGTTCGTGGCGGAAGCCCGTTTGATGGCGGTGTAGATTCTGAAGGTAAGCACCCACTTCGCTTTAACCAAGGCTTTGGTAACGCCGCTTATCCTAACGAAGAAACCAAAACTGACGCAGAGTCGGTGAATGGTCGTTTACACAACCAAGATCTGGTTCGTCTAGGTATGGCTGGTAACTTGGCTGATTACATCCTTCTTGATTACAAAGGCGAAACCAAACTGGGTAAGAACGTTGATTACAATGGTGCGCCTGCAGGCTACACAAAAGTGCCATCAGAGAACATCTCTTACGTGTCTAAGCACGACAACCAAACATTGTGGGATAACAACGCCTACAAGATTGCGACAGGCACTTCATCTGCCGAGCGTGCACGTATGCAGTCTGTGTCCCTATCAACGGTGATGCTTGGTCAAGGCATTCCATTCATCCACATGGGTTCTGAGCTATTGCGCTCTAAATCCATGCAGCGCGACTCGTACGATTCTGGTGACTGGTTCAACCGTGTATTCTTCGACGGAAGCGACAATAACTGGAACGTTGGTCTACCACGTGAAGACAAAGACGGTGCAAACTGGGAGCTGATCAAAACCATCGTTGGTGACAGCACGGCGAAACCAGATTCAACCGACATCGAGCTGACTAAGCAACAATTCCTAGAGCTACTAAAAATCCGTAGCACAAGCGAACTGTTCCGCCTAGATACCGCGCAAGAAGTGATGAACCGTGTGGACTTCCGCAACGTAGGGAAAGACCAAGTGGAAGGCTTGATTGTGATGTCTATCGACGATGGTACATCAGCAGGTGCCGATTTAGATTCGAACTACGATGCTGTTGTGGCCGTTGTGAACTCAACATCAACTGAGAAGTCTTTCAAAGTTGCTGGCGCAACTGGTTTCGAGTTACATGAAGTTCAACAAAACTCTGCGGATGACATCGTGAAAGGTGCAAGCTTCACCAATGAAACGTTCACAGTACCAGCACTGACAACAGCGGTATTCGTGCAGCCACAAGACGGCGCACAAGGTGCTGGCCTGCCAGTAAACACGGATAACAAAGACGTATCGAGCATTCCTCCTTACGGCGAAACCGTTGTTTACGTGAAAGGCACGATGAACGAGTGGTCTGATAGCAGTGATTGGGCGATGACCTTTATTGGCAACGGCATGTACTCTGTAACTGGCGTTCTTGAAGCAGGTGAGCACGAGTTCAAATTCGCGGACTCTGGTTGGGCAAATCCAAACATCGGTTGTGATGCTGCGAATATAGCTTCTGGTTCACTAGACTTAGGTTCAGAAGGTAACTGTAAGCTGTCTGTTGCTGAAACAGGTAAGTACAACTTCACTCTGAACGCGCTGCATGTTCAAGATGAAAGCGTAGAAAAACCGGTCGTGTCAGTGACCAAGTCAGCAGATGCACCAACATTCGGTGAAACAGCACTTTACTTACGTGGCACTATCACTACATGGGATGCTCCAGCACAAGACTCAACAGCGAAGTTCAGCTATGTTGCAAATGACGTTTATTCGCTAGACATTGACCTAGCGGCGGGCAACTACGAGATGAAAGTTGCGAGCGCAGACTGGGCAGCAGACACCAACTTCGGTGGCGAAGGCAGTGTTGAGCTTGGTAAAGCGCTAACGATGGAAGTCGGTGGCGGTAGTGCAAACCTGAAAATTGCGATTGCAGAAGCAGGAAATTACAACTTCCACTTCAACGCGGCTGACAAGTCGGCGCCAATCGTGACGGTAACGAAAAACTAGTTTCATTTAAAAACATCCGTAATGAAAAAGGGGAAGCATCACGCTTCCCCTTTGTTTTGTTGGCGTCACTAAATGGTGGATACCAAAATCAAAAAGGTGTTAGTTTCCCCAAATCTGTTCAACAAACTCAGGATGATCAATGAATGGATTACGATTGCCCTGAAAATCAAACACTTGTTGATTGCGGTTTCGTTCTTTTTCACTAACGGGATCATTTTTGTGCCAACGTTTCAGCATGTTTAACATCCAAGGTTCAAAAACCGTTGAACTTGAACCATCAAGGACAGCATCCGCATTGCTTGAATTGCCTTCCCAGTTACCTACAATATTTTCATAGCGGGTTGCCATGTAGAAATAGGCACGAGCAAAATCGCCTTTAAACTCATCAATCGGCTCAAACACCGTACCGGAGTAGCCCAGACTAGTGCTTGCTTGGCCAAGTTTAGAGCCATTACTAGACACGTAGGTCGCGGTGCCCACTTCACCAAATGGCCAATTACTGCGCTTCGCGTTTACATAACCATCAGTTGCAAACAAGTGATGACCGTCTGAGTTCATCGGCTCAACCTTACCGCCAAACCAGCTTTTCGGAAAAGAGTGCTCACGGTTGTAGCAATCCCCTTCCGTTTTGTATTGGCCACATTGGTCTGTGACTTTGGTAAAGCTTACCGTATCGCTAGCAGATGGCTTTTCAGAGTACATATCGAGAATAGAGCCATCATTTTCATAATAACGATCAATATCGGCATCTTTTACCAAGGTCCAGACCGCAGAATAGCCTCGGCTGGAGTGATTATTGATAATGTTAAACAACGCTGTTTTTAGAGCGTATCCCGTCTTACCAGATGCCGCTTGATAGTAACCATCAACCACTGGTGGGGTCGTCGTTGTGTCACCTAAGTTAAAATCGGTGGTTTCACTTTTCGAGAATTCAGCGCCAGAAGCAAGAGTCTTATCTCCCACCTTCAACGCGTAAGACCCCGAACCATTGCCACAGCAAATGCCGTCGCCATAGCTGTCTTGAATCGTAAATTGGTAGTTACCATCGGCCAAACACATGGTCTTATCTACAGAGGTTGACGACTCATACCCCTGACCAGAGAAAAGCACTTGCGCTTGGCTATTTTTCAACTCCCAGCTAGTTTCTGAGCCATAGTTGTCCGTCGTGAGTGTAAGAACCACCTCATGATCACTACAATTTTCTACAGGAGGTTGTGTACTCGTCTCAGTCGGTTGAAAATTATCGACGTAGACAACTTCTGAGCCATCAAAACTGGCTTCATCGTAAAAACGCAAACCGACGTTGATGGTCTTGTTCGAGCTCGCTGTGTAGTTGTGCGCGAGCTCTTGCCACTGGTTTATCTGTTGTGGGTTCGAGTAATTGTGATAACCATCAACCACCAGACGTGCTTTTACATTTCCTTCGGTATGATAAACCGAGACAGAAAACGGATAGGTTTTCCCTTGCTCCACATTAATGGTTTGCAAAAAGTCGGTGTTGCTTTGGGTACCTGTATTCACGACGACCTGGGCAGCCAGACCACCCGATTTGATTTGCTCGCTGCTTGGCGACACTGCAATGCCAGCGTCAATCTCTGACCACTGCGTAGGTACATTGCCATTCCACTGTTCAAAGTCACCGTTGATAATTTGGCTATATGCAAACGGCGAGCTAACAGCAGCAAGGAGACAGAGGGAGTTCGTTATGGATTTCATTATACTTTTCCATTAGTTATATAAATCCCAAACACGATAAACATATTAGTGGGGCATAAGTAATCCTTCAGTCACATTTTTACGTTGCACAAGTGTTAATTTACTTTTTAATGTGCAGCTTATCTCACAAATATCCATCTGCTGAAAACAAACGCCAATACAAAAAGCGAAGCAACTTGTTGGCTACATCGTCGCAAAACCATTAAGGGAAAAGTAAAACAGACAGAAAAAAGCCAAGTGTGCGCCTATGGGGGTCAGCAACAACACTTGGCTTGTTTATAAGAAAGCTTGTGGTCAGCTCAACTGGTGAGCATCAATTCTGAATAATTCCTTAAGGTTTTACCGCAAAGAATCGTCCTTGTAGTGGCGACATCAGAATCTGATATTGACCATTGCTCGGAGTAATTTTTTCATTCGTGAGCAAATCCACCAACTCACCAGTACCAACACTCTCCTGAGTAAGAGTGACGCTTCTAGCGCTCTCTAAGGTATTTAGCGCAAACAAGACTTTGTCCGAACCAGATTGTTTCAAGTCCACATAACTGCCGTTACTCGCAACTAAATTCGTGCGTGACCCTTGATAAAGTGCAGGATGCGCATCGCGCATTGTCATCAGCGATGTCACATAAGATTTGAGATCGGCTTGGTTTGCATCAAGCGTCGCCGTCACGCCTTCAATTTTCGCACTACTGCGCGCAACGTGATCATCGCACAAACCTTGAATGGCGCAGGTGCTGTTGTCTTCTTTTGCGGCAAAACCATCCACTTGATCCCCGATTTCATCACCGTAGTACAACGTGATTGGCCCGGTGTACGCCGCTTGGAAAGCAAACGCGGCTTTATGGCGTAACCAATATTCTGCATCATTCATATCCGCCAAGTTTCCGCGCTGTAACAAGTCACCAAAGCGCACTAAATCATGGTTGCCGATCATCAAATTCGGCTGCGCATGTGTTGGATATTGGTTGTGTGTGCTGTAGCCGTTGTCTAACCAATCCGCACCGCGACCACCCACGCCGCTCTCATTCACGGCCAAAGTTTCAACGATGCGATATCGCATAGGGAAGTCAAACGCAGAGCACAATGCTGGATCGCTGTTCGATCCATACGCCTCATTCGCGATCTCAGACTCCCCCTTCCAAATCTCTGCCACCATATAGCCCAACGGATTCACTTGTTCGCCTTTGCTATTGGTGTACGTCACACTTTGTGAGGCTTCATCGACGGCTTTACGAAGTTGTGTCCAAGCGTCTGTCGGAACTTGATAGGCTTGATCTAAACGCCAGCCGTCAATCTTCAGTTCTTTGATCCAATACGTTGCCACTTCTTTGTAGAAATCGAGACTGGCCGGGTAATCAACGGGATTGCTCGATCCCGATGGCAACAAACCGGAGGGAGATGGTTTGATCAAACCATCTTTGTGATGACCAAATACACCATCAAAAAACACGTATAAGCCGCGTTTGTGTGCTTCCTCGACCAAGGTTCTCGCCGTTTCTAAATCACCAAAACGTGGATCAATGGTGAAGTAATCCGTTGCAAAGTAGCCCGTGGCATCCAGACGATCGGCCCAGTGTTCTTGGCCCGCTATCGCTTCCGATTCAAAAACTGGCGTCAACCAAATCGCGTTCATCCCTAAATCTTGGATGTAATCGAGTGAATCAATCACTCCTTGCAAATCGCCGTTATGATGGCTGGTGCCATAACCTGTACCGTGACCAATGCTCGCATCACCATCCACAAAACTCTCTACCATGATTTGATAAGTACGAAGTTGGTTACTTTGCGCCATGACATTGGCTTGGCAAGCATAACTGGTATCCGGTAGCGGAGTGCTGCTATTAGTGTCGCCACCACCAGAAGAATTACACGCAGATAAAGCACCAATCACACTTAACGCAAGCAACGATCGAGACAGGCGATGGTTACGTAGGATATTACGCATTTTATTCTCCCTAACTTACTCAAATAAACTAATGACATTTGAGTAATAAAATTAACCCCGACATTTGTTTCATGCAGGGGTTAATAAATAAAAATAGATTGTAAATAATTGAATGGAATATTATTGGCACTTATTTACCATGACATGAACGGGTTTACCTTTTCCTTCAAACTGAAGACTCCATACATATTTACCATCTTCTTTAATATCAACCGAAGTATCCGTACCGTAACCACCAAATGTTAATGGTGTTAATTCACCAACGTTCATTCTATTACCTTTTGCGGTAAATTGTGGGAACCACAACTCGGTCGCATACTGCATTTTGTAGGAGCCTACTTTTTCTTGAACCACGGCTTGGTAGAAATTATTCCCTTTGTAGGTGTATTGACGCTGAGGCACGTGTTTCCAATCGGAATCCGCAAAAGTACCCACCACAAATAGTGGTTTAGAAATAGGTCCTTTCGCTGTGCTATCTGGGTTGTCACACGCTTTCATGAAAGCAACCACTTCGTCTTGAGACATATTAACAACAGGCTCTGCGGCCGCTTCTGGTTCTGCCGTCGATTGACAACCTACTAAGGCAACAAGTAGGGCAGCAGCAAGAGAGGTCTTCATCATGTTCATTTCACGTAATTCCTTTTTAGTATATCCAAAGCAAAATAAACTCAACGGTTAAAAGAAATATTAATCGTTATTAAAATGGAAATATCAAACGCCAAATAAATATCGTCAGATTGCGAATTTAAATCACTTCGAGAAGTTTGTTTATTTCCTAAGTACAAAAAATAAATTAGGAACTGCCATTAATTATTGATCCAACCTATATAAAAAACAAAGTAATAAAAATAATTATGTGAATAAGGTAACTCTATGTAGGGGTATTTTTATTAGTTTATTTTCTATGAAAAAGGTCAGCATTTCGCTGACCTTTTTTTATCTGATTATTTTCTATTTACGGCTTTCACAAACACTTGTTGTGCACCTTCAATACCTAGCTCTTTTGCTTCATCAAGCAAAGTGAGCGCTTTCGGAATATCATTCGCTGCGACTGCCGCTTCAATTGAGCTGTAGTAGTAGCTAGTAAGGTCCGTACCTTGGGGAATGTTGTCGTTTTTCGCAACAATCTTAGTATTCACAATATCATTCGCGGATACCGAAAAGCGGAACTGACCTAGTGGGCTATGTTTCGCTAGAGGGTCTGCAATATCTGGCGGCTGAGTGTGACGCGCCATAGCGAAGGCTTTTGCTGGGTGTAAAACTTGTGTACTTCCTTTTAGATTGGCGGAAGTCGTGTAAACCAACACATGCAGATCGTTACCTGTCATGTCTGGAATCACATTGAGATCAAGTACGAATTTATCATTGTCCAACAGTTTTGCTGGTTCGTACTTAAACTTTGAAAAATCTGCTTGGTAAATGGTTTCTCCTGCCGAGTTCATCACTGCGACATTAGGAGCATAAAATTGAAGTTCTTTACTTACGAATGTCTCTAATTTGATATCGAGACTGCCACGGTTACCTGGAAGAGCAAACGCTGCAATAGCGCCAGCACTGTTACCATCCAACAACATTTGGCTTTTATCAGTCAAAGCGAATTCAGTAACCACAGGCACGTTAAGCTGTACCCATTGAATATCACCCGATTGCGTGATCACTTGTTGCTGACCTTTTGGACTCATCTCTACTTGTTCTACAGACGCACAACCAGTAGCCAACATGCCCAGCAGTACGGGAGCAAGCCATTTTTTCATTACTGTCTACCTCGACTCTTTATTGTTTTTTAAATAAATACAGCCAGATAAGTTCTGGCTGTATCATTCTAGGACAATTTAGGACTTAGTGGCTAGATGATTACCACCAAGCTTCAGCTTGTACACCGAATTGGAACGTATCGTCTGAACGACCGTTGTCAAATGTGTTTGAGTTGTCTTCTTTGTCAGCCGTTAGGTAAGAAGCGTAAACACGGATTTCAGGACGAGCCCAGAAGCTAGAGCCAGCAGACCATGCTTGTGCAACAGTTAGCTTACCGTATTTGTTTTCTTCGCCGTCGTTATCGTCGATAGCGTAACCAGCTTCGAAGATAGTTTTGTGGTTGTCATCCCATTTGTACATTGGACGAACAACAACAGACATTGTTTCCCACTTGTCTTGGCCAGCCCACATGTCTTCACCAACACCGTACACTAACTGGTGACCCATTTCCCAGCTGTCGCCCATGCCGATTACACCCCAGTTGATTAGGCGGTAACCAGATGCACCGTTGTCAGCTTCTGCGCCGTACCAGCTACCGTCGCCGTAGAATGCCATTGTTTTTGAGTAACCTTCAGTACCGTACTGAAGCACTGTTTTGTTGAAACCAGCGTCTAGACCTTGAGTCAATTCTGCTGTGAACATTACGCCGTTTTTCGCATCTTTAGTGCCGTTTGGCGCAGCGTCAGTTTCGTTAAGAATTGCGTAGTTCAAGCCCATTTCTAGAGAGCCGTTGTCCCATAGAGGAAGACCTGCGTAACGTACGTCTAGAGTGTTTACGTTTGTTGCGCCACCATCGTTGCCTGGGTCTGCGATATCGCCACGGTCATTACGAACCCAAGCGAAAGAAACTTTACCTGGACCAGCTTCGATACCTTCAACACCAGCGCCCGCGCCAGAGATATTCCAGTAGTAGAAGTCAGAGATATGAATGTCGTGACGTTGGTAGTAGCGCTTACCAGCCCAAAGTGTTGCTTCTGGAGCAAAGTTTAGTAGGCCTTTAGCTTGAACGTTGAATTGACGTAGTGCGAATTGTGCATCGTCAACACATTTCACTTCGCCGTTATCCAAACCACAGTTAGCAGAAGTGCTTTCCCAGTCGTTTGAACCATTAGAAGTCATTGCAACCATAGAGTCTACGTAGAACGTTTTGCCGTTGTTGTTGTAAACTTCTTTACCTAGTTGAATCTCGCCGTAGATATCGCTTTCATTACCTAGACGACCGATCTTGTTCTTTTCGAATGTTAATTGTTGACCACCGTCAGCGTTCACGCCAACGCCAGCACGCATGTAACCGTGGAAATCCACTGCGAATGCAGAACCAGCAGCTAAAGTTGCAGCTACAGCAGCAGCAATTGCACTTACTTTTTTCATTCTTAACTCCATTAAGGGTATTTATAATTCTGTCTTCCCTGCTCACTCTTTTAGGTGAATATAGGCAGTAAAAACACACCTAAAGAAAGAGAGGTAAGATGGGAACGAATCCCCGTTTGTTTCAACAGTTGTGAGATTACCCGAGGCGTACAAGGATGACTTCCTCCGCCCTAAACTAATTTAAGGGGGATGAGAAGGGAGTAGAAAATTTACCGAATGGTGTTTTTTCGAGTCAGATCACCAATCTAGGGAGGAATTAGTAAGTTTGTTCGGTTTTGAGCCGCTACAAAGTGATAGCCATTTCATATTTTTGACTCTAAGCCGTCACATAAAGTAATTAAATTACACGAATATTTTTATATTTAGGGTGGTTGACCTTAGTAAGACAAAGTTTTTAACTTATAGTTTCCTAAAGGTAGCAATAAATATTAAATAAAGTATCTCCGATGACACGACTTCTCTCTCGCCCCTACCCCCTGGGCGCAACATTGAATAAAGAAGGCTGTAACTTCTCTATTCATGCTCCAGGCGTAAAAGACATTCAACTGGCATTGTTTGCAGACGATGGCAGCTACGAGCTTCACGGTTTACCGAATGAATACGCTGGCATACGTCATACTTTTATTCCAGATATTAAGCCGGGGCAAAAATACGGTTACCTTGTCTCCCACAAGGACGAGCCACTGTTAATTTCTGATCCGTACGCAAAATCAATAGATAAAGCCCTCCACTATCACCCTCCCTACTCTCCAGCCAAAAGTTTCGATATGCCGAAGTGCGTCGTTATCGAAGATGATTTTGACTGGCAAAACACGGATCACCCGCGTATACCCAGAGAAGAGATGGTGTTGTTTGAGACGCACGTCAAAGGGCTTACCCAACGCCACCCAGAGGTTGAGGACAAGCTGAAGGGGCGCTATTTAGGTCTTGCATCACCTGAAATGCTGGCCTTTTACAAACAGCAAAACATCAACACGCTGCAATTGCTACCTGTCGCAGCATGCATGCATGAGCCTCACCTACTAGAGATGGAAAAGGTCAATTATTGGGGATACAACCCTTATCTATTTATGGTGCCCGATCCGCGCTACGCAGAACAAGACGCCGTTACGGAATTAAAAACAACAATTCGCGAATTGCATAAAAACGGTATCGAAGTGATTCTCGACGTGGTTTACAACCACACTGCTGAAGGTGGTGAAGGGCCTACAATTTTCAACCTGAAGGCCCTCGATTCCTGTTTTTACATCAAACATGGCAACCACTTCGCCAATTACACTGGCTGCGGAAATACAGTGGATCTCACCTACCAGCCCGCCTTAAACCTTGTGATGGATACATTGCGCTACTGGGTTAGCGAATTTAAAGTCGATGGCTTCCGTTTTGACTTGGCTGCAACGTTAGGTCGACAGGGCGATGATTACAACCCAGAAGCAGCTTTCTTTAAAGCCGTTGCGCAAGACCCAATTTTGCGTGAAACCAAATTGATTGCCGAACCTTGGGATATTGGTCCAAATGGCTACCAAGTGGGTAACTTTCCATTTGGTTGGAACGAATGTAATGACAAACTGCGTGATATTTCCCGCAGTTTTTGGCGCGGTGATCAAGGCTATTTAAAAGAGTTTGCCACTCGATTAATGGGCTCTCGTGACATTTACAGTGCAGCGAACTGGCCATACAAACTCACCGTAAATTACATCACGTATCACGATGGCTTCACACTGCAAGATTTAGTGTCTTACAAGCACAAACACAATGAAGCTAATGGCGAAGAAAATCGCGACGGTCACGGTGACAATCGTTCAGAAAACTACGGTGTCGAAGGCGAGACCGAAAATCTGATGATCATCGCCACGCGTGAGAAGCAAAAACGCAACCTTATTGCTAGCTTGCTGTTTGCCTTCGGTATCCCACACATTCTCACTGCTGATGTTCTGTCTCACACCCAAGGCGGTAACAATAATGCCTATTGCCAAGACAACGAAACCAGTTGGCTGAACTGGGAAGAGACAGAACGTAAGCAACATTTCAAAGCATGGATGTCACAAATGGTCGCCAACCGAAATCAATACATGGCGCCATTTATCCGAGCTTTCAGTGGCGAGAATCGCAATAACAACCGTATTTTCTGGCGCCGTACAGACGGTCGCTTAATGGAGCACGATGATTGGAACCGTTTAAGCTCTGTCGCACTTCACCTTGGTATCGGTAAAGAAGGGCAAGAACTGGTCTACCTCATCAACCAAACTAACGCCACAGCGCGCTTTAAGCTCCCTAATGAGCGAAAGCAAGAATGGGTGACGATCTGTGATACAAACGTACGTAACCTCAACCCAGGACATGCTGAAGGCGAAGTCTTGCTGTCACCCACCTCGATGGTGATTTTGCACTATCAACCAAACCAAAGCACACCAAAAGGTGAGCAAACGCATAGCTAAGTTATAAACGTTCCAAAAAAGAAAAGCCGATGCATCTCAGTGCTTCGGCTTTTTTGTTGGTTAGATGTGCCTAACTCATTATTCGCAAGGTGGCGCTAGGTGAATCAAAGCTAACCCACCCAGTGACGTTTCGCGGTATTTCTTGTTCATGTCTTTGCCCGTTTGGTACATGGTTTCAATCACCTTATCCAACGAGATCAAACATTTACTATTACGCTTTAATGCCATGCGAGAAGCATTGATCGCTTTCATTGCCCCCATCGCATTACGCTCAATACACGGTACTTGCACTAAGCCACCAATTGGGTCACAAGTCATGCCTAGTGAGTGCTCCATGGCAATCTCAGCCGCAATACAAATTTGCTCATTGCTGCCACCACGTAGCGCGGTCAAGCCAGCTGCCGCCATAGAGGAAGATACACCGACTTCACCCTGACAACCCACTTCGGCACCCGAAATAGACGCATTGGTTTTGTACAAAATGCCAATCGCACCGGACACAGCAAGGAAGTCTTTAAGCTGTTTAGTATCAAGCTCTTTGATGAAGCGATGATAGTACATCAATACCGCAGGAATCACACCCGCCGCACCATTAGTTGGCGACGTTACGACTTGTCCACCAGCAGCGTTTTCTTCACTCACAGCAAAAGCAAACAGGTTAATCCAATCCATGATTTCCATCGGATCGTTTTCGATTGCTTCATTTGCTTCAAGCTTCTTCAGCAAGTTAGGCGCACGGCGGGTCACGTTCAAGCCGCCATCCAAGATACCTTCTGTCTCGAAACCACGCTCCATGCAACGCGTCATCACACGCCAGATCTGTTCTGCACGTTGATTGATGGCTTCCATATCCTGAAACGCTTGTTCGTTTTTCAGAATCATGCCGCCAAGGCTCATGCCGTTCTTCTCTGCCTGTGCCAACATTTCGTCCGCACTGGAGAATGGAAACTCAACTTCTACGGGTGAAGTCGCGCTGCCATTTTGCAGTTCATCCGCCGTTGCGATGAACCCACCACCGATAGAGTAGTAAGTTTCAAACCCAACCTGATTGCCATGCGCATCTAACGCAGTAATCGTCATGCCATTCTCATGCAGAGGAAGGTTCTCTTCATGGAACAACATGTCCGTTTTGTAGTTGAATTCGATTTCATGACGGCCATCGACAGACATCATGCCCTCTTCAATCGCCTTGCGCATCGCTTTGTTCGCAGAAGCGATTTTGATGGTATCTGGTTTGTTACCCAACAGACCCAAAATGGTCGCACGGTCTGTATGGTGACCAATCCCCGTTAACGAAAGTGAACCGTATAAATCAACTTGAATACGAACCACTTTTGCCAAGTTAGATTCAATCAAACGAGTGAAGTGGTAACCCGCGATCATTGGACCATTGGTGTGAGAGCTAGAAGGGCCCACACCAATCTTGTAAATATCAAAGATGGACAGCATAAACTTACCTATTACGACAATGCAGCATAAAGCCAATCAGGGAGAATCATACAAGCAGCGATGGTCGCCACAGCGAACACCAACAGCCCGTAATGGCTTGCGGTTGGCTTTGCAACAAGATGTTTTTGATTATTGATAAAAATTTGTTGCTCGGCAGTCACAGCGCCCCAACGACGGCTCACTAACACACCAAACAAAAGGAAGACGAACGTACCAATTGGCGCGAACCACGGCCAAGCCACGTCGAGATACATTGCAGTAAACACCGCAATCACACTCATGATACTGCCAACGATCACGCCTTTCTCATTGGCTTTCGCCCAGAATAAACCAAGCACGAATGAACCCAAACGGATACCAACAAAGATAGAAGTCAGACTAGCGATGGTTTTGAGTACCGATTCATTCGATACAGCCAGAAGAGCTGGCACTACCACCATACCCGCAGCGAGCAAACTCATCTTTCTTGCGACTTTTTCGTAGTGCTCATCATCGGCACTTTTGCGAACGAAACGCTTGTAGATATCGAACGTCGCGACAGTCGCCATTGAGTTGTAGGTCGAGTCCAAGGTCGACATTGCGGCCGCCGCCAATGCGGAAATGATCAAACCAACGACTATTGGGTTAGTGTGGTTGAAGACGAAATCCAAAATCACTTCGTTGCTGTTTTCAAACGATTGCTCTTGATAGAAAACACTCAAAAGAACACCGAGTACCGCGAAGAACAAGTACACGAAAAACGCACCGTAACCACACAACAGCATCGACTTCTGCGCCGTCTTTTCACATTTCGTCGCTAACGTGCGTTGGATGATCAATTGGTTGGTGCCGTACACACTCAAATGCAAAAAGCTCACCGCAACCACGCCAGCCCAGAGTGTGGTATCTACGCCTAAATCAAAGTCTAAATTGATGATATTCAGGTGATCACGAGAAAGGTAATCTGCCGCATTAATCTCTGTCATTAGAATAGCAAAGATAGCGATGCTGCCTGCTACCAATACTGCAGATTGCAACATATCGGTCCAGATAACCGTGGAAATTCCGCCCGCATAGGTATAGCAAGCGGTGAAAATACTAATGTAGACAATGGCTTCAGAAATACTGATAGGCAGAACTTGCACTAAGATCAGCGCCACGGCATACAAAATCACACCCGCAGAGATACATTGAACCACAATGAACACAATCGAGTTGATGGTTCTTGCGTACACCCCAAAGCGGTGCTCAAGATATTCATAAATCGAAGTCAGACCCAGCTTATAGAAGACAGGCACAAAGAAAATGACGGTGAAAAAAATAACGATGGGATAGTTAAGGTGAATACTCATCGCTTCCATGCCAGAGCTATAAACCCAACCTGGCATCCCTACAAACGTCATCGCACTAATGTAAGTCGCAAGTATCGAAACACCTGCCGTAAACCAGCCAAATTGCTTTCCACCCGTAGAAAAGTCGCCACCATTGCTGTAGCGCTTATTCACTAAATAGCTGATTAATATGGTGATTAACACGTATAACGCAATCACCACAAAACTTGAGTACGTAACCATTTCAGGGTTTCCATAATTCTGGGTGCTAATTATTTGTGCTTGGATATTACTTTAAAAAAGCATATCTAAACGATAATCCCGCCATAACTGTGACTACAATCACCAATATAGACGGTTATATATTCAAAAATGCCAAAAAGACCGATTTAATGAGACTCCCATCACTAAAAACCACCAATTGGGTACGCATTCATTTTAAAATTGATATTGATCACGGATCTAATGACCTTAAAAAAACTATGATTCACACCGACACGAAATCGAAGATGATCCAAATAAGATCGTGTTCGTTAAGTTTGAATAGCAACAAATCCTAAGTGAAATAGAGGTTTATCGGTCATGAATGCCAAAAGACACATGAGCGAAGTTCCTATGATTCAAAGGGTAGCTGCCTATCTAGCGATACTGGTTGGTTACTTTTTCTATTGTTATAACTTTGTAATTATTGACTACGTACGCCCATACATCGTTGAAGCGTATGATGGTATTAGCCTGTCAGACACTGCCCAGTTCTATACATGGCAGTCGGTTGGTGCACTTATCGGTGCATTGAGCTGTGCTTGGTTCGCAACAAAATTTGGTAAGAAATCCACTCTTATTACCATCACAGCCCTAAACGGTGGCGCTACGATCATCAATATGATGTTCACCGACTACACAACATGGGCAGCAATGCGTTTCATCATTGGTTTATCACTGGGTGGTTACTTCACCGTGGCAGTAAGCTTGATGATCGGCCTATTTACGCCAACGGTACGTGGTAAGTTGACGGCATTCGCGTCTTCTATGTTCTCTGTAGCACTGATGGTAATGGGTGCGTATGCAGCATTTATTGCAAGCATTGATGCACCATGGGAAAGCCTAATGCTTGTAGGTGGTATCCCACCATTGGCAGCGGCTGTTGTCATGATCTTTGTACTACCTAGCGACAGCAAAGTGATCGCTTACGGTGAAGAAGAGCAAGCAAAAGCAGAAGAATCAGATGCACCAGCGAAAAAAGGCTCTTGGGGCGAAATGCTAAGCAAGCCTTACCGTAAGATCACTCTAACGTGTCTATTACTGGCTGGCCTTAACTTCTACGGTTTCCAATTCTTTGGTGGCTTCGTAACCACTTACCTACGTGATGTACGTATGTTCGACGGTGCAACCATCGGTCTCATCTTCTCTATCTCAGCGTTTGGTTCACTGTTTGGTGCGTGGTTCTGGGGTTGGGTAGCTGACAAATTCGGTCGTAAGGTGAACGCGTTTGGCTTCATCCTAGCGGGCATCATGGTTTCAATCTTCTTTGTTGCACCTGGCGACATGGTGATTGGCGGCCTAAACATGCTGGCTCTACTTGGTCTGATTTACAACTTCGGCCTGTCTTCTTCAGCGGTATGGGGTGGTTACTTCTCAGAGCTGTTCCCAGCACACCTACGTAGCTACGGCGCGGCGCTATTCCACGGTGGTCGTATCCTCGGTATGTGGGCACCAATGGTACTTATCTTCATCCAAGAGCGTACCGACCTACAAACCGCAATGTGGGGTTCACCAATCGTATGGATCCTTGCTGGTCTTCTATGGCTATCACTGCCAGAGACACTAAAAGGCGGCGTGTTCGATAAGAGCAAAAAAGCCGAAGCAGCAAAAGCGTAACTGAATTTCAAAAACTCCGGCTGGCTCCCCGGCCGGATGAAAAAACTTAATTTCGAGTCCTGTTCCCAAAGCCGACTCGACAGCAAATAAGAGAGTTTATTATGTCTAAATATCAAGAAGCGAAACGCGTTGTACGTGAATACTTCAGCGCAATGGAAAACGCAACTCACGAGAACGTGGCAGAAGTACTAAAAGCACACACTTCAGAAGATTACCTATGGCGTGGTGTTTACCCATTCCGTGAGCAACAAGGCGCTCAAGCAGCGGCTGACGTTTTCTGGGCTCCTTTGATGAAATCAATGACTCGCATGCAGCGTCGTCAAGACATCTTCATCGGTGGTGAGAACGAAGTAACATCAGGTGAAATCTGGGTAATGAGCATGGGTCACTTCATGGGTCTATTCGACGCTGAATACCTAGGCATGCGCCCAACTGGCAAAATCATGAACATCCGTTACGCAGAATTTAACTGTGTTGAAAACGGCAAGATCACTAAGACTGGCCTATTCCTAGACCTTCTAGGCGCGATGGACCAAGCGGGTTGTTACCCACTACCACCATCAACAGGTAAGCACTTCGTATACCCTGGTCCTCGTAACCACGACGGTCTACTGTTCGAAGACGCAGCACCAGAAGAAGGCGTAGCAACACTAGCACTAGTGAACAAGATGGTTGATGACCTATCTGCACTGAACGACAGCGGCGCTATGGGTTGCCCACCAGAAGTTCTTGAGAAGAGCTGGTCTAAAGACATGATCTGGTACGGTCCATGTGGTATCGGTGCGTCTTACACAATTCCTCGTTACCAACAGCAGCACCAATTGCCGTTCCGTAACAACCTAAAAGACAAGAAGTTTAACGGCCACGTATGTCGTTTCGCAGAAGGTAACTTCTCTTGTTTCTTCGGCTGGCCAAACCTATCTAACACGCCAATCGGTGGTTTCCTAGGTATGACAGGTGGTGAAGTACGTGCAGACATGCAAGTGGTTGACGTTTACTACCGTGACGGCGACAAGCTATCTGAGAACTGGGTACTGATCGACCTTCCTTACTGGCTAAAACAGCAAGGTCTAGACGTGTTCGAGCGTACGCAACAGATCCTAAACCCTTCGCTATAAGATGTCCTAGGGGCGGATTGTCAACCCGCCTTTATGTTGCCTGAATCCCCTCTCGGTTCAGGCGATATGCTCCCAACTCGTGCCTCAAGGATGGGGCACAACCTCAAGATAGAACCCTTATTCAAAACGGGCATGAACGCACGGTGGCTTTCTGCGCCCTGAATAACGAGATTGATGATGAAAAAGTCGACCCTTTCTGCAGTGATTTTAGCAGCGCTTACTTCTAGCTCAGCCTTTGCTGCACACACTTTTGTTAATGACGCTGGCGACAGCCTAACCATCGATGGCCGTTTCGATCTTCGCTACCAAGACCGTGGCGGTGATGACAACGGCGAATGGAACAGCGGCAGCTCACGTTTCGGTTTGAAAGGCCAAATGGGTCTGGATAACGGCTGGACTGGTTTCGGTCACGCGGAATGGGGCTACAACTCTGGCGCGAACGGCGACAACATTTACGACCGCTTGCTATACGCAGGTGTTGATCACGAAAAATACGGCAAGATTGCTGCGGGTACTAAGCAGTGGTCTACCTTCTACGACGTAGCATGGTACACCGATTTAGGTCGTGTATTCGGTACTCGTGGCTCAGGTGTTTACAACCTAGCTGACTGGGGTATCGCATCCGGTGCTGGTCGTGCGGAAAACTCAATTACGTACCGTAATTCAATTAATGAAAAAGTGAGCTACGGCTTTACTTACCAGACCACGCGTGAAGATGTTGCTCTAGCAAGCAATGCGACAGCCTCACTGAAAAACGGCATGGGTGCTTCGATCACTTACAAACCCGTTGATGGCGTAACACTGGGTGCGGCTTACCATCAAAATGAAGTTGCGGATCTAGACGCAAGCGTGGTTGGCGTAGAAAACGGCGACAACATGCGCATCATGCTATTGGGCGCAAACTACAGCAACGGTGGCTTCTACGCAGGTGCGACTTTCCACGTTGGCGAAAACTGGGAAGCAGTGAGCCAAGGCGGTACGGACGTAATGTTCGATACCCTAGGTGGCGAAATCTACACTTACTACCACTTCGACAACGGCTTGCGCCCAACGTTGAACTACAACTACATGGAGGATAGTGGTGACGAGACACAAGGTTACGAGCGTAACTTGCTGATCCCTGGTCTTGAATACCACTTCCAGAAGAACAAATTCCTAGTTTGGACTGAATACCAGTTCGACCTAGGTAAAGATCAGTACGATGGCAGCAAATTCGAAAACCGTGATGATCAATTCGCGGCAGGTATTCGCTACTACTTCTGATAATACTCATCGCTCACCACCTATACCCAAGTAACCTTAAGGTGGTGAGTGATGAAGTTCTTATCAACACTAAGCAAAGTTATCTTGAAGCCAAGTAGCCATCACTTCACTAATAATTAAAGGCTGCTCAAGCGTAGATAGATGCCCACACTCAGGGATAACATGAAGTGTGACGTTTGGGATGCATCTCTCCATGAGCAGATGATTGTCTAGCGGACAAAGCTTATCTTCTTTACCTGTTATCACCAACGTAGGAGCTTGAATGTCCGCCAATAAAGGTCGAGCATCCGGGCGAGTTGCTAACGCTTTAGCATGTGCTTCAAATGCCTCCAAACCTACATTGACCGCCATGCCTTCTATACGCTCAGTTAACGCTTTGTCTTGCAAACGGCTTGGATGAATCAGCACAGGCATCAGAGTGTCAGCCGTAATGCGTTCAAACTCACCACTTAACGCACGGCTAACCAGTGCATCACGCTTTTGTGTCACCTCTGGCTTTTCATCTGCTGCATTGGTATCCATGAGGATCAAGCCTTTGATTCTGTTTGGCGCTTGACGGTACACCTCAAAGGCAAGAATCCCACCCATTGATAAGCCACCCAAGACAAACTCCTGCGGTGCGTCTTGCAATACTTTCTGCGCCAGCTGTTCCATTGACGGCAATGAAGCCAGCGTCGGGCATGTAGGCTCAACCCAACTTGGCAACGCTCGGTTGATATCCTCAAACAATGTGCCATCACAAAGTAGTCCGGGTAGCCAAACTAACGAGGTGGGTTGCGTCATTTTATTCTCCTGCAAGCGGCTTTGGTTGATCAGACCCAAGAATGCAATACGTAAAACTATTACCACGCAAGTTCGTCAGTGAATAAGACGCACCTTCTGGAACATTCAGCACATCACCGCGCGTTAAAACAACACTCGCTTGTTCGCCTTGATGCGTGAGGACCACTTCAGTATCGCCATCAAAGTTGATAAGTACTTGTTTTTCTTCTCGGCAGTGTTGAGGAATCGAGCCACCTTCAGAAAGCTCATAAGCCATGATGCTCACTTCATCTTCACTCTTTACTTGGAAGTCATAGCTCGCCAAAGGGTGACCCGTTAAGGCGTATTGTTTCACGTTGCTTCCGCTGAAATCGCCTTTGATTTCACGATAATCTTTTTGCAGAGCGACAAATGGCATCATCTCTTCTGCGGTGTAGGTATCGAAGGTCGCGAGCTCTTCTTCGGTAAGCAGCGGCATCAATTCTGATTCTTGTGGCACCGGGTCGCCATTAATGGTGTCCACGAGTGTGCCATCGGCTTTGAGGTATAAACCATAACCTTGACTGTCTTTAATAACGTTTGGATGCCAAATAACGCCGCCACCTGAATCGTCGCCGCCAAGTACCGAGAACATAAAGCCGTAATCGCGGCCAACCACTTCAAATCCACGGAAGAGATTGGTTGGAATCGAGATGACGTCACCGTGAGACAACACCGCCTCATGCTCTCCATCGTTCCCCCAATAAAAACGGAACTGACCTTTGAACACCAAGAAAAGCTCAGCGGTGCGATGAGAATGTAACGAATTTTTGATGCCCGGCGGTTGGCCTGCGGCACCAATATTAAAGCCCGCCGTATCGCGAATATGAACATGCTGACGACTGCTCTCTGCCACCCCTGCACCGATAATACAAAAGTTATCTTTGAGATCACTGCCTGGCGTGCGCGCATCAATAAACGCACTCGTACCCGGAATCAGTTCCATGTAGCGGACCAGGTTATTATTCATTTTAGATTGTAGAGTCATTGTAAATCCTTGTTGTCCTTGTTTGGACCTAGCCTTTGAATTGTTAGTTACAAACCTAAAGGTCGCCCACCATCAACCGCGATGGTATTGCCTGTCGAGAAGGTCAGAAGATCTGCCGCGGCGTACACGGCTTGAGCGACTTCTTCATCATTGGCTAAACGCTTAAGCGGTGTGGATTGTTCTTGTTGATTACGCCATGCGTCATCCAAGCCTTTGACAAACTCAGTGTCGACAAGCCCTGGAGCAACAGCCAGAACTCGAACCTCGGGAGACAGAGCGCGAGCTAAAGAACGGGTCATGTTCTCCGCGGCAGATTTACTTGCACAGTAAGCAATGTTGCTCCCCATCGCAGTCTGTGCCGCGATAGAAGTAATGTTCACCACACAACCATTGGCTTGCTTAAGCCAAGGCTCAAACGCTCGAACCATGGCAAAAGGCGCACGGACGTTCACTTGGAAAATTTGGTCAAACAGCTGGTCATCTAAACTTTGCAAATCAGAGTGCGCGACGAATTTCGTCATTCCCGCACAGTTGACCAACAAATCCAGCTTGTCGCTTATTTCACTGACTTGATGTTTAAGCTGTTCAATCGCACTAGAATCTGCCACGTTCAATTTGAATGCTAGATGCTCGTTACGTGGCAGCGAGGAAAGCACATCCTCGGCCGCTTTCTGATTACTGTTGTAAGTCAGAATTACGCGATATCCCGATTCAGCTAGCTTGCGACAAATGGCGGCACCCAGTCCGCCACTGCCGCCTGTGACTAAGGCAAGTTTCGACATATTACGCCTCTTCCACTTTGCCTTTGTAACGGCGCACACGAATATCCGCTTGCTCTTTGTGGCCAGCAAAACCTTCGAGTGCACACAAGCGAGAGCAGTACTCGCCGACTTTTAAGGATGCCGCTTCCGTCACACGCTGGTAAGTACAAGTCTTGATGAACTTCCCTACCCAAAGACCACCGGTATATCGTGCCGCTTTCTTCGTTGGCAGTGTATGGTTGGTACCAATACATTTGTCGCCGTAAGAAACGTTGGTTTCACGACCTAGGAATAAGGCACCGTAGTTGGTCATGTTATCTAGGAAGTATTTAGGATCTTCCGTCATCACTTGAACGTGTTCAGAAGCGATATCGTCTGCCACTTCCACCATTTCTTCGTAGCTATCGCATACGATCACTTGTCCGTAATCTGCCCACGCTTTACCCGCAACTTCCGCCGTTGGAAGAATAGTTAGCTGACGTTCAATCTCTTTGATAGTTTCTTTTGCAAATGTCTCGCTGTTGGTCAACAAGACAGCTGGGGAGTTGTAACCGTGCTCGGCCTGACCAAGCAAGTCCGCCGCTGCCAATTCAGGGTCACAGCCTTTCTCATCAGCAATGACTAAGGTTTCAGTTGGGCCTGCAAACAAATCGATACCGACGCGACCAAACAACTGACGTTTTGCCTCTGCTACAAATGCGTTACCCGGCCCTACAATCATATCGACCTGTGCAATAGTCTCCGTCCCCAGAGCCATTGCACCTACCGCCTGAACACCACCGAAGCAATAGATTTCATCCGCACCCGCCATTGCCATCGCAGCGACAATCGCGACGTTCGGCTGACCGTTAAACGGAGGCGCACAAGCAATAACACGTTTTACGCCCGCTACTTTCGCCGTCAGTACACTCATGTGAGCGGATGCAACCAATGGGTATTTACCGCCTGGGATGTAACAACCCACACTGTTTACTGGAATATTCTTATGCCCCAGTACCACACCAGGCATGGTTTCTACCTCGACGTCTTTCATTGAGTCACGTTGAATTTGAGCAAAGTTTCGAACTTGTTGTTGAGCGAACTCGATATCGTGTCGAGTCGATTCATCAAGCGCATCCACACAGGCTTGGATTTGCTCTTCTGACAGGCGGAATTGCTCCGGCGACCAGTTGTCAAACTTTTCAGACAACTCACGTACAGCGCTATCACCTTTCGATTCAATATCAGCAAGAATGTTTTCGACAATCTGACGCACTTTTGCGTCGTTTGATGCTGATGCTTCTTCAGTGATTCCGTTTTTTAAAATGCGTGCCATTGGGTTTCTCCTTGAACATTGAGGCTGACGAACGGTTATTTTTATGCTTTTGGATACGAATGCAAAATCAGATTAAACACTTAATTAACATTTGACAAGTTAAGTCAACAAACAACAAAAGCCACCTTTAACCCTTTGTATTAACTAATTTAAACAGGCTATAGAAAGTAATTTCGACTTTGATTGCGTTTACTTTTTAATCAAAAATGAGTTTTAGATCACATCATTTTTACTCATCTTTTACATTTCACCATGTTAGTTTTTGCATACCTTTGCAAAGGAGATAATCATGAGCAATTTTAAGCAACGTCTGAATCAAGAAACGCTATTAGGTACATTTGTTAAAACCCCTCACCCTCACATTATCGAAGTATTGGCACTGGCAGAGTTGCCTTTTGTGGTACTGGATGCCGAGCACGCACCTTTCGATCGTTTCTCGCTCGATCTGTGCATCATGGCGGCCAAAGCGAATGACCTCACGTGCGTGGTACGAGTACAAGACAGCGCCTCTTCAACCATTTTGAACGCGCTTGACTGTGGCGCGGCGGGTGTACAAATTCCCCATGTTTGTACTGCTGAGCAAGCGACGCAATTGGCGAAAATCTGCCATTACGGAGAAGGTGGCCGAGGGTATGCTGGCTCCAGTCGAGCAGCGAAATACGCCACCAAGCCTATGGTTGAACACTTGAAAGACAGCCGTGCGAATACGATTGTCATTGCCCAAATTGAAGATCCTCAAGGGGTCGAAAATGTTGAAGCGATTGCCAATGTTGAAGGTATTGATGCACTCTTTATTGGCCAAGTCGATCTCACTGTCGCTTATGGGGCAGATAGCGTTCATGACGAGAAAGTCGCGCAAGCAAGTATGCGAGTAATCGAAGCGGCCAGAGCAGCCAATAAACCTGTTGGCATGTTTGTCGCGACGGCTCAACAAGCTCGGCAATGGCGTGAACTCGGCGTTAGCTTCTTTTGCGTTGGGTCTGAACACAAGATGATCATTGATGGCTTTAAACAAGAGAGAAATGTGATGAATTCTTGAGTTTTCTCTGATATTTACGCCTTATCAATGTAATGCTCTAGACACAGAAATCCCCTAGCCCATACACTCAGCACGTATGAGAAGGTTCAATGGCCTTAAATAAGGAGTATCACCATTAAAGCGAAAGTAACTTCGATCGACGTCGCGAAGATGCTCGGCGTCTCTCAATCGACGGTATCTAGAGCATTCAGCCCGACTGCGAGTATTAGCGAGAAGAAACGCAAAATGGTGATGGATGCCGCAGCTAAGCTCGGATACACACCGAATGCCATCGCCCGAGGTCTGATTTCGAATCGTTCAGGCTTAGTGGCGATTGCGTTAGATAGCGAATCAAACCCAATGTACGACATGCAATCTCGTGCTTTGGCTGTCGAAATTCAAAAGCGAGGCGGACAAGTTGTGCTTTGCCCTATCGACAAGGACGACCTCGATCTCGCCATTTCACGCGCCATTGAATACCAAGTGGACGGACTCGTTATCGCCACCAGCCGTTTAACCTCACGCGCGTTTGCCCAATGCGAAAAGTTTGGCGTTCATTTAAGCTTGATCAACCGCTACGCCGAGGGTATTAATGCCAATAGCTCTGGTATTGACAACCGATTGGCGGGCCAACAAGCAGCCGAGTATTTAACGCAGAAAGGCGCAAAACAGTGTGCTTACATCAGTGGCGATGCTGGCTCCATGACCAGTGAAGAGCGTTGGCTGGGTTTCTCTTCAAAATTGCAAGAACTCGGCTCCCCGTCACCAACCTTTATCCAAGCCAAGTACAGCTTTGAAGCAGGCTTAGAAGCGGCGAAAGCGATCTTGTCGCACACTAGCAAACCCGATGCAATTTTTTGTGCAAACGACATCCTCGCCATGGGTGTGATGGATGGCTTGCGACAAGCCGGAGCAAAGATCCCCCAAGACTTCTCTGTGATGGGTGTAGATAACATTCCGATGTCTGCATGGCCGAGCTATGATTTGACCACCATTGCTCAACCAGTCGACAAAATTGTTAAACGAGCGGTTGAAGATTTGATGAATCGAATCAACGGCAACCTGGATGCAACTGGCGAATACCTTTTCGAGCAAGGCACCTTGATCGAACGTAGTAGCACCATTTAATAAATCCATTTTTATTCATTCTTCATAAACAAAATGCCTTGCTTTCGAGTAAGGCATTTTCTGTGATCACGATTAAATTTTCACCAATCGTTATTTAATTCCTCATCAATTCATCAATCTTGTTATTGACTTGTTACTTTAATGTTTTATTTTGGATTCGTATGCAAAATGGATATGAATTGCTCAACTAATTTATAAAAACATAAAAAGTTGTGTGACTTGCCGACGAATGCCAATGGCAGGTCATACCAGAAACAAGGAAGAACGATGAAGAAAGTAATCCTTACTTCACTTACCGCACTGGGGCTTGCATTTAGCAGTATGAATACGTTTGCAACCAGTGTTATTCGTCTTGCTCATGACAGTCAAGAAACCTCTCCCGTACACAAAGCAATGCTCTATTTCGAACAAGAAGTGGAAGCTCGCTCAAACGGTGAGATAGAAGTTGAAATCTATCCGGCGAGACAACTAGGCGATGTGCGTGAGACGACTGAACTCGTACAGCAAGGCAACTTACAAATGACGTTTGGTGCGTCAGTTTTACTCTCTCCCTACGTCCCAGAGTTTAACGTGCTCGACGTGTTCTACCTTTTTGATAGCGAAGAGCAAGCACACAAAGCGCTCGACAGTGAGAAGATCGGACAACCATTGTTGAATGTTATGGAATCAAAAGGCTTTCATGGACTTGGCTTTATGGAGGTCGGCTTTCGTAGCGTGACCAACAACAAACAGCCAATTGATAGTATTGAGGACCTGAAAGGGCTAAAGATTCGCTCGGCATCTAACCCCACTCAAATAAGCGCGTGGAAATCTATTGGTACTGCGCCAACACCTCTGTCTTGGGGAGAAATTTTCACCTCGTTACAACAAGGCCTGATTAACGCTCAAGAAAGTGCTATCTACTCTATTTATGCCGAACGTTTTTACGAGGCACAAAAGTACCTCTCTTTAACTAACCATATATACACCAACTACGTGTTGTTCATGAACAAATCGTTTTGGGATTCACTGCCGGCCGCACAACAAGCGCTGATCAGTGAAGTAAGCAAAGAAACCATCGCAAAACAGCGTGAGCTCGCCGCGCAGCAAAACCAAGAAGTAATCAAAGAGCTCGAAGCAAAAGGCATGACGGTTAACATCGTCCCAGACGAGGTACGCAGCATCATGAAAGAGAAAATGAATGCGGCCGTGTACCAGGACTTGCGCAGTAAAACGGGTAAAGACTTGTTTGACAACGTGATGGCCGAGATAGAACGCCTATAACTCCCACTCTTTTGCACGATCTGGCAACAGGTCGTGCTTTCTCGTTTTGGAGGTGAACATGAAGTGGTTTCGCTTACTAGACAAATACCTAGAACCAACCCTTATCGTTATCGCGATCTCAACGATGACAACTTTACTGTGCTTGCAAATCGCCCTACGCCTGTTCGATGCAACGATCGCGTGGGCTGAAGAGCTGGCTCGTTATTTATTCGTATGGGCGATGTACCTGAGCATCAGCTACTGTATCCGAGATGATCGACACATCCGCATTCGTGTGTTCATCGATAAACTTCCGGGCAATTGGACGCAATTCAGTTTGATTGTCTCTGATCTTATCTACCTTGCCTTTAGTGCAACTGTCGCCTGGTTTGGATTTAAGGTTATAAACCGCAGCCTGCAACTCGGTCAGATTGCACCCGCAATGGAAATTCCTATTGCGTGTTTGTATGCCTCTGTTTTAGTTTGCGCAATCTTAAGCTGCGTGCGCTTGGTAACCAGCATTTATCAACGTGTGAACGCGTGCTCCACCAGCAATGAACGAGTTCGCTTTTCTCGCCAACGCTATCGCCATATCAAAGCAAAGTACCGTACTTCTAATCGACTATTGGAGTTTAACGCATGACGTCTGCACTTTTGTTTGGCAGCTTTGGTCTGCTTCTGCTCATTGGCGTTCCGGTCGGTATTGCTCTGGCGGCAGCCAGTATGGTCGCGATACTCAGTCTGCCATTTCTTAACATCGAGTTTTTAGTCCAAGGAATGGTAACAGGGCTCGACTCTTTCCCTCTCCTCGCCGTCGTTCTTTTTACCTTGGCAGGTAACCTTATGAGCCAAGGAGGGATCTCAAAACGATTATTGCATGTGGCGGAGGTCTTCTTTGGCCACTTTACTGGTGGGCTTGGCATCGTCGCCATTGTGGCGTGCATGTTCTTCGCTTCCATCTCTGGTACGGGGTCTGCCACTGTTGCCGCTATCGGCCTGACGATGATTCCCTCGATGGTGAAGAAAGGCTACGACCGCAGCTTTGCCGGTGCCTTGATAGCCTCTTCCGGCGGAATTGGCGTCATTATTCCACCCTCTGTGGTGATGATCGTCTACGCGATCACTGCTGAAGTCTCCGTCACTAAGATGTTCATGGCGGGAATCATTCCTGGCTTGGTCGTCGGTATGGTATTGATCGGCTACTGTCTAATTGTCTCAAAAATGCGGGGCTACACCGGTAACGAGCACAGAGCGACTTGGGCAGAGCGTCTTGATGCGTTAAAAGAAGCCAGTTGGGCAATGCTACTACCCGTTATCATTCTCGGTGGCATCTATTCCGGAATCTTCACGCCTACCGAATCAGCCGCCATTGGTGTGCTCTATGGCTTGTTCTTTGGCATGTTTGTTTATAAAGAGCTCAAACCAGCGCAAGTTGTGAAAATCATTCTAGAGTCGTCAGTGTTAGTTGGCGCAGTGCTCGTTATTGTGGGTGCGTCCGTGACGTTTGGCCGCATATTGACCCTAGAACGTCTACCGACCGAGATTGCTCAGTTCATTCTATCGATTACCGAAAACAAACTTCTGATACTGCTTTGCATCAATGTTCTGTTGTTGCTCGTCGGTACCTTTATGGAAACGCTGGCGGCCATTGTTATTCTCACGCCAATTCTGTTACCCATTACGTCAGCACTCGGCATGGATCCCGTTCATTTTGGTATCGTGATGATCGTGAACTTGGCCATTGGCTTTGTTACGCCTCCTCTGGGTGCCAACCTGTTTATGGCAAGTCAGGTAGGCAAAGTACCGATAGAGTCGCTCTCTAAAGCCATCATGGGTTGGATTGGTGCAATGATAGTGGCGTTGATGTTGATTACCTTCATCCCTGCCATCTCGCTATCGTTACCTGCGCTTTTATCCTGATCGTTGCACTCATAGAGCGCTTATGACTGTTATAGCCACTAGATAAACACCTTTCTAGTGGCTTATTCGTTATTTACTTCCGATTTAATAAAAAAGCCTTTAAGCATTCGTATGCAAAAGGAAAATTTGAAAGATATAAGGATAATTGACACCAAAATAGCTGAATATTAGCGATAAAGTCTATTTGGGTGCCTTGATCTGCATGATTATCAGTTTTGGCTTAATCATTTGTTTCCATTCAAACAGATAAAAATAAATTAAGCGATTAAAAAACAATAAGATATTAGGAAATTCATACAAAAAACTTTGACCTCCTTTCTTATTAACACGTCTCGATAAGAGATAGCTTCCATCTCTCCTGTACTTTTTTAGTTTATTTTCCGCTCAATTGTTAAAAATCTGATCATCAGCACGCTATTTAAACAATCGAAAAACAATCCGTTGACAAAATGGCAACATGATATATTTTGAATACGTAATCAAAACATAATTATTCAATTACGGAGGTGATTTATGGCCATGGTTGGCTTCGATGAAAAGTGGCGTGATTTTCCCGACTACATTCTTGGTATCACAAAAGAGATTTGGGAAGACCGAGGTTTAAACACCTTAGAACACTACTACTCTCCCGACATTGTTGTGCGTACTCCACTCTCTATCGTTCAAGGAAACGAAGGGGTGATCAGTGCAACAATGGCGACACTGGCCGAGTTTCCCGATCGCACGCTATATGGCGAAGACGTCATTTGGTCAGGCACCCCAGAGCAAGGCATGCTTTCTTCTCATCGAATCATCTCTACTGCAACACACAGTGGCAACGGCTTCTACGGGCAAGCCTCGAACCGCAAACTTCGTTTCCGTATTATCGCAGATTGCCACGCTATCAATAACCAAATCAATGACGAATGGTTGGTTCGCGATCAAGCCGATATCGCGAAACAACTGGGTATGACGTCAGAAGAGTTTGCACGCCAACAAATCGAATTTGAAGGTGGCGTGGAATCAAGCCCATTTCCGTTCACACCTGAAGTCGACATTCCTGGACCTTATTTGGGCGTAGGCAACGACAACGAATATGGTCAGCGCTACGAAGCAATTCTCAGAAGCCTTATGAATGCCGAGTTCTCTATAGTACCGAAAGAGTACGACCGCGCTTGCATCGGCGAATACACTGGCGGTCAAACTGCCCTATCACACTCGGAAGTCGATCATTTTTGGATGGCACTTCGTGCGTCTTTCCCAAATGCTCAATTTACCGTTCACCATCGTATTGGCCGAGATGACGACATGATGTCACCACGCGCTGCAATTCGATGGTCTTTGCACGGTAAGCATGAGGGATATGGGATGTTTGGTAAACCTTCAGGAAAAGAGGTTTACATCATGGGGATCAGCCACGCTGAGTTTGGCCCTTGGGGTCTTCGTCGCGAATTCACTTTGTTTGACGAGACCGCAATCTGGAAGCAAATCCTGCTTCAGCAAGGCTAACGGCTGACTAAACACTATTTATTAAAATCACAGACAGTAAGGAAGCAACATGTCACTCAACATCATCGAACAGTTCTACCAGAACTACTTCAAAGCCGCAGACATCGAGCAAAAACAGGCCGCTCTGCAAACTTTGAACCCTGACGTAAAATGGTGCGTGGCGCACCCTGTGAACGATCTTAATGGCCCAGATGCAACCCACGAATCTTTCCTCTCACCACTTGTTAATGCTTTGCCTGACGCCGAGCGCCGACCAATAATTGTGATGCACGGCGAATACGAAGGTCGCACTTGGTACAACTCTACCGGCTATTTTATCGGTACATTTGAACAACCACTGTTTGGCATCCCAGCAACAGGGAAAACACTCTACTTGCGTTACACCGAAATGGTGTGTGTGGAGAACGACCAAATCACCGAATCTTACATGATCCCAGACTTCATCGACGCGATGAATCAAGCAGGCTGCAACCCTCTTCGTAAAAGCTTAGGTCACGATGGCTTGGTCCCTTCTCCTGCGACTTCTAATGGTATCCAACATTCTGTTGTGTCTTTGGAAGAAAGTGAAAAGAGCGCCCAGCTGGTTGAAGATATGCTGTCTTGCTTGGGTCGTTTTGATGGCAAAGATCTTTTCTCGATGGATCTTGAAAACTACTGGCACAATGACTTCATGTGGTACGGCCCTGCTGGTATTGGTACTACGCGCGGTATCAAAGGTTTCCGTAACCACCATCAAGCGCCATTTGTGTTTGCCTTCCCTGACCGAAGTGTCGATATTGAGGTCAATTTTTTGGCCAAAAATGACTACGTATCCACAGGTGGTTGGCCACATATGCATGGTACTCACACTGGTCACAGTGGCTGGCTCGGTCTTGCCCCAACCGGAAAACACATCGAACTTCGCGTTATGGACATTTGGCGACGCGAAGGCGATTTACTGAAGGAAAACTGGGTGGCGATCGACATCGTTCATATCCTGCTGCAACTTGGCTATGACGTGTTTGCACAAATGAAAGAACAGTTAGAAGGACCTAATTATGCATGAGTTTGGCGCACTTAACTGGAGCATCCTTGGTGGATACATAGCCCTAACGCTAGTATTGGGTGCGGTGATTGGTAAGCGAGTAACTTCAGCTAGCCAATTCGCTTTGGGTGATAAGAGCATCCCTTGGTGGGCGATCGGTATTTCTGTCGTTTGTACTTACGTGAGTGCCATGTCGTTCCTTGGCGGGCCAGCTTGGTCTTACAAAGAAGGCCTGTCGGTTATCGCGATTCACCTCAATTATCCGCTGGTGATCTTCTTCATCGTGGCTGTGTTTATGCCGTTTTTCTACAACAACGGTTTAACCTCTATCTACGAGTATCAAGAACGACGCTTCGGTAAGGCTTCACGACTGACTTTGTCGTTTATCTTCCTTATCAAACAAGCATTGAGCTCGGCAGCCGTACTCTATGCGACAGCAATGATTTTAGAGTTCATTACTGGTATCGACGTGATGTACTGCATCATGATCGTCACTGCAATTGCCCTTATCTACACCGTAATGGGCGGTATCGCGGCTGTCATTTGGACCGATGTGATTCAAGCAGTAATCTTATTTATTGGCGCATTCATCATCATTGAAGCCGTTTGGAATGGCATGCCTGCTCCAATGACGGAGGTCATGGCAGAACTCAAAGCGAAAGGAATGACCGATGCCCTACAGACAAGTTTTGACCTAAGCCAAGTAACGACGGTATGGGCTGGTGTTATCGCAATGACGATGTTCCACACCACCGTGTATGGCGGTAACCAGATGATGGTACAACGATGTATGGCCGCGAAAAACATGGGCGATGCGAAAAAGGCAATGCTGATGATGGGCTACGTGGCCTTCTTTATTTACTTTGTCTTTATCTTGCTTGGCGTCCTGTTCAACGCTTATTACGACGGTAAAGAGTTCGAAAACGGCAACACCATCATTCTTCATTATGCGAGTGAATATGGAATGCCAGGCTTGATGGGCATCATTGCCGCTGCGATTCTGGCGGCAAGTATGTCGAGTCTCGATTCCGCATTTAACTCAATGGCGACCGTTTCTGTGGCTGACTTTTACAAACGCTTCTACAAGCAAAACGAGTCGGAAGAGCATTACTTAAAGGTATCGCGTTTCTTCACGGTGGCGTGGGCGATTTTGGTCATCATTCCAGCGATCATGTTTGCCACCAGCACAGGCTCGGTACTGGAAGTGCTGAGTAAGGCAGGCTCTTACTTTGTCGGTGCGAGCTTCTGTATGTTCGTCCTTGGTTTCTACTCAAAACACATTACGGAAAAAGGCTTGTTAATTGGCGTTGCTGCTAGCTTCTTGGTGATCTGGTATGTAGCCGTTGCGACCGATATTGCGTGGCCTTGGTATTGCGTGATTGGCGTCCTTGTGAATGCCGTTGTCGCTTACATTGCTAGCCTTCTCCTGACGGGTAAACAAGATGAAATGCATCTTTACACAGTGAAAGGCCAGCAAGCGGAATATGCTCGTCTAAATAAACCAATCAAGGAAGATGGTTGGTATGTCGTTCCCGGTAAAATCGATGCTCCATGTTATGGCTTACTAGTGATGTTTGTATTCTCGATCGTGATGCTTTGGGGGATCAACGCGTTTACCGACAACGCTCCTATGCTGATTAACTTTATGCGTGGCTGCTCTATTCTTGTCGCTACCGCTTGCATCGGATACACGGGGTATTCACTCCTCTCCCCAAAACGTAAAGTTGCAGTCAAACAAGCAAATTAATGTTCTTTACGTAGATACTGTACGTCCAACAAACGGACAGTATCTACGCTCTAGATCTAGTGATAGCTCAAAGCAAACCAAATGGGTTAACCCACATTTTGCTTTTTAACACTCCAAAGCCATTATTCTACTTAGGATACCCTGTCAGAACATTTATGAATACGTACCTATTTATGCTAGTCTTATGACCTCAATTACTGGCAACTAAGTTTTATTCATGAAATCAATTAAACACGTAGTCACATCAAAAGATGTGGCAAAGATGGCAGGCGTCTCTCAATCTACTGTATCGCGCGTGTTTGTTCCGGGTAGCTCAGTATCCGAAAAGACCAAGCAAAAAGTCTTTGAAGCGGCTAAAGCCCTTAACTACCGCCCTAACGCCTTTGCACGTAGCCTGACCACAAACGAATCGAAATTGATAGGTTTGGTGTTTCCTGATGCGGATTACCCTATCCATATGAAAACACTGCAATTAATTTCCAGTGAGTTACAGAAAAAAGGTTATTCTGCCGTATTGATTCCATGGCAAGTGGATGAAGAAGAGGGTCACTCAATCCCAAATATCTTCCAGTATCGCGTCGATGGTGTCATTGCCGCTTCCGCAACCTTCAATAAGTCCCTTTATGAAGAATGTGAAGAGTTTAATATCCCAATTGTTCAATACGCACGAGTTGTTGAAGGTACTAGGAGTAGCTACGTTATCAGTGACAACTACGAAGCAGGCCAACAAGCCGCGCAACTTCTGCATAAAAGTGGCGTGAAGAACGCGGTTTATTTGACGGGAGAAGTGCCAACCTTTACGAATGACGAACGCCAAAGCGGCTTCTGCTCTGAATTTGAAGACCTAACCGGCAAGACGCCACGCATCATTGAAGCCAGTTATGACTACGCGAGCTCACTTGATAAAGTCCGTGCCATACTGGCAGACAAAAATCGGCCTGAAGCGGTGTTCTGTGCAACCGATAACCTTGCGATGGCGGTCATGGATATCGCCCGTATAGAATGCGGGTTGAGGATTCCTCAGGACTTACAAGTCATTGGTTTTGATAATATTCCGCAGACAGAATGGTTAAGCTATCAATTAACCACGTTCCGCCAGGATTTCCGTCGCCTCGCTCGCGAATGCGTGAAGATCATTGTTGATCAAATTAATACGAAAAACGGAAGCCTAGTAAAAATGATGGTGCCAGTGAAGTTAATCGAGCGACAGACAACAAAAGCTTAAATAGCTATAGCCAGCCATTCGGTTGGCTTTTTTATGTGCCTCTGACTCCCAAACGGCTCATTTAGTGTTGTCAGCATTAATGAACTCATGTATATTTATGAGCCATTACACTATATGAACCAAACAAAAAAAGGCTCATAATCCTTATGACCACGTATCTTTACACTCGTTATTCGCCAAAAAATCGAGCTTACCAAGAGCACCTTAATACTCTAAAAGCTTTTGCGCCCGAAGCTCAGCATTTTGAGGATAAGGTTCGTGGTTGCATGCCTCCAACCGAGAGAGAGGCATTCTTACGACTGCTCGATTCCGTCAGAGCTGGGGATACGATTGTGCTCTGGTGGCTGACCGCATTTGGTCGCGACTTTAGTCAAGCATTGAACACGATAAAAATGCTACTCGATAAAGGGGTAACATTGAAAACTGTATGTGAATCAATAACTTTTGAGCCAGGTTCTGTTCAGACTCAAACACTACTCACAGTGTTATCTGGATATGGGAAAGTGCAGACTGAACATCGCCTGTTTGCCGCAGAGCAAGGGCGACAGGCCATTAAAGAGCAGCCAGAATTATGGAAACAGAAGTTTCGCGGCCGCCCCGCAAACAAAACCAAACACCAACAGATCGCAACGTTACTGCTAGAAGGCTACACATTGCAAAACGTAGCAGAGCAATGCGAAGTCAGTCTATCGACTGTGAAGCGGGTCAAAGCAAAGCTAAATGAAGTGGATGACGAAGGCGGCTTAAGCTCACGACGCCAAAAAGGTTGTTTGAATGGAGACCAGTCATGAGTCGCCCAATCAACTTTCATACTATACTACTCGCCTGTCTTATTATTAGCGTTGGCCAGTTGAGCATGGGGCTAGTTATGCCCTCTTTGCCATGGATAGCAAAAGACTTTTCCATCTCCCTCGACCAAGCTCAACTGCTTGTGAGTATTTATTTGCTCGGCTTCGGCCCCTCTCAATTTATCTACGGGCCAGTGTCAGATGCTTTAGGACGAAAAAGAGTATTACTTACCGGTTTACTCATCGCGATGTCTGGTCTGCTGATAATTATTTTCTTCAGTGACACATTTACAGGGATGGTGATGGGGCGCTTTTTACAAGGGTTAGGTACAGGATGCTGCGCGGTACTCGCGAGGGCGTCGACTCGAGATAGATTTAGCGGGGATGAACTCCCAGTGGCAATGTCTTACATCGCCATGGCGGCTTCAATCACGCCACTTATTGCACCTGTGATTGGCGGCTTTATCAACTTCCACTTCGGTTGGAGTATGGTGTTTATTTCTCTGTTGGGCTATGTCTCGCTGGCTTGGGTAATCATCGCCTTTAAGTTCACAGAAACCATCACAAAACGTTCTGTCATTCCGTCACCCCGAAAAATGTTACTCCAATACAAGAGCTTACTTACGTCTCGTTACTTTATGAGTTTCGCCAGTATCAGTTGGTTAAACTTCAGCTTAATGATTACGACAGTCTCTGTGATGCCATTTATCATGCAAGATCAAATTGGCATGACCTCCGCTCAATACGCGATGTGGGCGCTCATTCCCGCTTTGGGTATGTTATGTGGTACCACGATTTGTAACCGAGTAAGGCCAATTATTGGCAATAAAAAAATGCTGCTCTGCACCCCATTTCTTCACCTCGCTGCCGCAATATGGTTATTTTTCTGTCCTGTTGAGCCTCTATTTCTGATGCTAGGACAGCTATTAATGATCTTGGGTAATGGTATTGCCCTACCTTGTGCACAAGCGATGGTAATGCAACCTTATAAAAAGCAAGCAGGTGCCGCAGCGGCAATGTCTGGTGGTGGACAAATGGTCGTCTCCTCATTGGTCAGCTTAACTCTGGTGCAGCTTGGATTGAGTCAAGCATGGCATCTAGCGATCGTTATCGTAATATTTGCATCGCTTACCTTCACCAACATTCAACGTGGCTTCAGTGCAGAGCAACCTTCAGAACGATAACAAAAAACATACTATTGTCCTTATAGTTACGACAAATCGTATAAACTTAAATTTAGGAAAAGTTGGCGGATACTAACATGATGTTGCATTTAAGAATGGGCGCCTTAACACTCGCCACATTGATATCCGCTGGCACTGATGCGAGCGCCAACGAGAACTGGCAGTTCGAGAGTGACAAGAATGGAATCACAATTTACTCCCGAGAACATAGTGACGGTTTAGTTGAGATCCGTGCCCGGATGTTCACACCCACCAGCTATGGTGCATTTTTAACGCTACTGGAAGACAGTGACAATATCCCGAACTGGATTGACAATGCCAGTCATAGCCGGGTTTTAAATCAGATATCGGCCACCGAGAACATCGTTTACACCCAGTTTAAAGCACCATGGCCTGCCAAAAATCGGGATATGGTCACCTACTCAAAGTACTGGGTCGATGAGCTGGGATTCACGATAGAAATCAAAAGCGCACCTGACTCATATCTTGCTGAACAAAATGGTTATGTTCGAATTCGCTCGGTTGATGCGACTTGGGAGTTACAAAAACTCACAAACGATACAACACTCGTGGAATACAAGGCGTTTGCTGACCCCGGAGGTCTATTGCCAAACTGGCTGATCAACAAACTCTCAAAAGAAAGTGCATGGGCGACATTTAGTAATTTAAGAAAAGAGTTACCTGAATATCAGCAATACTCTCATCCTCAAATAGATGAGTAAGCGTCGCTCTTCCCACTCGCTTTTTAATACGGTACATAATAACAAAAGGCGGCTTCAAGCCGCCTTTTTCTACGCAATGTGTTACTGCTGTGCAACCGTTACAGGTTTAGTTGCACCGCGGTAATCAAAATCAAAACCAATACCTTGGTCTGTCACGTCCATCGTCATACCACCAACAAGCTCGCCTTGTAAGCTTTTGACAACATCATCCGGAACCGGCTCCCCTGTGATTGACGACGCACTCTCTAACACTTCCAAAATACGCTCTGAATCAAAATCAAAGCTGAACAAGCCATTTGGAGAAAGTGATTGCGCCATCACTTCTTTGCTTGCTTCCGCAGCACTATCACCACTGTAAAGGGTGAAATGGTTTTCGTTTAGACGAGCAAACACGTCCACCTTCATGCCAGTATGCATTTCTAATAGGTCACTGACATTAACAGGTTGGTTATCCGGTTGAATTTGCAATTGAGCAAGTTCAGGAACGAACATTTGCGCAGTTTGAATAAGCATCATTGGATCATTGGCAGAAAGAGACAACATACCATCTAGCTGGCTAAATACTTCACCATGCTGAGCATTAGTATCTACTTTGATATCAAACATTTGCAGGCTTAACCCTTTAAGGCCATTAACCATGCCTGACCCCATGCTTACAGCGGCTGCTGGATTCTGGCCGCCCATCTCTTGCTGCATTTGTGTCAATAAAGAGCATTGATATTGAGGCTGGGTCAAGTCAGCCCAAATCTGACCAATCGATGGCGCTAGAGTATTAATGTCTAAACCAAGCGCCATACTAAAGAAACTCTTATCACTTTTAGACTCAGCCAATACACCACGAATCGACTTGAGCGCATCTAGAATTACTTTATTGTTGGACTCAACAACAAAAGAACCTTTAATGAACGCCTGATCGCCTTTCATCTTGTATTCTGCAAACGCGACGGACTGAGGCCAGTTTTCTGCAACTTGAGTAAGCTCAGTATGGCAGGCTGGTGAACGCATTTCCTCAATAGTTGGTTCAGGATCTATTGCATCCAACGTGCTGATTTGACGAGCAAACATATTGCCATCTTTCGTCGTCAAACCTTTAATCACTTCGCGATGATCAAAGTAACCAAAAGAGTTGTTGTTTTCACCGTATTTGGCTTGCAACGCCTCAAGGCGTCCACTGTCAGCAATATTTTGACTTGGTGCTTCAAGCCCTAGTGCCATTTTAATCGGGTTTTGAACGCCCAGTTGCGGAACATCAATCGTTAACGTAAGCACGTTATCAACCACGGCTACAACCAAGCCAATACCTTCCTGCGGGTCAATTGAATCAGTCATCTCGTAACGACGATACTCGACTTCACCAAGCTTAACCAACTCATGCTTAGCGCCGCTCATCTGCTCTTCATGATCCAGTGTTTTCCATAACGCGGCAGGGTCTTCAATATCCACTTTGTACACCGGTACCATACCAATTGTGTACAACACAGGATTAATGTTTTCCCCGGTGCCCAAATAAGCTTTTAATGTTTCTGGCGACGCAGCACTCTCTAGGTATCCATCGAATAAGTTAACTGCAAACTGCTGTTGTGGAGACAGTGGTTCATCGGCAAAAAGTTCTGCAATCGAGCCTTGATTCGCCGTACCGAATGCGTTCATGTATTTATAATGGTTAAAAGGTTCTGTCTGATACGTCACCATAAGTGAATCTGCAGGAACTTGCGTTAACAGTGAGCCTGCATCACTCGCGGTAGTATTGTTTTGGTACAGGTAGCCAGCGCCCCCTGCTGCTGCGACCACTGCTGTAGCCAATAGTAGTTTTTTCACGACCAACTCCGTTGTCATAGTTATGTGTTCCTAAACGAAATGTAACGCTTAGGTTTAAAGCCAATGAATAGTGCTTTATATCAACCGCTATCATAAACAAGTTATCGATGTAATGAATGTCGGTTTGATAAATTATCCAACATTTATAAGGCAAACCGTGAAGTAAGTTGAATTGCGTGCGGATGCTATTGGCAATATTCACAATCCAATTTCTCGGATAACCGCCTTAAAAATCATAATATTCAGTTAAATGAAGCGATTTGGAGTAATTACGACCAAAATCAGCAGAATATTAAATCTTTATTGAGTCTTTTATCTAATATCTGAAAACGCCTCACGACCTGACACTTCTTTCCAATTTGCCTCTGGCGGTCCCTACTCGTTTTCCTTACATTCCTACTAACTCAGTGACGAGACGTATACCAAATACGAGCAATAGAAGACGATGAAAGACCAGTTGACGATCTCTATATCAACTATCAATGGCTCAAGACATTGGTACTTCAGTAAAAGGATGCAACGCAACATAAAAACGTTTTTCGTTTTTTTTGTTGTTGCTCTGGCCGCGACCGTAATCTTAATTCATCACTTGTACACTCGCGTTGATAATGCAGCGTTAAAACAAGCTGAATTGACAGAGCATTCACGCACCATGGGTGAAGAGCTCAGCACACTGAAAACACTTAAATCAGAGCTAGAAAATGACCTTTCAGAACGGGAAGAACGGGTACAACTTGTTTCGGAACGTTTGGGTGAATTAGAGAAAGTGCTTGGGGTTGGAGAACATACCTCGACAAATAACTTGGATGCTAGGCTCGATGCGGCGGCGATAACCTCAAACGTTCGCATGGTGTTATTAAACCAAATACCAAGTGGCTCTCCAGTCGGCAAGGTACGGCTATCTTCCGGATTCGGTAAGCGTATCCATCCGGTGACAAAAGTTGCCAAGATGCATCGTGGGCTCGATTTTGCCGTAAATATCGGCACCAAAATTTATGCCCCTGCCGATGGGGTAGTGGAAGTCACCCGCCGCAGTAATAAAGGCTCTGGTAACTTCCTCAGGCTACAACATTCTTTCGGTTTTTCGAGTTCTTATTCGCACTTGAAAGCGTTCAAAGTAAAAAGTGGTCAGTTCGTCAAAAAAGGGCAACTGATTGCAATTTCCGGCAACAGTGGGCTCTCTTCTGGCCCTCACCTGCATTACGAGGTGCGATTTGTTGGGCGAGCACTGAATCCGAAACCATTTGTCGATTGGAGCCTTAATGATTTCGAAGACATTTTTACTAAGGAGCGAAGAATACGATGGGAATCTTTAATCAAAACAGTGGAACAACGAGTAGCTCAGCAGCTTCAACTCTCATCGCCAAAGGCTGTTCTCTTAGCGGAGAACTCAAAGTAGAAAACGATGTCCAGATTGATGGCATCGTCGATGGTCAAATTAACGTGGAAGGCACTCTCGTTGTCGCAGAAAGCGGGCGAGTAAACGGTGAAATTTACGCTAAACAGCTGATCATTAACGGCATGATGGACGGAAACTGTCACGCAGAACACATTCAAGTGCTTGCCAAGGGACGCGTAAGCGGTAGGATCTGGAGCAATAACCTCAGCATTGAACCTGGTGGCAAATTCTTTGGTGAAGCAGCCGAATTACCTGAAAAGGAAGTGGTAACGCTCAAGGGTAAGGCTCAAGACAGTGCGATCACAAAAGAAAACAACACCAACAATGAAAAGCGACTTTCGCGTAAATCAGCATAAAAGCTTTGATTAAAGTGCTTAAAAAAGACGGCTTTCACGCCGTCTTTTTTATTACTATTGCCACGATTTTCGTCAGAAACTACGTGATTATTCGGCCGGATTTAAAACCATCACCGAGCGTTTTGCTTGTGGACCAAAAGCTGATTTTGCATGCGCTTTCACTTCATCTAACGTCACACTTTTAGCCACTTTCTCAACGTCAAGTAACACATCGACGCCGTAATCATGCACCAAATAACGAGTATATGCCCATGATCTCTGTGCTGGGTTGTCATCCAATCCTTGCATCGCGACTGCCAGTTGTTTCGCGGCCGTATCCACTTCTTTTTGGGTAATATTTGACGCTAAATCATCAAACACTTTGCCCAGTTTACTCTCTAAAAGTGCCACGTCTTCGGGCTCAACTTGAGACTCCAAGAGCCAATCAGAGATGGGTTCGCGATCTTGTGTCATGGTGTAAATGCTCGGGCTGTAATCAAGGCTAGACTCTTCTCGCACAATATCCAAAACACGTGCATTACTAATACGTTGCAAAATATCTTCGATAACCGTGTCTCTTGCCGTACGTTGGTAATCGCTCGTATTAGTCAAACGCATTACATACAACGATGAAGGTTCATGCCCATCCGCAACCACAGTTCGCTCCGGCACTTCCGGGTTAAACGCAACGTGATAATCAATCGAACGACTCGGTTTCATTTCGATAGAGGCCACATACTTACGCAAAAGTGGTGTAATTTCTTCCGGCTCTACGTTTGCAACAATAACCATCTTAAAGCCATCATTGGTTTTGAAAAGTTGCTCATGCACCGCTAGTATCTGCTCGGAAGTCACTTGTTCAACATCATCACTGGACACTATACGATGACGACTCCCCGGCAAATAAGAATTGCCGTTTGCTTTTTGAATCAGTTTTCCCATCGGTGATTCAAAAAAAGCGCCGCTCTGCTGTTTAAACTCTTGCTTCGCTGCCGCCATCTGGCGCTCGTCGACTTTAATCTCCGTCGCTAGGTTGTATAGTCCATTCAAAGCATCAGTTAGGTGCGTATTTGGCGCCGTAATTTGCGCTCCGTGACTGGTCGCATCAAGCATCGCGCCAAGCGCAATGTTGTTTTTGCGTAAGTAGCTATCTAGCTCTGAACCAGAAAATGCCCCTAACCCACTGCGTATTGCCGTTGTTGCTGCGATTTCATAAGCGGCATACAACGTCGGATCAACAGCGGCTTTACCACCTTGACTCGCATAATAAATATACGCTCGACCACCCGCTTTAGTATCTTTTTGGAACCACACTTCGACACCGTTTGATAGCGTATAGACTTGAAAACCACCCGCTTCCTGACGCATGCTCGTGATGCTGCCTTCCTGGGTAGGCTTTAAGAATCCATCCACTTTGTCATACATCTCTAACGGTTTTTCGCCAGTTTGAAGATAGGCACTGTTTAGAGCGGCAAATACACCATTGAACTGTTCTGACGTTTCGCTTTTCCCCAAACCAATAAAAAAGCTCGGCTGCTGAGATAACAAAGCCGTCAATTGTGTGTTAATGCTCTCTAAATTCTCGTTGTTGATGAATTCTGCCAAACTCTGGGCATAGTTCTCTTTTGATTGGCTGACACTGTCTTGTCCAATTTGAAAAACACGTGCTTCTGCGTAACTGTTTGGCTTACGCTGACTCCAATCTGAATCAATATTTGCAAGTTCACCTTGCCAATTTGACATAACGCTATCTAACTCGGATTGAGTCGCACCATAATCTCTCAACGACGCCAAGGTACGAATGAAAGTCTGGTGCATTTGTTCGCGGCGATCTGGTGCAAACGAAATCCCTGCCGACATCATACGCTGATAGTTAGAGTAATAGGGCTCTGCATAAGCGTATTGAAAAGGTTCAGCGGCATCACTGAGTACACGGATCAAACGCTGTTGAATGAGTTGTGTTGCGACTTCATCACGCCACACTTCATGTTGTTGCTCAATCGTCGTGCCGCCACTTAGACCACGCTCAATCACTAAATGAAGACTGGGTGATTCCATCGTGTTACTTGGCAAGATTCTGTTTTCGTTGTTCACTCGAATATCACGGCGCTTCTCTATTACCGTATCCGAGGTACTTTCCCAGTTCGAGAACTTGCTTTTGATAATCTTGGACAGTGAATCTACGTCGATATTACCAGTCACAATCAACTCGGCATTTTGTGGCTGGTACCATTTGTCGTAAAACGCCTTTAACTTACTCGAGGAAGCGTTTTGAATCGCTTCGCGAGTACCAATTGGGTCATGCTCACCATACATAGTGCCTTCAATCGAGGCTTGGTAAGCATGCATAGAAAAGGACTTATCATCCGGATTAGCACGTCGCCATTCCCCAAGAATCACCCCTTTTTCTTTCTCTACTTGCTCAGGAGCAAACTCAAGTCCGTTACCGATATCTCTCATCCACTTCAGGGCATCTTCTAGCTTCGTATTATTCGCAAGGTCAAGCTGGTAAGACGTTTGCTGATAACTGGTAAAAGCGTTGATATCAGCGCCAAAGCTACCACCAGATTGCTCGAAAAGTTTGACAACGTCGTTACCGGTAAAATGTTCACTACCATTAAACGCCATATGCTCAACAAAGTGAGCGTAACCCTTTTGAGAAGATGTTTCTTGGAATGAGCCGATATTCACCACCAAACGGACCGAGACTTCTTGGTCTTCTGTTGGATAAAGATGGTATTTCATACCGTTCGATAACTGGTCCACGTGCCAGTTGGCGTCAGGTTGAATCGGCGTCGACTGTTGTATCAGAGCACACCCTGACACTAATAACGCGGGGACTAACAATATACTGCGCATAACGATTGCCCATAACAATGATTAAGCTAATCAATATATATCCGGTGCTATAACCTTCACATTTTTAATGGATTATCAAATACGCAAATGTGATAAAGATCACCATTTATTGAAATGAATTCTCATTTACAAAAATCGACAAATCCTTACTTTACAAATACATAAATAATATCGTCCCAAATCCTTTTGCTTATTTGATGTAAAACTCAAATTCGCGACATGGAGTCAGTATTTATTTTGAGCAATAAAATATAATTATTGAACAGATTCGAATCTGACTTTCTGCTGCATATTCAACAGCGCAGAGAGCACTGATGAGAATAAAAACACAACAACTATTATTCAAAGATCTATTATTCGCTTTATGTTCAAAAATCTATCATTAAAAAACAAACTGGCAATCTCTGCCAGTGCCGCCATCATTCTAGGGGGAGTGCTGGTAGAGGGGCTGTCTTTTCGAGATTCATTAAATAGGCTCGATGTCGAAGTCGCACAGCGACTAGAAAGCACTAGCGCATCTTACAATCAATACGTAAAGGACTGGCTACTCTCTAAAGAGCGCGCACTAACGTCACTCTCTTCTGATTCAGAGAAACGTTCTCTGGTTACGCATTTGAAACAAGTCCGAGACTCTGGCGCGTTCGATAACGTTTTCCTCGCTTACCCGGACGGGTCACAAGACAACGCTAATGGGGTGGTTTTGCCACCAGGTAATAACGATCCTCGTAAGTGGGGTTGGTATACCAATGCAATCGCCAACCCATCGAAAGTCTTTATGGATAACCCAACCGTCGCAGCAGCCACGGGGGCTAACGTCGTGTCGCTCGGTAAAGCCCTGCAATTGCATGGTCAAACCGTCGTTCTGGGTGCTGACGTAGAGATCGGTGATATCCTGAACAGTCTGAACCAAGTGATCCTACCGGGTGAAGGTTATATGTTTATTGCCAATGAACAGGGCAATATTTTCACTCATAACAACGGTAAACTGCTGAATCAACCGGTTAGCAAGCTAGGCCTCAACAACAACGACATTACGTCTGCCGCACGTTCAGGTACAGAGCGTCGCGTCTCTATTAACGGCACCGAATATGTGATTTACGCGCGCCACATAGAGGGTACCAAGCTCACAACAGTGACGGTGTTAGATCAAAACTCGTTGGTTGCCCCACTCTACGATGCTGTTTGGGATCAGATCATCGCAACCACCATCGTCGTCGTTATCTGCGTAGCTTTGTTTAATCTGCTATGTAACATCTTGTTCCGTCCGCTCTACAACGTTTCGAATGCGCTTGCACAAATCGCAAACGGTAGCGGCGACCTAACTCAACGCATCAAAGTAGAAAACCGTGACGAAGTTGGTGAGCTGGCTGAAAACTTCAACCAGTTCGTTGAAAGTTTGCAGCAACTTATTGGTCACATTCGTCACCAAGCGGAAGAACTGAGCCAACAATCGGAGCTGAGCACGACTCGCGCGAATCAATCGGTTTCCGATCTGAACCATCAGCAACAAGAAATCACTATGGTGGCGACCGCTGTGACTGAAATGGCATCAGCAACGCAAGAGATTGCAGCACATGCAGAGCAGACGGCTAAAGCCGCTCAAGACTCTTCAGCAAGCACACAAAACGGTCATGAGTTGGTGATCAATTCCAAATCGTCCATCAATAATTTGTCTTCTGAAGTCAACCAAGCGAGCGTTGTCATCGGTGAGCTCAACCAGCACGCGCAAGACATCTCAACCGTGCTATCAACGATTCGAGACATCGCAGAGCAAACCAACTTACTGGCTCTGAATGCGGCGATTGAAGCGGCGCGTGCAGGTGAACAAGGTCGCGGTTTTGCCGTTGTTGCAGACGAGGTTCGCGTGCTATCACAACGCACACACACCTCAACCGAAGAGATTCGCTCGACGATCGAGACCTTGCAGCAAACCACACAACGCGCTGTGACCATCATGGATACAAGCTCTCAGCTCGCGCAAGGTTCGGTGGAAGATGCTGATCGCGCAGCACTGGCTCTGGATGAAATCAACGCGGCCGTTGCGCTGATCAGCGATATGGCAACGCAAATCGCGACCGCCGCCGAAGAGCAAACGCACGTAACCAATGAAATCACGCAAAATGTCACGTCCATTAAAGATGTGACCGATCACTTGGTAGTTGGTGCCGAAGAATCGATGAATCAATCTGCTGAGCTGAAATCGCAAGCTGAGGATCTCAACTCGAAAGTGGCGACGTTTAAACTGGCTTAAACGCCACATTAAGGACGCTCTTAAAAACAACAAACCCCGCTAGCAACTTTGTTACTAGCGGGGTTTGTTTTTATGGATCGACGTTTTTATTGCAGATAGCTTTCCAAAGACGTAAACCTACACCGCCACACACATCGGCGTGCCTGAGATTGGGTCATTAAATACTCTCGCTTGTAAATCAAACACCGATGACAACATGCCTTCTGTCATTACCTCTTGCGGTGTTCCCTGCGTGACTAACTGACCTTTTTCCAACACCACCAAATGATCGCAGTAACGGCACGCTTGGTTTAGATCGTGCAGCACTACGACCACTGTTTTGCCTTTGTCGTTCATCTGCCTCATGAGTTTCATCAGCTCAACTTGGTGAGAGAGATCCAAGTAAGTGGTTGGCTCATCAAGCATCACTACGTCGGTATCTTGCGCCATTACCATCGCAATCCACGCCCTTTGCCTTTGACCGCCAGACAGCGATTCAACTGGCTTGTCAGCAAACTCAATCACGCCAGTATCTTGCATTGCTTGCTCGACTAAGGTCTTGTCTTGTTGACTTAACCGGCCCCAATGAGAGAGATAAGGCGAGCGGCCATATTCGACCAGTTTTCTGACGGTAATACCTTCAGGACTGACAAGAATCTGCGGCAGCAAAGACAACGAACGCGCCAAGCGTTTATCACCGTAGCTGCTTAGTGGTTTGTCGTCATACAACACTTGGCCAGAAGCGGGTTTATTGATGCGTACCAAGGTTTTTAATAGTGTCGATTTACCGCAACCATTTGGACCAACTAGTGCGGTAATTTTACCTTGAGGAATCGACAAAGAGAGATCTGGAATGATGGTCTGTTTGCCGTACGCGACGGATAAGTTCTGCGTTCGTAACATGCTTACCAACCTCTATAACGATACAAAAGAAAAATGAAATATGGTGCGCCAATAACAGATGTCAGCACTCCCGCTGGTAGCTCAATTGGTGGCTGTAAGCCTCTCGCTAAACCATCGGCGCAAATCACCAACAAAGCGCCAAGGGTTGCAGCGGCTGGAATCAACAACTTGTGGTTGTGGCCAAACAGCAAACGCGCAAGATGCGGCGCAAGCAGGCCAACAAAGCTGATCGTGCCTGCCACAGACACACTGATACTCGCCAATAGCACGGCAGCAATCAACGCAATAATTTGGATCTGTCTTGGTTTCGTGCCAAGTGTAGTGGCGCTTTCTTCTCCCAGTCCCATAACATCTAGCCGCCAAGCCAGCCAAAACGCCAATGGTAGTAGCAGCAATAAAGCACTCCAAATAAACGGCACTTGTTGCCAGTTTCGTCCCCACAAACTGCCGGTTAGCCATACCATCGCCGTGTTGATTTCAATAGGGTGCACAATCAGAAGAAAATCGATACCGCTAGCTAAAAATGCGCTGACAGCAACACCAATCAGCGCCAAACGTGCTGGTGTTGGTTTCGACCAGTAAGCCAGCACAGCAATAAAGCCAGCAGCAAGCAAGCCTCCCGCCATGGCGACCATCGGCAACATTGCCACTGGCGCATTCGGATACAGCACCAAACAAGCGGTAGCCGCCAGTCCTGCTCCGGCGCTTATCCCCATTAAATCTGGTGAGGCAAGTGGATTACGGATGACGCCTTGAACTAAAACGCCTGACAGCCCCAACCCAGCGCCCACGCCAATGGCGAGCAACATTCTCGGTAATCGATATTGGTGAATCACAAAGTCCGAGTCAGAGAAAGAAAACAGTAATGCAAAAACCTGTTGAGCCGACATGTTCGCCGCACCAACAAACAGCGTGAGAGAAGACGCAATCAGCAACAATCCAACTAATGCAAACAGTTTGGTTTGATTCATCATGATGATTTCCTCATTGCAATCGCGATAAAGCAAGGTGTGCCCAACAGCGCGGTAATCACGCCCACTGGCGTTTCAGCCGGAAAAGCAATCGCTCGTGATAAAGCATCTGACCACGTCACCAATGCCGCGCCACACAAGGCGGAAACCGGAATGAGAATGTGATAGTTGTGACCAACAATCGGGCGTACCAAGTGCGGCACTAACAACCCGACAAAGCCAATTGGCCCAGCAATCGCTACGCTAGTTCCTGCCAACAGCACAACCGCTAAACCACTGATAAATCGCGTAAGACGAATGTTACCACCTAGCCCAACAGCAACTTCGTCCCCCAACGCGAGTAAATTTAAGTTTCGCGCTAAGCCCATGGCGAGCACCAAACCTAAAGTCGCAAAAGGCCACAGTTGCTGCCACTGTTCAGAATCTACCGCGGAGAGTGAACCCGTTAACCAATGCAACACGCTGTAAGCCATGTCATCCGCCAAAATTACCGACGCACGAGTTAACCCTATCAGCAGTGCACTGATGGCAATGCCCGCTAGCACTAAACGCAATGGGTGAGAACGCGCGGAAAAAAAACCGCCCAACAACATGACCGCACCACCACTTAGTAGCGCGCCGAGTACTGCGTTGATGATTGAGTTCAATTGACTAAAGAATGGTACGCCGATGGACGCCAAGGCCATAAAACAAGCCGCACCAGCATTAATGCCGAGAATGGATGGCGACGCCAAAGGGTTACGAGTTAATCCTTGCATCAGCACTCCGGATACCGCAAGCGAAGCGCCAATTAATAACCCAGCATAGGCACGAGGCGCACGCAGCGTCGCGAGGATTTGATGCAGCATATTGCCCTCATCAAACGCAAACCAATAGCTTGTCAGATCATTAACGCTCAAAGAAAAGTTGGACCAGCCAATCATTGAGGCTGCATAGCCTGAGAGCGTACACAACGCCATAGCACAGACAAACAAGCTCGCTTTCCAATGCGATTTGCTAACCGAAGACGCGCTTTCCGAGCTTATCGCCGCACTCATGAGCGCTCCAATAACGCTTCAAGATTGCGGGCAATTTCTTCCGCAGCCAACATGCCGCGATTTAACGACCACAGTTCAGGAGAAACCTCAACAAGTTGCTGTTTTTTCGCAGCAGTTAGCAACTTAAACAATGGATTTTTGCGCCACTCATCCACAATATTTGGTTGAGAGTAAAGTCCAACTAACAACCAATCAGGGTTGGTTTTTAGTAAAAGTTCGAAACTGGTTGGGATATACGCTTTTTGCTCAGATGGAGCCAGCGGGCTTTGGATGCCCAGCATACTCAAAACGCCCCCAGCGTAAGAAACCGGGCTATGCAACCACATCCCTTTGTCAGAAACCACACCAAACTGAATGGTTTCTTGTGTTGCAAAATGCTGTTTGAACTCCGCCATTGTCTGTTTGTGCTGCTCAATTCGTTGTGTCATTTTCGCTTGTTTGCCAATTGCCACGCCGATTTTGTGTGCGGATTCGAGATTTTCTTGATATGTCTCACCACGGCTTTTTAACAGCAAAGTTGGCGCAATTCGCTGCAAATCTTGATAAATCGCGCGATGACGTTCTGCATCAGCAATGATCAAATCCGGCTTGAGCACCGCAATCGCCTCTAAACTCGGTTGCGAGCGCATGCCGACCGATTGCCAAGGACCAACCTTGGCACGAACAGCAGGAATGACTCGTGTGGCATCGTTGTCATCGGCGACGCCTACAGGTGAGACATCGACTGCCGCTAATGCATCGACAAACGAAAATTCTAAAACCACAATACGTTGAGGTATCGCTTCTAGCTCAAAAGTGCCTTGCTCATCTTGCACGCTGCGCGCCTGAGAAAATGCGCTAAATGACATCAAAGCTGAGCTCAACAGCATCAGCAAAACGGTTGAAAAGTGTTTGATCGTAAATTGTTTTTTATTTTTCATCTTGCTTTTTTCCAGTGCTAAGAGTTTTCCATTACCTAAGATCGGCAAAGTCGCCAAGGTAAATTGGCGACTTTTCTTTTCAAACTCGGTGAACGAAACGCTTAAAACTGATAGTTCAGATCCAGTGTGTAAGAGCGTCCCGGAGCTGGGTACCGACCAACTGGGCTTGTATCAATCCCGCGGAAGTAATACTCCTCGTCAAACAAGTTGTTCACCGCAACATTCATGCGTAACTTGCCTTTGTCGTCTTTGTATAAATCCGTCCCCAAGTTGAAGTTCCACACCATGTAAGATGGTACTTTACCCGTTGCGCCAGTTGCATCTTCGGCACTGGTGTTGGCGTTATCGGTATACGAATCACTAAAGTAGAAGCCCGATAGCGTGGTGTCCATGCCGTAAAATGCGTAGGTTGCATCCCAACCAAGCTGATGCTTAGAGGTGTAAGGCAGTTGATTACCTTTATTCGCGCCTTCTTCTTCAAGCGTAGCGTCTAGATAGTTGTAGCTTGCGCCTAAACTCAGTGCAGGTAGTGCTTCAGGCACGTAACGAGCAGAAAGCTCTATGCCTTGGTGAAGTGTTTTTCCGATGTTATCGAAGGTCTGCGTTGAGCTTTGCCATTGCAATTGATCTTCAAAGTCGATGCGATAAAGTGCAGCGTTAAAGCTGGTCGCATCTTGGGTGTAACGCGCGCCGACTTCGTAGTTCCAAGCCAGTTCGCTACCTTCTTCACCCAAACCTCGGATGTAGGCAATTTGTGGCGCACGAAGTGATTTTTGCGCGTTCGCATACGTCACCCACTGGTCAGTTAAGTTGTATGCCACCGTCAAACCTGGCAACCATTCCGTCACGGTGTTGTCTGCCGTTTGTTTTTTACCACGATCGGTAAACGTCATTCGAACCGACTCAACACGCAACCCAGGCGTTACCTTCAATGTATCATTGAACAAACCAATTTCGTTGCTAACGTATCCAGCAAACGCGTCCGTATCTAGATGCCAATCACGCGGAACGCTGGTTGCACCACCGGCGATTGGAGTCTGAGTGAGTTTGTAGTCAATGTCTTCATTAACATAACGGGTACCCACGATCCAGTTTTGAGTAACGGATTTACCTTCGCCAAAGTACATCGCCATTTTTGGCTCTATACCATACACGGTAAATTCACGTGGAGAGGTACGAACGTCCGTCGCTGGCAGAGCCGGATCCGCCCAATGGCCACCCGCGCTGTTAAAGCCCCACTTGAAAAGACGCTCTGACTTATGGCCAAACGTTAGCACTTCTAGCTCGGCACTGTCGGCAAATGGCAAATCGTGAATGTACTTAACACTCCAGCGCGTCGACTTACCTTCATAATCATCGTAAGGACGTTTCGATTGGTGACGATCTTGCTCGTAATCTTGTGGCGAAAGTGCGCCCGGCATTTGCGTTTCAGCATCGTAACGTTGCAGGAATGCTTGAATCTCTTGAGTGTCACTCAGTAGCCACTGTGCTTTGGCTTGGAAGTTCTTCACGTCCGTATCGGAATGTTCACGGAAGCTTTCACCTTTTAGGAAGTTACCTTCCAACTGTAGTGCAAATGTGTCGCTTAACCAGCCGCCCGTGCGTAGGTAAAAATCATTCAGCGGCGCATCACCGCCATCAAACACGGTAAGGCGGTTACTGATTTCAGTTTGCCACGTGTGTGGAATCGGTTTGGTCACTAAGTTGATCACACCACCGACGTTGTTTGGGCCGTACTGTACTGCGGCACCACCGCGTACAATGTCAATACGATCAAGCATCGACAGTGTTGCTGGGAAGATAGACTGACCAGTGTGACCATATGGCGCAAGTGTTAGCGGTACACCATCCATCAAGAACTGAGCATGACCACTACGGCTTGCTTTCAAACCACGTACGGAAATGTTAGGCAATACGCCCGTTCCGCTTTCATCCTGAACTTTAATACCCGGCACGCGCTGCAGCGCGTTATCAATCGAGCCTGCGGCGGTTTTCTCGATTTGATCGCGGGTAATGACGGTACGAGCACCTGGGTACTCTTTGACGTCTTCAATTTCAGATTTACCAATCACGCTACCAGTGACAACGACGGTTTCCATCGCGGTAGTTTGTTCTTTTTTAGCAGGAGCGGCAACCGCGCTCATGGATGTGGCAGAAGCGATTGCAATCGCAAGCACACTGTAAGTGGTAGACAAACCAGCACGTACACGCACTTTACCATCCAAATTCTGGTAAGACATTAAGATCTCCTTTGCGAGAAATTGAGCCTCGGGCAGAATACATCCCGTAGGCTCTCGGGGCTAAACATCCTCAATATGAGGAAAAAATTGGCTAACAGGCGCTAACTACGCACAAAAAGCCTAAAACTGATATCCGTAGCTGAGCATAAACTCGGCTGGTGCGCCGTAGCCAATCTGGTTTAAGCCAGACGTGCCGTTTGTTGCGCCAAGAATGTATTTCTCATCCAAAATGTTGTAAGCGTTCGCTTGGATTTTATGACGACCAGTGGTGTACGCCGCCATCAAATCCACCGTTGTGTAATCGCCAAGTGCGACAGCTTCGTCGTTACCTGCGTAACGGTCGCCCACGTACTTCACACCACCGCCTAAACGCCAGTTGTCATTCAATTGGTAAGTGCTCCAAAGAGAGAACAAGTGGTCTGATACATCGTTCGGCTTTTTGCCTGTGGCTTTGTCTTCCGCGTCCAAGTAGCTGTAACCCACAGAGATGTCCCACTGTTTGGTGATTTGACCGCGAGCCTCTAATTCAATACCTTGGTGACGCACTTCAATTTTATCGATCACATCGCCGTCCACGTTAGTTTGTGGTTGCTCTTGATCAATCTGGAACAGTGCCGCATTCAACATTAATGCGTTATCCAAAAGGTACGCTTTCGCACCCACCTCTTTTAAGTCGGTGTGGAAGAATTCCGCCAATTTTGGATTGATGTAGATACCAGCGTACGGTAACTGCCAAGAGCGCGCTAAACTGGCGTATACGGATGTGTCGGAATTGATGCGGTATACCAAACCAGCACGGTAGCTGACTTTGTCATCATCCAATTTTTCCTTATCTGAGCCCGCTTTTTGTTGTTCGAGCTCCATCGAGTCGTAACGCACGTTACCGATCAAAGAAAGGTCGCCCCACGTATAGACGTCTTGCACATACAAACCTGTCGTGGTGGTGGTATTGTCACGAAATGGCTTAAAGCCCGGATCAGGCGTTGGACCAACGACTGGGTCGTAGATATTTTGCAGAGGAAGCGTTTTGTCACTTGCCAACGTTAGGTCGATATCGATCTGGTTGAAATCTGCACCCACCATCAATTGATTGTCCCTGGTTTCCCAAACCAACTCAGATTGTAAAGTGGTCGTAGTACGTGGATCGTAACCAAAGTTGTTAACGGTTTGAGACACTTCATTACCCGTCACTTTGCCCTGACGCGTGCCTTTTTGCTCAAGTTCGATATGGTTGAACGCCGCTCGGTTGTTCCATACCCATTGATCATTCAGACGCCATTCGTAATCCACCGCAATACGGAGACTGTCTGACTCCTGATAGTCGTTTGTGCCGCCAAAGTAAGTGCTTACTGGCAAATCAACTGGCTTGCCATTTTTTGATGGCACACCACGATACGGCACTAGTTCTTGATGGGCGTATTCCACGTCAATATCAATGGTGTGACCTTCCGCTGGTAACACACGAATGGTCGGTGCAATGAAGAAATCGTTTGAATCAACATGATCAACGTACGAGTCGGCTTGACGGTATTCCAAGTTAATACGCCCGTTGACCTTATCTGTAAACGCCATTGAGCTGTCGACCTGACCAACATACTGGTTGTTGCTGCCTACACTACCGTTTACGTGAGTAAAATTCTCACCGTTAGCGCGTTTCGTCACCAAGTTGATGATGCCCCCAGCCGAACCACGGCCATACAAAGCACCCGCAGGGCCTTTCACAATTTCAACGCGTTCAACGTTCGCTAAGCTGCGGTAAGACTGCAACGTACCGTCATCTCGCAAGCCATCACGGTACATATCGTTGAGTGAATCAAAACCACGTATCATGAACTGATCGCGGCTGCCTTCGCCCAAGGTGTTATTGACCCCGGCTACCCCATCTAGCGCATCCACTAAGCGCACCGCGCCTCGGTCTTGCATTTCTGTTTTCGTTACTACGGATACCGCTTGTGGCACATCAAGCCATTCCACATCGGTTTTGGTGCCTGATTGAGGCATGTGTTCAGCATAACCTTCGTACTGATGCCCGAAGACTTGAATCGTTTCAGTTGCTGATGAGGTTGAGTTCGTCTCTTCTGAAGCCACTGCGCTTGGTGCTACTAGTGAAGAACCAATCGCGACCGCCAAGGGGGTCAGGGTCAATAATTTATTCATTCCATAATTCCGTTTAGTTGTTATAAAGCCAACGGATGGAAATAAGAACAAATATTATTTCTATTTGCAATATTAATTTTATGCTCTATATTTATTTACCCTAAAAACACAACTAACAACAAAAAAAACCAAACATCATAACAATAAACACTAAAACTTCTGCCCTCCGTCTCGCGAGAGGCACATTGGAAGACGACCGTGAGCGACTTTATCAACGTTAGAAGAAAATGTTAGAAAATTAGGAAAGCTCATGAAATCTACGATGATTATCGTAAGTCATGTCGTTAACGATGCAGTCACTCACGGCTTCGTGCCTGCAGCTAAAGCGATGGACCTTCACGTCGTTCTTATCACCGACCATAAGCTCAGCCATTTAGAGCTGGCGAGTCGTGATAGTCACTTTAATCCGGATACCATTCTAGAATGTGATGTCTTCAACCCATTAGAACTCATCGAAACCATCACGGAGCATGAATTAAAGCCAGACGCTATTTTTAGCAATAGTGATCACTTACAAACTTCCACCGCCATCTGCGCGCAATTTTTTGGCCTCCCATCCAAAGATTGGTCTGTCACGTTAAAGGCCAAAAACAAACACTTAACTCGACAAGTGTTAAATGAAAAAGCCCTACCCAACACACAAAGCTGTTTGCTGCACCGCCATTCGAATGCGGCATTAGGCATGGCCTTCCCTGTCGTAGCAAAACCCAAAGAAGGCGTGGCAAGTTTAGATGTACAGCGCTGTGACTCCCAAAGCGAGCTCGATGCTTACTGCGAGGCGTTTTGGCAAAAGCACCCAAACGCCGCCATTCTGGTGGAGCAGTTTCTTCAAGGACCGTTGGTTACGCTCGAAACTTTAGGAGACGGTAACCAACTTATCGCCGTGGGCGGTTTTGATGTGTCGCTCTCTGAGCCGCCTTACTTTATCGAAACCGCCGCAGACTGGAACGGACCAAACGGCATTGCTCACCGAGAAGCTTGCTTGGCTCAACTGAAAGCGTTCGGCGTTGGTTTTGGAGTTTGCCACAGCGAATTTATCATCACGGAAAACGGCCCGGTTCTGGTGGAAATTAACTACCGCAGTATTGGAGATGGCCGCGAATTCTTGCTCAACAATCTCGCTCACTTCGGCTGGTTTAGCACGATTTTGGGTCTGCATCTGGGTCGAAGATTGGACGGCGATTACCAAATTCATGGGTCAGCGCACGTGCACTACGTAGTTGCGGGACACAGTGGTGTGATTGACGGAGGTTCGACGTCGTTCATCCAACACGATGACGATATCATCACCCAGCAACAGGTACTAAAAACCGCTGGAGAACACTTCCAACAGAGTTATTCCAATAAGGATTATCTCGCCCGAATTTCGATTGTCTCACCATCAGGGCGAAACCTCGACCAAGCGCTGCAGAACGCGCTTAGCAATTTCGATCTCGCTCCGACTCGTGAGGTGGCAGCATGAATGACAACGCTTTGTATCTAACGCAACGATTGATCGACACTTGCTTGCGCGAAGACATGTTTGGCATTTTGTCGAAGGCCAAGTTCAGTAGCGACGCGCCAAAAGGGGTAATTGTTCCTCAAGACGAGCAAGTCTGGCTGATATTTGCCAACTCTGATTTCACGTTGTATTTACCCGTTGCGCCAACGTATTACATGCAGCACTGGCGCTACGGTCACTCCAATGACGAAACACCACAAGGTTGGTGGGTGGAGAAAAATGGTCAAGTCGAACATCAGCAGCATTATCAAGAGTGGATTGCGCTACTAACGACACTGGCGCATGAGAGCTCTCACGAATTGTTGGCGGGGTATCTTCAAGAACTGGAATGTGCAGAGAAACACAAAGCGCTGTGTGACCAAGCGTTTCATCATCACGCAGACCACATTTCTCAACCAATATCCAAGCTTGGCTCTTGGCATCAAAAACTGCTGCTTGCCGACCAGATCGCTTCTTACCTTGACCACCCGTACTATCCAACTGCGCGTGCGAAGTTTGGTCTGAGCGATGAAGACCTTGCTAAGTACGCGCCCGAGTTCGCACAAAGCTTTGCTCTGCATTGGATTGCGATTGAAAAATCACTGGTGACATTAACCAGCGAACAACCTGATTGCTGGCCAACCATGGAGCAAGTTGGGCTTCCTGCTGATTTTGCACTTAGCCACGTTCTGTTCCCTGCGCATCCGCTCACCCTGCGATCTTTAGAAGCCTTACCCGAAGGTGTGATAGAAGCGCCTTTAACGTATCTAGACGTGACGCCGACGCTTTCCGTTCGTACTGTGGTCGTCAACGAGGCACCGCACATTCACATCAAGGTTCCGCTGATCATGCGATCGCTAGGCACGAAAAATATTCGCTTAATCAAGCCTTCAACACTGTATGACGGCCACTGGTTTGAACGCCTACTCAGCCACCTTGAACAAACGGACGCCGACTTAAACAGTCGCTTGTTCCATTGCAACGAAAAACACGGTGGACACATCGGCGATGATAAAACCTTCGCGTACATCGTACGTGAGTACCCACTTACTCATTGCGAAGACAAAGCGTTAGTTCCGGTTGCAGCACTAGCAAGCCCAATGCCTGACGACCGCTTGTTCTTAGAACATTTGGCAGAACATTACTATCAACAAGATACGCTGGCGTGGTTCCAAGATTACGTCGATCTATTATGCCAAGTGCACCTCACCTTGTGGCTTCGTTATGGCATCGCATTGGAGTCCAACCAGCAAAACGCCATCGTTGCATTTGATCAACAGGGCAGAATGACGCTCGCGATGAAAGACAACGACGCGGCGCGAGTTTGGCCAGAGCGCTTCCGCTTTGCAACAGACCATGCTGCCGAAAAACACGGCGCAAAAACAATTCCAGTGGATTGCGATGAACTGCTCGACCAACGCATCAAAGTCGACAATGAATTGGCGCTCGGTCAGATGTTTACCACCATCACACTGCAACTGGATATCGCAGCGATTGTAGAATCTATGGCAGCGAAGGGCATTGCCTCTTCAGCATCGCTTTACGCCATCGTGGCCAAAAGCATTGCAGAGCAACTCAACCGATTGGAAGGCGAAGGGTTAGAGACAAAACTGGCACGCGAGTTACTGCAAGAGGCGCCTGATTTGTACGCCAAGTACTTGTTGAGCTCTGGCAGTTTGCTCTCGAAAGAAGCCTCCGGCGCGAGTGACATCAATAAGTTCTATGGTTTGTCGGCTCCGAACTTCTTGCTGCTTTCTAACGAAGAAGCGCAACGCGCCTACTTAGAAGCCATCAAAAAAAGCGTACGTTAAACGATTATGACCAAACTCATCTACAGTGTGTTGTTGTGCCACTTTATCGCTGCGTTTGCCGCGTTAGGTATGCCGCTATTTCTACCCGTCGTGTTGCCAACGTTAGGCGCAAGCATTGATGCGGACTGGGCAGGGGTATTGTTTATCCTACCTACGTTTTGTACTGCGTTGGCGGCGCGATTTTGGGGCAACTTTGCCGATCGCTACGGTCGCCGCCTCTCACTCTTGCGTGCGCAACTTGGCCTTGCAGCAGGGTTTGCGCTGTGCGGCTTGGCAGACAACCTCGCCATGTTTGTGTTTGGTCTTATTGTTCAAGGAACCTTTGGCGGCACCATGGCCGCCTCGAACAGCTACTTATCTAGTCAAATTAAAGAAGCCAAAACACTCGGCAAGTCACTCAATAAAACCCAGCTATCTGCTCGCTTGGCGCTGATCGTTGCGCCCATTGGGCTCGGCTGGAGCTTGTCCGAAACCAACCCACTCAACGCGTACCTGTGGTTATGCGTTTTGCCTTTAATTGCTATGGGCATCACGCTAACACTGCCTGCGGATAAACCCGCCGAACGAAACCTCGAAAAGCCAAACTCAGAATCTCAGCAAGAAAAACCGGTTGCACAGAAAAACGCAATGCATGCCATTCGCTGGATCTTCTTTGCTCAGTTCGGGTTTGCGTTTTCCATGGTGGTGACCTTTCCTTATTTCTCGCCGTTTGTGCAGCAATATGGCATCACTCACCACGCATGGATCGGTTTTTTGTACGCACTGCCGCATGGCGTCTATCTGTTGCTGGCAGGCAAAATCCACGTGTTGTCAGATGGGCTGAATCGCCATCAACCGCTGCGCACGTTGTGGCTCGGGTTTGCATTGCTTGCCGTGAGCTCTGCCTTGCATTTGATTGCGTCCGAAACCGCACTCATTGCTGCGAGAATTATCTTTGGCATCGCGATGGTGTGTTGTTATCACGGATTGCATCAGCATCTTGCGAGCAATCTGGATCGCAAACTCAGTGGCAAAGTATTTTCTCGCTTTGATGCCATGTCCAAATGGGGTGGCGTGGCGGCGGGATTTTGCGCTTCTTTCATTTCTAGCTTGGGGCTACTTGAGGTTCCTTTCCTACTTTCTGCGATAGTCAGCGTAATCACCTTGATCGCGCTGGTTCTCCATTCAAAATTTGGAAATCAACATGTTACAAACTCAATCCTCTCAGACTAGCGAGTTGCGCGCGCATGATGTGCAGCTCAATCGGGAGAAGGCCCAACTCAACACGATAATGGGTGTTCTTAATTGTTACTTACGTGAATTTGCGCTACCGAATCAACAAGTGGAATGGCACTACCAATCGACATCGCTACCCCAAACGTTAAAACGCAACTATTCCGCCAAGCAGCGGGTAGCCGTTCATCTTTCTCAACAAAATGGCGTGCTGGTTTTGCCGATTCACTACGCGAGCAAACTGGGCAAAATCAAATTGGCAGAACTGCCGTGGGCGAAAATGCCGGGATCTGGTTGGGCGAAATTGGATGCCACGCAAACTCTTACGCTTTTGCTTAACTATCTCAAGCAGGTGTTGGCGATCCCGTTTAACCATGAGCTGATCGAACAACTAGAAAATAGCGTGCTGGTTACCGAGCAGTTTCTCAACGTCGCGCCCAAATCGCATCACAACGAGTTTATCGCTTCGGAACAGTCTCTGATTTGGGGGCATACTTTCCATCCGACCCCGAAAAGTCGTTCGGGCGTCACCATGGATGATCTCTTGGCGTTTTCTCCAGAAGTCGGCGCGCAAGTCCCGCTGTACTGGTTTGAAGTGGATACGTCCTTACTTGATGTGCTGAGTTCTGACGGAGAAGCTAACCCTGCGCAGCGCATGCTACAACAGCTCGCGCCACAACACACCGCCAGCAATGAGAAGACCCTCTACCCTTGCCATCCTTGGGAAAGCTACACCATTTTGAGCAACCCAAGCGTGAAGCGTGCCATTGAGCAAGGCAAGATCACACCACTGGGTTTAGGTGGTGAAAAGATGCAGCCGACCTCTTCAGTTCGTACCCTCTACCACCCAGATATGGACTGGTTTGCGAAATTCTCCATCAACGTACGATTAACCAATTGCGTGCGCAAAAACGCGTGGTACGAACTCGACAGCGCCGTGCAGCTCACGTCGATTCTCAAACCGATTCGAGAAAACGAACAGCTGCACAACCCCGTATTTAAAGTGATGACGGAGCCTTACGCTACCACGTTGAATCTAGAGAGTGTCGCTGAGCGCAATTGGGATGACAACACCAAAGCACGCGAATCGTTTGGGATTTTATACCGCGAAAATTTCTCGCTGAGCGAAGTCGACATCTTAAAACCAACCCTCGCTGGCGCTCTGTTTGCTTACGACAAAAACGGCAACAGTTGCATTGCTCAACGCCTTAAAAACAAAGCGCGTACTACGCAAAATCGCTATTCCGACATCGCGACACTGTGGTTTGAACGCTATTTGCATTGCCTAATTCCGGGTGTGTTTAACTACTACTTCAAACACGGGGTGGCGTTTGAGCCACATTTGCAAAACACCTTGATTGGCTTTGAACAAGAGATGCCGTGTTGTGTTTGGATTCGTGATTTGGAAGGCACCAAGTTACTGCCGGAGTTCTGGCCAGCAGAAACTTTAACTGACTTGTCTGAACGCGCGCGACAATCGGTTTACTACAGTCGCGAACAAGGCTGGAATCGCATCGGATACTGCACCTTTATCAACAACATCAGCGAAGCGATTTTCTTCATCGCAGAAGGTGACGAGCCACTAGAGCAAACGCTATGGAATGCGGTGCAAAGTGCCATTGTGCGTTGGCAATCAGTGAATGGAAAACAGCCGGAACTAGAAGCGTTGCTGAATGGCGGTCACTTCCCGAGCAAAAATAATTTCACCACGCGTTTGATGCAAAAAGCCGATAAGGAGTCGGGCTATACCCAAGTCGCCACGCCTTGGCAGCAACACGAAAAAGGAGCGCAACATGTCTAATTCCCTCTCTCTACCGACACTCGTTTGCCAACAAGTTCACACACTCGCACAGCAGCAAAGTCAACCCTTGTGCGCATACGTGTATGACCTAAGCGCCTTAGAAGAACACATCAAACAACTGCGTCACGTTTTGCCGAAAAATGTCGAGCTATTTTACGCAGCCAAAGCCAATCCATCGGGCCCGATTCTTAAAACGCTCGCGCCGTATGTCGATGGTTTTGAAGCGGCATCTGGCGGGGAGTTGACACACCTCCACCAGCAACAACTCGATAAGCCATTGATCTTCGGTGGCCCCGGAAAAATGCTAAGTGAATTGCAACAAGCGATTGAGCTTGATGTTGATGCAATTCATGTCGAAAGCCTCACCGAGCTACAACGCATTGGAGCACTAACCGAGCGCCTCAACCGCCCTGCTTCGATCTTTTTGCGTATGAACATCGATATTGGCGACATCACGCTCAGCAAGTTGGCGATGGGTGGCAAGCCGACTCCATTTGGCTTGGACGAGTCCGAGCTGAGTAATGCTTTGATGTTGCTGCGCGATTTCCCGCAAGTGTCACTCAAAGGCTTCCATTTTCACTTGATGTCGCATCAGCTCGATGTTGAACGTCACTTAGCGTTAATGCAGCGCTATTTCCAAGTCGTGAAAACGTGGCAGCAGGAGTTCGAACTCAGTGAGCTGATGATCAACTTGGGCGGCGGTATGGGGATTAACTACCAGAACCCTGAGCAACACTTTCCGTGGATGGAGTTTTGCGACAAGTTGGAATTCCTCATCGCCAAAGAGCAAGTGCAAGACTGGACACTGCGTTTTGAATGCGGACGTTTCATCACGGCGGCATGCGGTTATTACGTGATGGAAGTACTGGATATTAAACAAAATCTTGGCGAAAACTTTGTCATCGCGCGCGGAGGAACTCACCACTTCCGCACGCCAGCGGCGCAGAGCCATGATCATCCATTCGTCATCCTGAAAAGCGAGCAACACCATGAGATTTCTCATCCAATTCAGCATGCACAAGCGACCTTTGTCGGCCAGCTTTGTACGCCCAAAGATGTGCTGGCACGCAATCAACACGTCGCCCACGTCGATATTGGTGATTACGTTGTGTTTACCTTAGCGGGCGCCTATGCGTGGAACATCTCCCATCAAAACTTCTTGATGCATGAACCGCCGATCTTTCACTATTTTTAAACGGCATACTTCGCTTCATTCAAGCCCCAATCATTGGGGCTTTTTTATTCTTCAACATAACAAGCAGCCCTAATACTGCACCCTACTTCGCCGCCGCGTGGGTTAAATTGCCCAGCACGCCGCTGATTTTGTTCAATACCTCGTCACAGCCTTCAATATGATGGCGCTGCTTTAAATACATCGGATCGTTGTAAGCTAACCACGTTTTGCCTTCAGCATCTTCATACACCAACACTTTTTGGGGTAAATCGAGCGCCACCTCCTGCGCACAGATCATCAGTGGTGTGCCCACTTTAGGGTTTCCAAACACGATAACTTCAGTTGGTCGCAACGTCATATCGACTTTCGTGGCATTCTCTTGATGGTTAATGCGCGCAAAGACGTTCAACCCTTTTTCTTGCGCGATAGCGACAAATTTATCCGCCGTATCTTTTGCTGAATGCGTGCTCGCAACGGTTACCACACCCTCACCAGCCAACGCACTCAATGACGTCAACGCCACGACCAACCCGATGATTACTTTTTTCATTTGTCGTCCCTTCCTCTCTCTGAGTCGAAAACTAGATATAGAAAAACCAAGTGTAGGAAAACTATAGAAGTCAGATCCCACTATCGCGAATTGCACTCTACCCACTCAAGAGTCGACCGTGTAACACGGATTAATTGATTCAGATTAATAAAGCATTAACTAGCCGAGCATCAAAAGCGTGAAATACGTAACATTTGCAGCCTATTTTAGTAAGAAAGAGAAAAGTAGTGACACGCGATCAATTTGAGTTATTAGCACCCGGTGGTGATTTAGATTCCATCAAAGCCGCCATTGCCGCTGGCGCCGATGCAATTTACTGTGGGCTCGACCGCTTCAATGCTCGTAACCGAGCGACCAACCTCACCTTAGATAACTTAAATGGCGTGTTAACGTTAGCCCATCAGCACAGCTGTAAGATTTTCCTAACGTTGAATGTGCTGATTTTAGAAAGTGAAATTCCAGCGATTGTTCGCTTACTCAGCCAACTGAACACCACCAAAATCGATGGCGTGATCGTGCAAGATCTCGGTCTGACCTATATTCTCAAACATCACTTTCCCGATTTGGATGTGCACGCTTCAACGCAACTGAACACGCATAACGAAGGCCAGATCCTCTTTCTCAACCAGATCACCGCAAGCCGAGTAAACTTATCTCGCGAACTTAACATCAGTGAGATAAAACATCTGGCGCAATTTGGTCGCGAGCACAACGTAATGATGGAAGTGTTTGTCCACGGCTCATACTGCATCGGATTCTCCGGAATTTGCTACATAAGTTCCGCTCGCAATGGTGCATCAGGTAACCGTGGACGTTGCAGTCAACCTTGTCGCGAACAGTACGAAACGACCAAAACGGGCAACAACTACCCACTCAATATGAAAGACAACTCCGCCTTTGGGGACTTGGAAGCGCTTGCCGATGCTGGCTTGTATTCCTTAAAAGTGGAAGGACGAATCAAGAAATCGCACTACGTCTATACCGTGGTCGACAATTGGCGTCAGCAAATCGATCGCTTGTGCGAAGGTTTGGAACTCTCTGAAGACACCACAGAGTTATACACGGTGTTCAACCGTGATTTCTCCAACGCATTTTTGCAAGGTGATTTCGGCAAGGCGATGTACATCGACAACCCGCGCGACCACGCTGTAAAGCATTTTTCGAAGGTTTACCAATGCCAATCTGCTGATGATGTGCAAGCGGTGAAAAAGAAACTATACGATGACAAAACCGCGATCATTGAGAAAGTGGCAGAGCAAACTAAGTCGTTCGATGCCACTTCAACACAAGTATCCGGCAGCAGCTTGAAAGGGTCGATTGATGTGCCAACTCTGCCAGCGTTACCTCAACCAGACCCTCGCCAAGGTGCGCCAAAACTATCGGTTCTGATCTCGTCAGCACAAGAAGCCATGCTGTGTGAATACCACAACGTTGACGTTTACTATCAATTGCCAATGGGATTGTCTGGTGAACTGAGCGCGATGATTGAATTGTTCCAAGCCAACCCAATGCTCAAACCTTGGTTCCCTGCCATTTTGATTGGCGAAGACTACCACGCCGCTCGTGTATTTTTGGAAACCATCCAACCTGAATTGTTGATCACCAACAACTCAGGCGTCGGCATGCTCGCAAAAGAGCTCGGCCTAGGCTGGGTGGCAGGCCCACAAATGAACACGGTGAACTCATACGCGTTTAAATGCCCTAAGACGAGTTCGCGGCAAGTGGCGCGTTTGTTTCTAACGAGCTGAATATGAAGCAGATGCGTCACATAAAGCGTCCGAAAAACATGCGCAGCTTCTACAGCATTTATCATCCAAATACCCTACTCACGAGCCGCCAATGTTTGTTCCAACAAACCGAAGGATGCCGTAAGGTGAAGGTCAACAAAGGTTGTTTGAAACGCTGTGATAAACGCACGTCTATCATCAACTTAGAAGACAATCCTTACGTGGTACAAAAACAAAAAGGCAGCCACAATTCAATCTACAGCGAGCACAACGTCTTAAACCTGCAAGTGCTGCACGATCTGCCGCAATTGTTTACCGATGTGTTGATCGATCTGCGTGATATCCAGACAGAAACGAAAGTCTCAGCAAGCAAACCTGAGTTGATTGACGCGTTCTTAGCTCTACTTGAAGATCACAGTGAACAAGCCGTCCAAACGCTGAATGACATGATTCAACCAACAGCCAACGCGCAGTATTTGAAGGGGTTGTAGGCGGTACTTGAAAGTTAAACAACGCATCCACTCTCAACATATCTTGAACACACACAGTGCACTGACTACAATAGCGCACTTTTTACGGAATTTAGGTCACACAAAATGACAGACACAGCTAAACCAGCTCTACCAGATCGCCTAGTGGGTAACCCACGTAGCCCATTCTTCATCAAAGAATGCTTCGAGCACCAAATCGGTATTCGTATCAACGGTCAAGAGCGTACTGACGTAGAAGAATACTGCATCAGCGAAGGTTGGGTAAAAATTGCTTCTCCTAAAGCAAAAGACCGTTTCGGTAACCCAATGCTAATCAAGCTTAAAGGCGAAGTTGAAGCGTACTACGTGTAAGCTGACCACGCTGAATGTATTTGAAAGCTCGAGTTTGACTCGGGCTTTTTTAATGCCAGTCATATCCCTCCTCATTTAATCTCTTCCCTCTTCTTTTCAGTACAAGTTATTAAGAAATCGATGTAAATCGCTGTTTTTATCTGATTGTTGTCTAAAGTTTCTAAAGAACGAACAGCAATAAGCATTGCCAAAAGAAACGACACCTTTTGAATACAGGGAGAGGAAATGGAAAGCCCACTTGTCACACTCAAACACGCCAGCAAAAGCTTTGTTGATGGTAAAGAGACACATCGCGTGTTGGAAGGCGTCGACTTTACGTTGAACACAGGAGCGAGTGTTGCGCTGACGGGCGCAAGTGGCAGCGGCAAAAGTACCTTACTCAATGTCATCGCTGGCTTTGAGCCACTTTCCGAAGGTGAGTTGTGGTTAGATGGCGATAACACAGCGGCTTGGAAAGACCCGCAATGGAGCCGATTTCGACACCAAAAACTCGGTGTTATCTTCCAGCAATTCAATCTATTAACGCCGCTCAACGTGCAGCAAAACATCGCCTTCCCTCTGCATTTGAATCAACAAAAATGGAACGACTGGTGCGATTATTTAGTCGAGACTCTAGGCATCAGCCAACTGCTCGATAGACATGTTTCTGCCCTTTCCGGTGGTCAACAACAACGAGTCGCTATTGCGCGCGCCTTAGCACACAAACCTAAACTGCTACTTGCTGATGAACCCACAGGAAACCTCGACCAAAAAGCAGGGTTAGAAGTGATGAGACTACTCAGTGAAATCACCATCCAAGGCAATACGGCGGTGCTATTGGTGACACACAGCCCTGAATGCGCTGAATTTATGAAAACACGGCTGCGCTTGGATAACAGTCAGCTACAGAACAATCATCAAGTAAACAAACATGAGCTTCGCCATGAAGCAAGCTAAGCAACCAAACACCAGATTCACTCATACTCGACTCGCCCTGAATCTGTTTGTGGCGCACTATCGGCAGGCGCCACTGCAAGCCGCCGCAATTCTGATCGGTATCGTGTTGGCTGTGACCTTGTTTGTTGCGGTGCAAGCCATCAACCTCAATGCCAAGCGTAGTTATGCGGAATCTACCGAGCAGCTTAGCGCACAAGCTCAGAACTTGATTATTCCACCCGCAGGGCAAAACTATCTGCCCGAATCGCTCTACTTCACCCTCAGACAAAACGGACTCAGTGCGGCGCTACCTGTAATCGAAGGGCGAGTGAGAGATGAACAAGGTCGTCGTTGGTCAGTGCAAGGTAGCGAGTTAATTGCCGCCATCTCTTCGCGTTCTCGGTATTCTGCAAACGGAAAGTCATCAGAAAACCAACAGAACGTCTCTTTGTTCGACAGTGCTTTGCCTCTACCTGAGCTTTTGGCTGGCAAGCCAATCGTGATGATGAGCCAATCTCAACATCAAAACTTAGGAGAGGTAGCAACCCTAACTTTGGACGACACTCCAACCCAAGTGGTGGTGTTGCCTGACGAATGGCAGTTAGGTAACCGGATGTTGATGGACATTGGCTTTGCCCAGCAACTGCTCAATAAACAAGGACAGATCAGTTACATTGCGGTTTTCCATTCAGGTGATAAAGGGAATAAAGACACGCAAGCAAATTGGCAAAGCATCATTGGCGATCAAGGACAATGGATTGCCAATAATCAAAGTACAGACCTTGGCTCACTGACCGACAGCTTTCACCTCAACCTCACGGCAATGAGCTTACTCGCGTTTTTAGTCGGGCTGTTCATTGCCTACAACGGCGTAAAGTACAGCTTGCTGAAACGCAATCGGCTGTTAGTGCAAATTCAACAGGCAGGCGTTGCGCCGAGCATTGTGTTCTCTGCGCTGTTAGTTGAACTCACTATTCTCGTTACCATCGGTGCTTCCCTCGGTTTTGTATTGGGCATGCAGCTTAGCCATTGGTTGCATCCGACTGTAGCTCTGACTTTAGAACAACTTTATGGCGCGACACTGCTGCCCGGCACTTGGCAGTGGCAATGGTGGGCGCAAGCCCTGCTGCTCACGTTAGCCGCAACCCTATTGGCATGTTGGCAGCACTTCAAACAACGAGTGCGCCAACCGCTTTCCTCTCATGGCGGATTTTATCAAGCGCCGGAAGCCTCTAACGAAAACCAATTGTTTGTGATAGGTGCTTCGTTGACGGCTCTCGCACTCGCAGGGTTATGGTTGAGTGAGCATCACCGCTTCACCATGGCGTGGCTCGGCGTGCTTGTGGTGTCGATTCCTTTGTATCTAACCAAAACACTCAGCGTATTAGCCAATTGGTGTGAAAAACGCACCAGCTCCGGTTTGATGCAGTATCTGTTTGCTGAGCTGCGCGAGCTGATTTCTCCGCTTTCTCTCGCCATGATGGCACTGCTACTCGCCGTTACAGCCAATATGGGCATGAATACGCTAGTTGGCAGCTTCGAGTCCACCCTAAAACAGTGGTTAGAACAAAGGTTGCACGCCGATATTTACGTCAGCCCTGCGCAAGGGAAAATCGCAGATGTGGAGCGCGCGTTAGGGCAATTCGACAAGGTTGAGACCGTCTACAAGCAATACTACGTCGACGATAATCTGCATGGTTTATCAATTTTGCTTGGCACCAAAGACAAAGACACCTTAGAGCAAACAATAGTGTTCAAATCGCGTTTGGAGAACTTCTGGTCACGCTTTTACCAAGGTGAGTTGGTCGCTATCAGTGAACCAACCGCGGTCAAACTGGGTTTATCTCTGGGTAGCGAGCTCACGCTTGATGCCGTTCCAAATAAGAACCTACTTGTGGGGGCGGTATTCCATGATTACGGCTCACCTAACGGTGAAGTCTTATTAGCACCAAAGCTATGGCAAGAGAGCGGCTTTACCGACTTGCCGACAAGCCTTGGCATTAAAGTATCTGGTGACCCACAAATCGTATACGACCAACTGCGCGAGCAATTGAATCTTCATCCAAGTCAGCTCTACGATCAGGCGCAAATCAAATCTATCGCGTTGGATATTTTCTCGCAGACCTTCGCCATTACGCGTGCACTCAACGGCGTGACTTTGATGGTCGCGGTGATTGGTTTGTTCAGTGCTTGTTTTATGTTGCTCGACGCGCGCAAAGCCGCCATTGCAAGGCTGTACGCACTTGGCGTCAGCCGTCGTAAATTAATGACCATGGTGGTCGGGCAGATCGTCGCTTTAGTCAGTTTTACTCTGGTTATCGCCCTGCCCCTCGGAGCCATGGTGGGTTATGTGCTGACAGACATCGTCACCTTGCGCGCTTTTGGTTGGAGCCTAAATTATCTGTGGAATTGGAGTGATGCCCTCAGCATTGCGGCGATCACCATCTTGGTGGCAGTGATTGCAACCTTGATTCCGCTGTGGCGATTGGTCAGTAAGCCTGTCGTGTCCAGTTTGCAAAGCGAGGTGTTGTGATGGTTCGATTAGCAAGCAAACTTACTACTCTACTCATAAGCAGCTTATTCCTGTTCGGTTGTGAAGATACGCAGCAACAAAATATGGGCACGTTGCTGGGAAGCGGAGATACGCAAAGCGAGAACAACCTATTCACACCCGTAGAAAAAGGGGTTGAACTCACCTTTCCTACCGATCATCAAGCACACCCAAACTTTCGTCATGAATGGTGGTACTTAACCGCTAACTTAATTGATGAAGACGGCAATCCACTTGGCGTTCAATGGACACAATTTCGCTTTGCTGCTGCGCCGCCACCACCACCGCCAAGGGGCGAAGATGACGTGAAGAAAACCGAATGGCAAACTCAGCAAATCTACATGGCGCACAGCGCGGTCACTACAACGGATAAACACTACGCCGATGAAAAATGGTCACGTGACCAAGCCTCTCTAGCAGGTGTTGATGCTTCACCATTTCGGGTTTATCTCGATGATTGGCAGTGGACCTCTTCAAGCAACGACCTCTTCCCTGCCACATTGAAGGCGAACTCGGAACAGTTTGGCTATTCGCTGACGCTTACCAGCAGCGCGCCTTATCAAAAGCAAGGCGAGCAAGGTTACAGCACCAAAAGCGCCGATGGTCAAGTGGCTTCGTATTACTACAGCCAACCGTTTATTGATGTGTCCGGTGAAGTCACCATCGACGGCGAAACCTATCAAGTGTCGGGCAAAGGCTGGATAGACCGAGAGTGGAGCTCGCAATTCTTACTCGACTCACAACAAGGCTGGGACTGGTTTGCCCTAAGATTGAGTGACGACACCAGCTTGGTGGTGTTCCAGTTGCGGGATTCCAAAACCGGTCAAGCCAGTTACTCCAGCGCAAGGCTGATGCAGCAAGATGGGGCTGGCATCGCTATCCCACAGAAAGACATTCAGTTAGAGGCGACCAAGCAAACAGAAATCCAAGGTCGCAATTATCCAACCCAGTGGCGAGTGTCGATTCCGAACCAGCAAATTGAGCTTACGGTTTCTGCACTCAACCCGAACGCAAAAATGCCCCTTTCTGTGCCTTATTGGGAAGGCCCGGTGCGTATTGATGGCTCTCATTCTGGGACGGGTTACATGGAGCTAACAGGGTATTGAAATATTGCGCGGGAGCCCCAATTATTCTGCTAGAACAAATACTGGCAACCAAGTCATACACTGATTGAAAGGAAATATGATGAACCCAATTATCGCCTTGCTGAAAGAGAACAACATCAGCGATGAACAGATCAACGAAATCTTCCAGACTCTGACGCAAAACCCGCTCGCAGCAATGGCAACCATCAGCCAACTAGGTTTGCCACAAGACAAGCTACAAATGCTGATGGCGCAAGTGATGCAAAACCCTGCGCTAATCAAAGAAGCCGTAGACGAGTTGGGATTGGATTTCTCAAAGGTTGAAGAAGCAAAAGAGAAGCTTCAAAGCCAAAACCAAGGCAACTAAGTCTTAGCCATTTAGCGCTGAATATAGAAAAGGCCGTTAACCCGAGCATGTGGGTTAACGGCCTTTTTTGTTCGCTACTTTTTGTCAGCTAATTATTAGCGATTTAAAGACGCGAATTGTTCTGCGGTCATACCGTAGTAAAGCTTGTCGTCAAAGCCTTGCTCTAGTTTGTAGTAGTCTTTCTGACGGCCTTCTTGAGTAAAACCGTTTTTCTCTAACGTCTTGTAAGAGCCAGCATTAAAAGCGTAGCAATCCGCACTGACTTTATGGGCGTTTAGCTCAGTAAATCCAATCTCGGTCATCATTTGGCAAGCGCGAGTCGCAACGCCTTTACCCCATGCACAAGTTGGTAATTGATAACCTACTTCGTAGTTGCCAGTTAAGAACATCACTGCGGTCACTGCACACATTCCCATGTACTGGCCTTGTTGGTCACGAATCACGAACGTTGGGCTATCTGGCCAAACACTGTCTTTAATCGCTTGTGCCGTATTTTCAATAATAGGGCCAAAGAAACCCTCATATAGGCTGTTGTCAGCAGGTGCGAAGAACAGATACTGATTGACCTTATCATCGTTCAACATCTCGATAATATCTTGTAGATCAGAGCCTTGAATCAGTTGGATAGTCAACGATTCGTTAAATGGGATGGCTTCGCCTTGTTTTAGTTTTTGATATGACATGTGTTACCTCGTTATCTGCTGAAAATAGTAGCTCAGCGGATAAGAGAAAAATTGGATTTTTGCGACAACTTTCGGGCTGATTAGCAATGAATTACGACTCAAAGTCGCCATAGATATCGATGGTTAAGTCGCGCTTTTTCAAGTATTTGCTCGGCGTTTTTCTTAGCTGCTGTTTGAGGGTACGAATCAAATGCGATTGGTCACTGAAACCAAATTGCTGTGAGAAGCTCGCCCAATCAATCGCTTCTTGTTGCTTGTAGAGAGTCAAAATCATCTGCTCCAGACGTGCCATTTGTTGATACTGCTTAACGCTCAACCCCACCACTTGCTTGAAACTGCGCTCAAGCGTTCTTCGAGAACAGGCGCACTGTTTGGCCACCTCATCAATATCCATCGCTAGCTCAAGTGAGCGTAATGCTTGAGCGTCCATCACGGACACCGCTTTTTGTGACGCCAAAAACGGTTTGGTACGGCAAGGGGCGATATCTAACGCATCTAAATGTTGTTTGATGTAGTTCAGCAAACATTGCGGTGAATCTTGCAACTCTAGCTGCCATAACCCTTGTTGAAAGCGCACATCAAACGCCGTGTTGAGCCAATCAAACCATTCGCATTGGTTAATTGCAGCTACTTGGGGTGCATCACTAAACCGTGATTCAATGGCATACAAACCCTCTGGGCGAAAGGTGATGCCGATACGCTTGATAGGAGCTGTATCTTCCAACAACAGCAAGTGTTCGTTAGCCGTTAATAAGTGGCAGCCTTTGCCAGCAAGCGTTGTGTCTCCCGTGTCGTAGCTGTAGCCTTGCTCTGATGGCGTAAAGAGTAAATGAGCACGCGGGTTTGGAATAAGGTGCGGCTTGGGGTCAATGACTTCACCCTCTGGCACTTCCAAGTACCAAATTTGATGAATGAGCCATTCGTACTCTGGCAGAGACTGTTTCCAAGCTATCATGATTGTCCTAGCGGTTAGTAAAGATAATAAGCGCAACGTTTTTGCTTAAACATCTGCTCGTTGAGTGTGACTGATTGACGCTCATCTCGCCACGCATTTCTCACCCTGCTCCCTTGCAAGCTTGTTGGATTGCAGTAGGCTTTGAGCAGAGAATACAAGCTGAACAGAACAAGGAAATACCCCGATGCGCGTCGACTACCACCAACGACTGGTTCCTGTGATTCGCTTTTTAGAACAACACTTTAATGAACCACTCAACCTGCCAGAAGTGGCCGCGCTGGCGAACCTTTCTCCTTATCACTTTCATCGCACCTTCAAAGCCGTGCAAGGCGAGACATTGGCTGATTTCATTCGACGTTTGCGTCTAGAAGCCGCCGCCGATGACTTATTCAAATCCAAGCAACCAGTATTGAACATTGCCCTAGAGTACGGATTTTCTAGCTCACAGAGCTTAGCCAAAGCCTTCAAGCAACATTATGGCGTTACACCCACGGCCTTTCGTGACTGCGAAAACTATCAGCAGTTTTCTGAATTAGCACGAAACAGCAAGATTGGACACACGTTGCGCAAGAATGGAAACGAAGTGACACCAAGCGATTCATATACTGGCTCTGAACTCACCAAATGGAGCACGACAATGGAAACGCAAAACTTTGAAAAAGCAAAACTGGCTTACATTCGCGTAAACGGCCCTTACGGCCAAGGCTATGAAGAGCCATCAGGTCGCTTGTATCAATGGGCAGGAATGAAAGGTTTGGCAGGCAATACCTGCATCTTCATCTACCATGATAATCCTGAAATCACGCCAGACGAGAAGTGTCGCACTGATATCTGCTTGATGGTGCCAGAAGATACCGAAGTTCCGAAAGGCATTGAGCTGCAAGACTTCCCCGGCGGTCAATACGCGGTGATGCGCCAGCACATTACTGACCCGAGCCAATACTCAAAAGCGTGGGATGATGTCATGAGCAAAGTGATTGAATCCGGTATTGAGAACGACGACCGTCCTTGCTTTGAGCTTTACCACAGCTTCGACCCACAAACGCACCATGCAGACGTTAGCTTCTGCACTGCTATCAAATAAACCAAAAGCCTGCGTACTTGCAGGCTTTCTTGTCTTTGTGCAGTGGTTGAAACCGCTTAAATTGCTTCGCCGTTTACCGTTACTGCCACATCAATGTTGCCACGAACTGCGTTTGAATATGGGCAAACTTGGTGTGCAATGCGCGTTAGCTCTAGCGCTTGTTCTTGTGGCATGTCTAGCTCTACCGCTAGGCTCACTGTCAGTGCAAAGCCACCGTTATCATTTGGACCAATGCCCACTTCTGCCGTTACAGGAGCGCTTTTCAGGTTTACTTTACCTTCACGTGCTACGTGCAAAATCGCGTTAGAAAAACACGCTGAATAGCCCGCTGCGAACAGCTGTTCTGGGTTAGTTGCTGCGCCTGTGCCGCCCATTTCCTTCGGGTATGACAGCTCTAGATCGAGAAGACCGTCATCAGTTTTTACTTGACCATTACGACCAGCCAAAGCGGTAGCTTGAGTTTTGTATAGAGTAGTCATGCGAGTGTCCTTCTTAATTTAAGTTGCGCACAATTTAATTGCTTGCAATCTTACATCGAAGTGAAGATAGTTTGCAACTATATTGTGCACAATTTATTTTATAACTCTCTTTCTCTGTAAGCAGGTAGGCAACACCAATGAGCCAGTGTTACACCGACAATACCATGACCGACAACGATAAACTCTTACTCGAAAACCAAGTTTGCTTCCCGCTCTACAGCGCAGCAAATGCAGTGATCCGAGCTTACCGCCCGTTGCTGGACGAGCTTGATCTGACTTACTCGCAGTACTTAGTGATGATGGTGCTGTGGGAGAAAGACGGTGCCAGCGTGAAAGAGCTGGGATCACAACTGCATTTGGACTCTGGCACACTCACACCGCTGCTCAAACGCTTAGAAGCAAAAGGTTATGTAGAACGCGGCCGAAGTGAAACCGATGAACGCGTTCGCGTACTCAACCTAACAGAACAAGGTCGTGACCTTAAAGAACAAGCCAAGTCAGTGCCAAACGCCATGATGTGTAAAATCACCTTAGAGTTGGATGAAATGATCATGCTGAAGAAGTTGTGTGGCAAAGTGCTCGACAATCTGAGCTAAAAAAATAGAAGCATTCGCTTCCCAACTTCCTATTAGAAAGAGCCTGCCGAGATGCAGGCTCTTTCGATCTTATTCAGACGATCCACTTAAGGTCATCACCGCTATTCTCTATTGCTACTCTGCCTTCATCTTCAATAAAACCTATCAAAGGAACCCCTCTTACATCGGATTTCCCTATCAAGTGAAATAGGAAATGGCTATCAATAGGATAGTTACAAGCGATTTTCCTTAAACACACTCCGATGAGAATATACTTTCCGAAAGCAACAACAGCTCAGCTTAAAACATTCAAAGGAAAGTAAATTATGATTAATACTCAAATCAAACCATTTGCAGCTACAGCGTACAAAAACGGCGAATTCGTTGAAGTAACAGAACAAGACGTTCTAGGTAAATGGGCAGTATTCTTCTTCTACCCAGCAGACTTTACGTTTGTATGTCCAACAGAACTGGGCGACCTAGCAGACCACTACGAAGAGCTACAAAAACGTGGCGTAGAAGTTTACTCAGTATCAACTGACACACACTTCACTCACAAAGCATGGCACGACAGCTCAGACACAATCGGTAAGATTCAGTACTACATGCTTGGCGACCAAACAGGCAACATCACAAACAACTTCGGTGTGATGCGTGAAGGTCAAGGTCTTGCAGACCGTGCAACGTTCCTAATCGACCCAGAAGGTACTATCCAAGCAATGGAAATCACTGCTGAAGGTATCGGTCGTGACGCAGAAGACCTACTACGCAAAGTGAAAGCAGCTCAATACGTAGCAGCACATCCAGGCGAAGTTTGCCCAGCTAAATGGAAAGAAGGTGAAGAGACACTAGCTCCATCACTAGACCTAGTTGGCAAAATCTAAGCCACTGAAATTTAAGTTCTAATCAGTTCCGATTTCCTTTTTCTGATTAGAACTGAATTAGAGAGCACTTCAGGTTAGATACCTTGACGACCTTCTGCCTGATTTGCTCTCTCCCCCTCAGGTTTTATCTACAGTAACCACTTTTAATATTTTTAGGGTAGTAACAACTATGTTAGACCAAGCGATCCAACAACAACTCAAACAATATCTGGCTAATGTAAAAGAAGAAGTTCGTTTAGTGGTTAGTCTAGATGAAAGCAAAGCATCGAATGACATTTTGTCTCTAGCGAACCAAATCGCAGAGATGAGCGACCTAATCACCGTTGAACGTGACGACAACGCAAGCGCACGTAAACCAGTGATGGCGGTAACTAACCCAGCAAAAGGCACAGCACTACGCTTTGCAGGCTTGCCAATGGGTCACGAATTTACCTCTCTAGTATTGGCACTGCTTCATTCTGGCGGTCACCCAATCAAACTAGAACCAGAAGTGATTGAGCAAATCGCAGCACTAGACAAAGATCTAGACGTAGAAATCTTCATTTCACTTTCGTGTCAAAACTGTCCGGACGTGGTTCAAGCGTTCAACATGATGGCGGCGATCAACCCGAAAGTAAAAGCAACCATGATCGACGGTGGTTTGTTTCAAGATGAAGTGAAACAACGCGACATCATGGCCGTACCAAGCGTATTCGTGAACGGTGAGCTATTCGGTCAAGGCCGTATGTCTCTGACTGAAATCCTAAACAAAGTGGATGACGGCGCGAGCGAGAAAGCCGCGAAAGCACTGAGCGAAAAAGACCCATACGATGTACTTGTTGTCGGCGGTGGTCCTGGTGGTAGCGCAGCTGCACTATACGCTGCTCGTAAAGGTATTCGTACTGGCGTTGTTGCTAAGCGTTTTGGTGGTCAGGTTATGGACACCATGGCAATCGAGAACTTCATTTCGGTAAAACGCACTGAAGGTCCAAAACTGGCAACAGACCTAGCAGAACACCTAAAAGAATACGACGTAGACGTCGTGACTGAGCAACAAGCTGAGAAGCTAATGGGCGCAGCACACACTGAAGATGGCTTGATTCACATCCAACTTGAAAGCGGTGCAACGCTGAAGAGTAAGAGTGTCATCCTAAGCCCTGGTGCACGCTGGCGTGAAATGAACGTTCCGGGTGAGCAAGAGTACCGTAACAAAGGTGTCGCGTACTGCCCACACTGTGACGGTCCACTGTTCAAAGGCAAGAAAACTGCAGTTATCGGTGGTGGTAACTCAGGCATCGAAGCAGCTATCGACCTTGCTGGTATCGTAGAACACGTAACGGTTCTTGAATTCGCAGACGTACTTCGTGCAGACCAAGTGCTTATCGACAAAGCGAACTCACTACCAAACGTAGACATCATCACGATGGCGCAAACAACAGAAGTAGTGGGCGACGGTACTCGCGTAACAAGCTTGAAGTACAAAGACCGCAACACAGACGAAATCAAAGAGATTGAATTGTCAGGTATCTTTGTTCAAATCGGTCTAGTACCGAACACAGAATGGCTAAAAGATTCAGAAGTAGCGCTATCTGAGCGCGGCGAAATCGAAGTCGGCAGCCGTGGCGATACTAGCCTAGAAGGTGTGTTCGCAGCAGGTGACGCAACAACCGTTCCTTACAAACAGATCATCATTGCGATGGGTGAAGGTGCAAAAGCAAGCTTAGGCGCATTTGACTACCTAATCCGTAAGCAAGGTTAATCTCCAATTTCTTGAGCACAAAGCGCACGGTGCTGTGTTTTCTTCCCCGGAAAACCAATCGGGGCACCGTGACAGCGATGAGTAACAAGAAATAAAATCAAAAAACCTAGAAGCCCAAAGACTTTGCCAGCAGGTATTAACTGCTGGCTTTTTTGTTTTTTTTTTTGGGGGGGGGGGGGGAAACAAATTATTACTAGAAATAACAGCGTAAAATAAAGCTGCCGAAATACACTTAGGGTGAAACATTGCGGGCTTTAACTCGTTTCTACTGCTTCAAATATCAGGCCTTTTAGCTGACAACGATGGTAAATTTCATACAAACCACCTAATTCATCATTGCAGTAAACACCGCTTCCGTTATTTTCAATCCTGAACAAGCCTCCGGATTTGATTGATTTACTACTCAACACTAATTTTTTAAACCGCTTTACACGACTTGGCTTACCATTAGCTCTTACATTTAACACAGTGCGATCCTTATCAATGGCATCGCAAGTTTTGAGTATGTTTATAGCATACCAACGCTCGCCAGCGACGCGTAATGGCAAAAACTCACAACTGGAATCAAGAGCTTCGTTTATTTGATTATATGCGGACTCAGAACAAGCAAACTCGCCTGCACGCCAGATTGCAAAATCAGGTTTTGTTGTAAGCATGTGGTTATCACTCACCCACTCCAAATCAATAATCATCCAAGTATCAGCGACACGCTCACCACATAACTCCCGCAAATCGCCATCCGAGTATTGTATAGAAATCTCTAGTTGAGTTTCTTGTAAAAAAGGGAAATTCTCAACATCATGATTAAGTGTAAAAACTTTCATCTTTTGCTTACTTAAATCAAACGGTTAACTGGAAGTCCCCATCATGTAACATCTTTCCAATCTTGCACAAGGTTTCAATGATTTCTGTGTGAGCCAACTCTTCAGTGTCAGCTGCCTGACCTTTATAAATGGCGTCTACAAATAAAATCAAAAAAGCCCTTTACCTCAACTTAACTTGAGGTATTAGCATATTCATCGTTGGCTAGAAAATGACAAAAAGGAGCACATCATGATCCAACTAGAACATATTAACTTAGTCGTGAAAGATATCCCTGAAATGCTGAAGTTTTACCAAACTGCATTTCCACATTGGTACGTGCGTGATGAAGGTAAAGGCGAATGGAGTGGCAAACCAAGAAACTGGCTACATTTTGGCGACGAGTATCAATACATAGCCATGAGTGACCATGGCGAAGGAGAAAACCGCGAGTTGAGCGGGCACCAAGTTGGGCTAGCGCATTTTGCTTATGTGACCAACAACGTCGATGCAATCATCAAAAGACTAACCGATGCAGGTTATCCGATTGCCCAACCTGGTGCTGATGAACCATATCGCAAAAATGTGTATTTTGTTGACCCTGCAGGTTTTGAGATTGAATTTGTTGAATACCTGGCGGATGACCCAAAACTTCGTAACCTGACAAGCTAAAAGAGATGTAAATAATAAAACGCCAGCAGATAGTGACTGCTGGCGTTTTATTTTTTATCTATCGGGCTTCTTTATCGCATTAGCGCTGTTTGGCAAAAACCTGAGTCCAGTAATACCCGTAACGTGCAGAGTGATTTTCGACAAGCGACGCGCCCATCTGATCAAAATCCGCACTCATGATATTAAGGCAGTGACCTTCACTCGATAACCAAGCATTCACGACGGCGTTAATGGTGCTTTGCCCTACGGCGACATTCTCACCAATGGCGCTCCAAGCATAACCCGTTGCGTTAACTCGATCTGACATTTTGCTGCCATCAGAGCCTGTGTGGCTCATGAAATCGCTGTTCGCCATATCGCTTGAATGTCGATAAGCGGCGCTTTCCAAATCGTAGCTCCAAGTCAGGGCCCCAACAGGTGGCATGGTGGTTGCGCCACACTGTTGTGTAGTAGAGCGAGCGCTGTTGACCGCTGCAAGCATCTGCTCGGCAAATGTGCCTTGTGACGATGTGGAACCTGTGTTTTGTGAGCCGCTTTCTGCTGGGGCTGACGACTCCCCATCGCCGCCACATGCGCTGAGAAGTAGGGCCAAAGCAGGCACTAAGATCTTAGTTGGCATTGTCTTTCCTTTATGAGTGACGAAGAGCAAACTGCGCTTTTCGATAATAACGCCCAATAAACTAACAAAAACCAATAAAAGCACCATATAGCTTAGGGTTTTTAACCAAAGACTCACATGAAGTTTTCAATCGCCTTGGTTCGGTCGATAAATCGGCAACGTTTCAGCCCAAGTATGGAATGGCGTTTCATCCATATCCTGTATTGCTTGAGTGATAAAATCGATGAACACCCTCACTCGGGCAGGCACATATTCCCGGTTGGCATAGAGAAGATACACGCCATTTCCTGCTTGGCGCATGCTTGGAAATATCGGCACTAAACGCCCCGCTTTAAGCCAGTCTCTCGCGATAAAATGAGGAATCTGAGTTAATCCTAAGCCTTCTGCGCAAAGCTCTGCCATGGATTCACCGTCATTTACAATATAGTTTCTTTCGGGGTCATATTCACTCGCACCGTCTGGTTCTGGCATCCGAATCGGCAACAGTTTCCCCGTTTGTTTAAAACGAAAACGAACCCAAGAATGGTCATTGAATACATCCGGGCCACTCGGAACACCATGGCGCGCTAAGTAATCCTGACTGGCACAAATGATAAAATCGATAGGGCTCAGCTGACGCACAATCAATTGACTATCGTGAACGACACCAGAGCGAATCGACACATCAATACCTTGCTCAATAATATCAACGTAGGCGTCATCGTAATGAATATCGATAGTGATGTTAGGGTAGCGGCGGCAAAACTCTTTTAGCAAAGGACGAATATAGAGGCGACCGTACGAGACAGGCACATTAATCTTAAGCTGCCCTGAAAGTGCATCATTGTGACTTTTTAATGAATCCTCACATGCCGCCAGCTCTTCCAGTACAAACCTAGCAGTATTTGCGTACCGACGACCAGCTTCTGTCAGGCGGCTCTGTCGCGTAGAACGTTGAAAAAGCTGTATACCCAAATCGCTTTCAAGACGATGTATGGCTTTGCTCACGGTCGAAGGGTCAGTGCCATACACTTTGGCAGCCGCAGCAAAACTACCGCCATCTAAAGTGGCAATAAAAAATCGTAGGGACCGTATCTTATCCATATAACCAATGAACTCTATTCATGAATTTTATTCACTTTAGTAAAGACCAAGTGGCTCTTCAATCACTAATTAGCCTAAATATAATGAACCTCAATAACTTGATGCTCTGTTAGCGAGGAAAAAACCATGGGTAAAAACGGATTGAAGAATGCACTACAACTATTGATAGCAACACTAGTCCTATTCTTTGGGGTGCTTCAAACAGCACATGCCGCAGATAAACGAATTGGTATTCTAGTTTACGATGGCGTACTGACCTCTGATGTTACTGCTCCTTTAGAGGTTTTTGGCGTCGCAAGTCGTCTCACTTGGTTTAGTGATTATGACGTGCTCACCATTTCCGTCTCCGATCAGAAAACCATCACCACTGAAGAAGGATTAAAAATTGGTGTGGATGCTTGGATTGGTGATCTGCCGGAACTCGACGTATTGGTTTTAACATCCAGCTATGACATGGATGCACTAATCGAAAATAAAGATCTCATTCACTTTATTAAAACTACCTCAAAAGCGGCAGATTGGATGGCAAGTAATTGCTCTGGCGCGTATTTGTTAGCCGAAGCTGGCCTTTTAAACGGCAAAAAAGCAACAACTTGGGCCGGAGGTGAAAACGGCTTTCAAAGAGATTACCCAGCAGTCAAAGTACAAGTCGACCAGAATTTTGTCATTGATGATGGCGTTATCACTTCGAACGGTAGCCTAGTTAGCTATCAAGCTGCTCTTAAGCTACTTCACCTTATGACTTCAGAGTCTAAAGCTCAGGAAGTCGCAGATGCCATCCAGTACTCACGTTTTTCCAACCAACCATTTTAAGCGTGTAAGAAAGAAATCAGAGTCACCCTTCGATATTTCGAAGGTTAACTCTTCGAATTTATCTTCCTAATCGAACAACCCTTTTTATCACTGTAAAAGCGATAAAAAGGGTTGTCGTTCATCTGGCAGACACAACGTGCTCTCCAAACTTTTTATCTTAATGCTATGGAAAAACGTAAACGTTACGAAGCACTGACGAAAGAGCGATACCAAGAGATCTACCGTCTCGCATATTGGTTATGCAAAGATCACCACCTTGCTCAAGATTTAGCGCAAGAAACCTTTCTGAAAGCGTGGCGATTCTTTGATAAATTAAATGACCCCAACGCCGCGAAGTCTTGGCTCATTACTATTTTGCGTCGTGAGAATGCTCGGCGCTTTGATAGAAAACAGTACGATTTTGTCGACATTGATGAGTGTGCAATACAGACAAAAACCTACCCTGGCAGTGACTACGACATGGCCCAAGATTGGCTTCAAAAACAAATGATGATTCTCGAACCCAAATACCGAGAGCCGTTGCTCTTGAGCTTAGTGGCTGGGTTGAATCATGATGAAATTGCCCAAGCCTTGAGGCTCAACCACAACACAGTGGCGACTCGATTATTCAGAGCGCGTAATCAGATCATCGCACAGAAGGAGAGTCATTAAGACACAAAAAGTAGTCAACCATGTAAACTAACTGGCTATGCTCCGGTCTATTTCATAAGTCGTTACACAACTCGACGCTTTAACGCTTTACATCAAGCGCGACTAGATGAACACTTCTTGTCAAAGTACAATAACAGCCGACATAGAGTAGAGTCAGTAAAACATTATGAGTAACACGACGGCGAAAAAGCCGAATCCCTTATTTGAAATCCTTTTCAACGTATTTATCCCTTCCTTCATTTTGATGAAGTTTAGTGGCGATGAGCATCTAGGGACAGCAATGGCGCTGGTTGTCGCTTTGCTATTTCCTATCATTTATGGCGGTATGGACCTTGTCCGTAACAAGAAATTTAACTTTATTTCTGCACTGGGCTTTATCAGTGTTCTGCTAACTGGTGGCATCGGCTTGTTAGAGCTTGATACACGCTGGTTAGCACTAAAAGAAGCCCTGATTCCTGGCCTGATCGGTTTAGCGGTTTTGGGTTCAACGTTTACCCGCTACCCACTGATGCAGAAGTTAGTACTGAATGACACAGTGTTGAATCTCGCGTTGATTAACCAACGTTTAAAAGAAAATGGTAAAACCGATGCGTTCGAACGTTGCCTTATGTCTTCTAACTACTTGTTTGCAAGTACTTTTGCGTTCTCATCTGCAATGAACTACTTCCTTGCGACTTGGATTGTGACTAGCCCTTCTGGTACTGCTGCCTTTAACGAAGAGTTAGGGAAAATGACGCTGTACAGTTACCCAATGATTGCCATCCCAAGTATGTTGATGATGTTCGGTATTTTTTATTACATTTGGCGTCAAGTACGTGCGATGACATCGCTCGAAACAGAGCAAATCTTCCATCTAAAATAGCCCAATCATTACAAGTAAACCCATAAAAAAGGGAGGATTTTATCCTCCCTTTTCTCAACAGGCTCACTGTAATTCACAGCGTCAAAATGATTTTTCCTGACACTGCTGACGAGCGTCGCTCAACCATTTCAATCGCTGTTTGAAAGTCCTCTAACGGCAGATCATATGCAACGTTTAACTTTATGTCGCTGCTAATAAAGTGTTCTAACATTTCAGCGAACACCGTCTTTCTCCCGCCTTTACCTACCGATTCTTCCCAATACCGCAAAAAGAATGTACTAAAGTCGATGTTGTTGGCCTTCATCGATTCAAAAAACTCAGGCGTATAAGGCGTTAACGACAATGTTCCGTAGTTGATGTATTGGCCATTTTCTTTCAAGGTACGAATGAGATCCGTGCCAGCCTCACCACCTATCGCGTCCAGAGCGACCGTTGGTTGTGGCAGTTGGCGCGTTTGCAGCTGCGCTTGTAAGTCTTTCTTCGCGTCCAACACTGGAATAGTATCGTACGGATACTCGTCTGGCTTTGAGGTCACAGCAATCAGTGTAAAACCCAGTGAATGGGCGAGCTGGGCAAATATCTTACCGATCGCTGACCCTGCTGCATTGATGATCACCACATCGTCTTTGTTCAACTTGGCTACTTTAGTGGTGATCACCCACGCGGTTAACGCGTTGATGTACAACTGACAGGCATAGCCGTTCTCCAAACTCTCAGGTAGCGGAAAAAGATTCTCAGGCGAGGCATCTATGTAGTATTGCCAAGTACCACTCATCGCCACCAACACCTTTTGCCCAACTTGAAGGTCAGTTTGACCAACTGCACTGACTTCCACCACACGCCCAACCGCTTCAAATCCCGGCACGCGAGGTGGTACGTGAACGCGGCGGTATTGCCCAACACCATGAATGGAAAGCAAGTCACTTGGGTTAATATTGGTGGCTTCCAGTCGCACCCGAACCTTGCCCTGAGCAAGCGGTTTGAGGGGCTCTTTTTCCAACGACAGCGACGTTTGGGGCTGACCAAAACAGAATTTATTCACTCGAGTATTTATCGTTGGTGCCATTGTTATTCATACCATGTAATTGAAATTCAAAAAGGAAGTTTCGCGACTTCTACTCAAAAGCATTAAGTGAAGTCGAAACTCTGTATTTCTACCTGCGCGATGCGCCGTTCACTCTAAACTGTTGTGGCGTCATATCAAAATAGGCTTTAAATGCTTTGATGTAGGATGAGTCATTTTGATAACCCACTAGGTCTGCAATGGCTTGGATTGGCAACGATTCATCTAACAAAGAAAGCGAGTAAATTAGCCGAATTTGTTGCCGCCAAAGCAGAAATGAAGTGTTGAATTCCTTGGCGAACAGCCGTGATAAAGTACGCTCAGACGCCCCAATTTTCTCCCCCCACTCTTTTAGCGAACAGCTTAACGCGGGCTCGTCTGTCAATTGCTCGAAAATCAGTTTTAGTCGTCTGTCTTGTGGCAGCAATAACTGAAATGTCTGCACGTTGCTTTTCAAAATTTGATCATGCAACACCGCCAGCAAATGCAGCACTTCTTCGTGGCTTGTCTCACCTTCACACTGTCTGCGGATCTCTTGTAAAAGCTCATTTAAAAACGGCGTTAAAGCAATGGTTCTCACTTGTTGCTCGTACGTTGCGCCAAACTCAGGGTTGAGGTAAATGCCAACAAATATCGTGTTGCTTAGAGCAATCGACTCGTGTTGAACACCCGCAGGAACAAATAACGCAGAGGTGTGCGGAACCAAGTGCTGATAATGCTCAGTTTGTGTTTGCAATAACCCTTTGATAGGAAAGATGATTTGATGCCAAGTGTGTTGATGCAGCGCATCAATGTAACCTTTTGGCATGTCGATGGTTTTCACCAAAACAGGAGAATGGGGATTCGCGTCCATCATCTTATTGGAGGTGACGACGCCTGACTTCGAATCAATTTGGCGAGTTAGCATTGTTAGTTGTCTTTTCATCCCTACTCCGACACACGTTTACTAGGCTATCATGCTCCGCATCGCGAATGAAGGTAAACACTTTATCTCTCATTCAAATAATAAGGAGGTTATATGAAGAAAATCGGCGTCGTAAAAGCTGTGCTAGCAGGGAAAACCGTCCCTTATGCTCATGGAGCGCAAAGCGCAATCAACAAACAAGTGCTACCTGAGCGCCAGCACGCAACAGAGCTTGGTTTTACCAGTGATGAGCAAGGTGATCCGCGCTTTCATGGTGGCATTCAAAAAGCGCTTCATATTTACCCAAGCGAGCACTACCCAATCTGGCAACAAGAATTAGGCAAAAGACCAATTTTCCAATCCGCCGGCGGCTTTGGCGAAAACATCAGCTCCGAAGGCGTCACCGAATCCACGATTTGCTTGAAAGATAAAATTCGCATCGGCTCAACACTACTGGAAGTGTCGCAAGGTCGCATGCCTTGTTGGAAACTTAACGTACGTTTTGACCAACACGACATGGCGAGAAGACTGCAAGATACGCTTCGAACAGGCTGGTATTTCCGAGTGTTGGAAGAAGGCGATATCGGTGCAGGTGACGAGATTATTCTGTGCGAAAGACCTTATCCAGAATGGCCACTGGCTCGCATCATGGGCGCGGTTTTCACTGGCTGTTTAGATAGAAAAGAACTCACTCAGCTGTCTGAGCTGCCGTTAGTCGAGTCTTGGGGCAAGTTGGTCGAGCGCCGCCTAGAAACTGGCGAAGTTGAAGATTGGGAAATGCGCTTGGTTGGCCCAACTGTGGGTTAACACCCCAAAGTAAAATTTAAGCCACGCTCTGAACCGACTATGCCGTCAGAGCGTGTTTTTTTGGTTTACTTCGCACTCGGGGCTGGGCGTTTCGACTTACCTTGAAACTGCTTAATGCTCTTCTTAGCATTAGTTCGGCGGTTGGCTTTTTTATCGCGTGGCGCGCGTTTGCTCTCGCCAGTTGATGGCTTATCCGTTACTGGAAAACCAACCAGATCTTGCACTGGCAATGCACGTTGAGTCAGGTGACGAATCGCGTTTAGTGCGTCCATTTCACCATGACATACCAATGACATCGCCACACCTTGTTCGCCTGCGCGAGCAGTACGCCCAACTCGGTGAACATAAGTTTCTGCATGCATTGGCAGTTCAAAGTTGATCACTACAGGTAATTGCTCAATGTGAATGCCGCGCGCTAGTAGATCGGTGGCAATCAACACCTGAATTTGCCCAGATTTAAACTGCGCCAATGCTGCTTCTCGCTCAGCTTGGCTCTTATCACCGTGCAGCGCATTGGTTGAGATGCCCGCTTTATTCAGCTTCTTCGCTAAGCCATCGGCGTTCTCTTTCGCACCAATAAAGACTAATGCCTGAGTCCACGCGTTTTTTTGAATCAGTTCAATCAATGCCTTGGTTTTACTGCCTTTGTTGACGAGGTACAGCGTTTCAGCAATATCTTGGTTGGTGCTGTTTTCTTGATGCGCTGCAACTTGCTTTGGTGCCTGCATAAGCAGCTTCGCTTTATCCTTCAACTCATCTGAAAACGTTGCCGAGAACATTGCGGTTTGACGCTGGTTTGAAATCTGCCCTGCAATATTTTGTACGTCAGGCCAAAAGCCCATATCCAACAAACGGTCGGCTTCATCCAATACTAGATAATGAACATTGCTCAAATCCAAGCCATTGTTTGCTAGGTCAACCAAACGACCAGTCGTCGCGACAAGGATATGAGGATTTGTCGCTAGCGCCTGCTGTTGTTGCTCTTTATCAACGCCGCCACACAAACACACTGCGTTGAGTTCAAGAACTTGACCAACTTGGTTAATTGCTTCACTCACTTGCATTGCCAGCTCACGAGTTGGCACAAGAATCAGCGCTTTTTGCTCTGGATTGACACCCAGCTTTTCCAACAAAGGCAAACCATAAGCAAGGGTTTTGCCGCTGCCTGTATTTGCCAAAGCCAATAGATCTTGACCAGCCAACAGCTCAGGAATGGCCAACGCTTGAATATCGGTCGGTTTCTTGAAGTCTTTTGGCAGTGCGTGAATCAGCTCAGAACTCAATGAGAGAGTAGAAAATGGCATTAACGAAAACCTTGTACTTTGGGTTGAAGAAGCAATAAAAATAATGAAGATGCGGTAAAACGCAGGCGCGGACTTTACCACAATCTGCTAGGTGAACCATCCTATTTTAGGTGCTTAAACCAAGCGTCGCCTACGCAAATCGTCAGAAAACTAAAAAGCGCAAAAAAGCCGTTAGTCTGTACTGCCACAGAGCTAACGGCTAAAAACCCTTGAAGAGAACGCTTCATCAGCCTTTCACTGCGGCTGAAAAGAAATGTGCAGTTTATTAAAGCACAGCTTTACGATTCGGTAAGAACACTTCACCCAACATGCAACGAACCGAACCACCACCAATAGATTCTATGGTAGAAACGTCGAATGGCAGCAATTTACCGTGCGTTGCCAATTGCTTTCTTTGTGCTGGTGAAAATGCATCGTACGCCGATTGCGACATCGCAATCACCTTGTCGCCGTTGATCGTTTCTAGTTGCAGAATGTTACCGCAGAACTGGTTCATCTGATCAAGCGAAATTGAGATGACTTGCTTGTCTTTGGCGAGTGACTTCATTACAAAACGACGCTCAAATTCTGGGATCACTTCGTCACAAATCACGCAAAACTGTTCGCCAACCGCCATCATCACATTGGTGTGATAAATCGGCGCACCAGACGGCAAACGAGTTTGGAAAGAAATCACTCGTTCATAGCCAATACGATCGGCGTAATCTTCTAAAACCAGACGATCACAACGTTGTGAGAGTGCGGCGTAGACCGTTTTATTTAGGTGGTCAAACACCATCACACCCGTGCTTTCTAAATACGCTTGCTCGTCAAGATATTCAGTTAGACTGCTGCGTCGATGAACTTCTCGCCCTGCTTGCGCTAGTGCTGCCACAAGTGCATCGGGACGTACTTCTTTTTGACGGTTTTCACAGGCCATTGGAAAGGTGTACAACGTGCCATCTGGCGTAGTGCTAAACCAATTGTTTGGAAATACCGCGTCTGGCGTTGCAACATCTGAAGTTGGATAATCAAATTCAACAACTTGAACGCCCTCTTGACGCAGCGTTGCAACCATACTCGCGAACTCGGCCATTACTCGACGTGAGACTTCTTCTTGGCTGAGTGACACTTTATGTTGGAACTCATTATCTTGTGCGGTTTCTTCATTAAAACGAAACTCTTTCGGTGGCACCATCACTACGCAGTTTGCGGTTTGGCGCTGAGCACTTTGCGTGCTTTCTTCTTTCCCATTAGCAAATTGGGTCACTGATTCGTGTAATAGCATCCAATACATTCCTTATCACTAGAATGAGGAGATTGTAAATTTATTGTTAACTTCAGTTTTGCTGTTTTGACAATTAATTTAATTGCACAAAAGTAATTTTTGCTGCATTAAGTTCATTTTTCCTTAAATTTTATTGTCACTTTGCAGGTTTAAGCTTTTATGGCACCACGATGAACATGATAAGAATTCATCATAAGAATCAGAACCATAGACAATTACACTCATAACCAACTAGTTACATTTAAGACACAATCGGTTAGACTATTTTTTCGCCCCTCTCGTCAATCGGTCTGCTTTATCGAGGAGCAGGCAAAAAACTCTCATACACGCGGTTTCGTCCAAAGCAGCGTGAATCGATGGATTTAGCCACCCCAAATGGCACTGTTTTAACTTTAGGATGAGTTATGTTTAAACGATTTGAAGGCTTTACAGAGCCGTTCCCCAAATCTACACCGGATCAGCCTCCTTCAGGGATGTTCGCTTTTCTGCGTTATTACACTCGTGGTTATGAAAAGCCTTTGATCATCATGTCTTTGATGGCCACAATTGTGGCTGTTGTTGAGGTAATGTTGTTTGGCGCCATGGGACAATTGGTTGATTGGTTGTCTACCAGCAATCCAGAAACGTTCTTACAAGACAACAAATCGGATTTGATTTTCTACGGAGCCTTATTGCTGGTTGTCATGCCTATATTGGTGATCTTGTACTCGTTGCTCGTTCATCAAACGTTATTGGGCAACTACCCAATGTCTATCCGCTGGCTTGCACACCGGTATTTGCTCAATCAAAGCTTGAACTTCTATCAAGATGATTTTGCAGGTCGAGTCGCAACGAAAGTCATGCAAACCTCATTAGCTGTGCGCGAAACCGTGATGAAAGCTATGGATGTGTTTGTTTACGTTACGGTTTACTTCACCAGCATGATCATTATGTTAGCGACGGCAGACTGGCGTTTGATGATCCCAATGATTGTCTGGCTACTCGCTTACATCGCTATCCAAATCTATTTTGTCCCTAAGCTCAAAGACGTCGCTTCAGCACAGGCCGATGCACGTTCGACAATGACAGGGCGCATCGTCGACAGTTATACCAATATTCAAACCGTCAAACTGTTTTCTCATAGCCAGCGCGAAACCCAATATGCCGAGCAAGGCATGAAAGGATTTTTGAATACGGTCTATCGTCAAATGCGCCTAGTGACCGGCTTCGACGTCGCTGTAGAGATCTCAAACTATATTTTGGTCTTTTCCGTTGCTGCTTTATCGATTTACCTGTGGTTGGATAGTGCCATTAGCGTTGGCGCGATTGCGATTGCTGTTAGTCTTGCATTGCGCGTAAACGGTATGTCGATGTGGATTATGTGGGAAGTTGGCGCCCTCTTTGAAAACATGGGAACCGTTGTCGATGGAATGAAAACGCTTTCTAAGCCTATTGATATTAAAGATAAACCAGGCGCAAAAGACTTGGTTGTCACTGAAGGAGGCATTCACTTTGATAACGTCAGCTTCCATTACGGTGAGAACAAAGGCGTAATTAGCCATCTCGATCTCAACATCAAACCAGGAGAGAAAGTAGGCTTGGTTGGGCGCTCCGGCGCCGGGAAATCGACTTTGGTGAACTTGTTACTTCGTTTCCACGATGTCGAAGACGGCAGCATTAAGATCGATGGACAGAACATATCAGAAGTCACACAAGACTCTTTGCGCTCAAAGATCGGTATGGTGACCCAAGATACTTCTCTGTTACACCGTTCAATTCGAGACAATATTTTGTATGGCAATCCAGATGCGACAGAAGAAGATTTGCTGAAAGCCACTAAGCAAGCGCATGCCCATGAGTTTATCGAAACTCTGACCGACCCATTTGGTAATGTCGGATACGATGCGCAAGTTGGTGAACGTGGTGTAAAACTGTCTGGAGGCCAACGTCAGCGAATCGCAATATCTCGTGTGCTACTCAAAGACGCACCATTGCTGGTACTGGATGAAGCCACATCGGCTCTGGATTCAGAAGTCGAAGCAGCGATTCAGGAAAGCTTGAATGAATTAATGCAAGGGAAAACGGTTATTGCTATCGCTCACCGATTATCGACCATCGCACAAATGGATCGCCTCATCGTGCTAGATAAAGGCAGCATCGTTGAACAAGGTTCTCATCAAGAACTCATTGCGAATAACGGCATTTACGCCCAGCTTTGGGCGCATCAAACTGGCGGATTTATCGCTGAAGAACTAGACAATCAACACGCTTCTTAACGAGTGATAAGCTCAATAAAAACGGCGCTTTAAGCGCCGTTTTTTATTTAAATCCATGGCTAGATGCTCATATAGCTATTGTGGTTTCTCATATATGAAACACTCTCCATGATAAAGCTCACACTTTTTCTGCTAATATACCGCCTCGTTGCGTATCCATTGCAATGAACACAATACAGAGTATTGAGCCGTCTTCATTTGTCATTTCACTTTTTGAGAAACAGCTATACTCAATAGATGGCTTAGTTATTATATTAACAATAAGGTAATTAGCTTATGTGTAAATGTGGTTCAATGCAGATCGTACAACTCAAACCAAGTTGGGCTGACAAGCTATTTGGCTACTCAGAAAGATGGAAATGCCAACTTTGTTGTAAGATCTACCGCATCTAAAATTAAAGTAAGATCTACCGCATCTAAAATTAAAAATAGAATCTTAGTTTTTCTAAGAAAAAGCAGTGGCCCGACAATGATTGTCGGGTTTTGTTTTTCCGAGCATTCATTTTTTTCCCTTCGCTACAAGACTACTCATCACGGCAAAACCTAGCATCTTAATGTGACTTAGGTATAGAATCAGGCCCACTTATTCTTTCCGATATTCATATATAACTGGTCACTATGAATAAAAGTTTGCTAACGAATGTCCTCGCTATCGCTTTGATGGCTGGAGGTCATCAATTACAAAACGACTATCTTTGGTATGCAGGGCTGTTTGCGTTCTCAGGCGCCATCACCAACTGGCTTGCCATCCATATGCTGTTTGAGAAAGTGCCTGGATTATACGGTTCTGGCGTGATCCCCGCGCGATTTGAAGAGTTTAAACTGGCTATCAAAAACTTAATGATGGAACAGTTTTTTACTGAAGCGAACATTGACCGATTCTTGAATAAAGAAATGGCGGGCGGTGTGAACATCGATCTTCAACCAGTAATTGAGAAAGTAGATTTAAATCCAGCATTTGATTCCCTAGTGGAAGTAATTGAAGGCTCTCAGTTTGGTGGCATGCTAGCGATGTTTGGCGGCTCGGAAGCGCTACAACCCATGCGCCAACCTTTCGTCGAAAAGATGCAAGAATCCATCATTGAGTTGAGCAAGAGCGATAACATCAAAGAAGCACTGAAAGAGCAATTCGAATCTCCTGCAATGATGGATGAGATAAAGCAGAACATTGAAGGTATCATCGATCAACGTTTAAGCGAATTAACACCGGCATTAGTTAAAGAAATGGTGCAAAAGATGATCAAAGAACACCTTGGCTGGCTAGTCGTTTGGGGCGGTGTTTTTGGTGGTTTAATTGGCGTCATCAGTACCTTTATCGGGGCATAATCGCTCACCGATTTATTAAAAAAGGAGCTTCGGCTCCTTTTTTAATCGAGAAAAAGTAATATACCAAGCCACGCTAAATAAGGAGGCTCAACACATGCCTCGCCTAACCAAGGAGCTCGGGATTAACACCAAATCCCGTTTTATGTTCTTCTATGACCACTTCACTACGAGTTTGAATCACGCCCGGAAGCGTGCCTAACTTACTCGACATAAACTCCTGATACGCTTTCATGCTCTTAACACGAACTTTTATCATGGTATCGAAATCTCCAGAGAGCGAGTAGCACTCTTCAATTTCAGGCATCAATTCCACCGCTTTCGCAAACTTTTCAAAAATAGAAAAACTGGTTTGGTCTAAACGAATATGGATGAATACTTGCACATCCAGCCCCAACTTTTCCGCATTCAACTCTGCATGGTAACCATTGATATACCCTTCTTTTTCTAGCCGCTTTACACGGTCAGAACATGGAGAAGTCGTTAAGTTAATCAGCTTTGCTAGTTCTACAACTGGAATTCTGCCTCTAGAATGAAGCACTCTCAAAATATGTAAATCAATCCGGTCCAATTGATAACTCATTAACCCACTTCCTTGCAACCACTTAGAAAGCATCACATTAATCGTTGCTCAAACAATTGCAAACCATCAAATGCACAGCATGTGAAATTCAGCAGAGAATAACCAGAAAACAACGAAGGAGGGAAAGAGCTATGATTATTGCCGCTCACTTAGTAACCGTGATATGAAGAGAAAAAGCAACCTAGCGGCTCCCGCGGAGTCGCAAATTTGAAAGCGCATGACACGCCTGTATAGATATGTCGATCGGGCAACGCCGCCCTATTTAGCCATTAATCATGGCTATCACTCAGAGTTAGAGTGCGGCCGATGTACGCCGTGTAGGATGTGGAACAACCTCTCCAATTGCACGATGATTACAACAACGGCAGTAGTATTGAGGCTCCATCTCGTAATAATGTTCACCTGATACAAATTTCGCCATCAGCTGTGTAAAACTCACCATTTTGCCTGTTAACGAGTCAACAGACTGAGGCTCGCAACGCTTCATAATCACTTTATGTTGCGTTGATTTTCTACAAGCTGCGCAATATATATCCGGCATTTCTCTTCTCCCTACTTTTTTCGTCCTACTGACAATTGACATATTTTGTTCAAAATAATTCCACAATTAAAAAGCTCCTTTAATTTTTTGTGCCCTATCTTCAAAAAATTGAACGAAAGTATCAAAAAACTGAGACATTGGTCAGACCTCAACTTTTGTACCATCAATATGAGCAAACGTGCTTATGTGTGTAATAATACGACACATTACACATAAGCAATTGTTCGGGCTTATTATTTAGTAAGGCGCATGACAACTACACGCCTGGCTAGATCGAGCTTTCGAGACGCCTTGTTATCTCGATTTACCCCGCAAACCAGTTGCTAGCAGCTATAGCCGTCTCATCAAGGAAGAAATGCATGACGATACAACCGATTCTCACTACCGAAAGACTCGTCCTCCGGCCATTCAATATCGATGACTGCCAACAAGTGGCTTTACTCGCTGGAGATAAGCGAATTGCCGACATGACAGCAAACATCCCTCATCCTTATGAGCGACCGATGGCGCAAGCATGGATAGATAGGCACGATCCGATGTATCAGCAGCATCAAGGCGTGGCGTACGCTATTACCTTGCGAAACACCGGGGAGTTACTTGGTGCAGTGAGTTTACCGCGTATCGAAGAGGGATATGTCGGATGATCATCCATGAAACTTCACAAAATCTGCCCAAGAACAACCCTTTCTTGCTAGGAACTGTATTGTTGTCGCTGTTCTATTTTTCCTACCTAGCAGACAAGATCGTCGAGTTTGGACTCGTAGCACTCACAATAATAGGATTGAAACTGCTCTCAACGTACTTCACGCGCCGCGCGTTCAATCCTAAAACGCTAGATATCGATGCAAGCACCAACACCTTGAAGTACCGCCAGGGCTCAACGGTTTACTTCCGTCTACCTCTTGATGACATTGTCAAAGTCCAAATACAGAAAGAGTTCTTCTCTAGCAAAAGTTTGATGCTCTACACAGTCAACGACGCTTACCAAGTGCCGAATTCAGACAATTTCGATTCTCTACAGTTAAAGGATTTAATGAAACAACTTGAAGAGAGAATTGATGATCAATCTCGCTAAAACGAAAAGAGAAGACATTCTAGAATGTTGCCAATTTGGTCTCTAAATAGAAAGACAAAAAAGCCAGCAATAACGCTGGCTTTTCTCTGTATTAGTCTTGTGCGACTTTCACGCGAATTTTGCTTTTTTCTACGTTCGTCAAATTCAGTGCTTCAAGAGCAGAAATGGCTTCTGCTTCGTCCGGCATGATGACAAAACCGAAGCCTTTCGACAAACCCGTGTCTTGATCAAGCACTAGCGAACACAGTTCTACTTTGCCGTACGCTGAGAATAATTTGCGGATATCTTGCTCGGTCATGTGACGAGCCAAGTTTCTTACTAAAAGTTTCATAATGAACCTAGTTGGTTTGATAACGGTTCGATTCTCTCAGTTTCTCTCTGGCAAACCAAGTGAATAATATGACGGCGTTGACTAGATCATTCTAAGTACATCTGTTTAAATGATTTTCCGTTCATTTTTCACCCATAGGAGAGTCGGCATGGAAACGAAACGTCTCAAACTCATCCCTGCTTGTTTAGAACGAGCCGAAGAGGCGCATCAAGCTGTCGTTCGCAGCCAAAAAACTCTCGAAGTCTATCTGCCGTGGGTACCTCATGTGCTGACATTAGAAGCGATGATAGAAGGGACAGAGAAAGCCATCGCAAACTTTGAAAACTTCGAAGAAGAGCTGCGTTACTACATCATTGAAAAGGAAAGCGATCGCTTACTGGGTGCGGTCGGCTTGATGATTCGAGATCCCGACGTACCGTCCTTTGAGATAGGTTATTGGTTAGATAATGCTGCCGTTGGCAATGGTTATGTTGCCGAGGCTGTGCTCGAAGTTGAGCGCTATGCGTTTGATGACTTGGGCGCCAAGAGAATCGCAATTCATGCTGATAGCACCAACCAAAAGAGCCGGGCTGTAGCCGAGCGCTGTGGTTATGAGTTCGAAGGAGAGCTCAGAAACGAACGTCTGACTACATCGGGAGAGTTGAGTAACACCGTTATTTACGCCAAAATTCGTCGCGACTAACACTCCAATCTAACCGAGCAATGCTAAGCTTTGATCTCAAGCTACCACCATTAACGTTAATTAAGTTTCAGATAAAACAAAGCCCGCTAAAATAGCGGGCTTTGTGTTCATATACGGGAAGTTACTAGTCTAGTTCAACCAGTTTTTTCTCGAACGACTGGTGTTGGTCTAACACGTCTTGCGCAGCACCGCCCGTTGCTTTACTTACCACAATGATAGCAAGCGTAGAGAAGATGATGCCCGGTACGATTTCGTACACATCAAACCAACCGCCAGTTAGCTGCTTCCAAACCACGATAGTGATACCACCAACAAGAATACCTGCTAACGCGCCGTTACGGTTCATACCGCTCCAGTAAAGGCTAAGTACAACCGCAGGACCAAATGCCGCACCAAAACCAGCCCAAGCGTAAGATACAAGACCGAGTACTGAGCTATCAGGCGTCATCGCTAGGAATAGCGCAACAAGCGAAATAACGATAACACCGATACGACCAATCATTACGATTTCTTCAGAAGACGCTTCTGGCTTGAATACTTGCTTGTAGAAATCTTCTGCAAGCGCTGAAGATGAAACAAGGAGCTGTGAGTCAGCGGTACTCATTACCGCCGCTAGGATTGCTGCTAACAACATACCCGCAACGACAGGGTGGAATACTGCGTTAACCAATAGCATGAAGATCTTCTCACCGTCCTCTAGTTGAGTACCCGGATGACCCGTAACCCAAACCAGACCAACAAGACCAACAAGCATTGCACCAACCATAGATAGTGCCGTCCAAATCACTGCGATACGACGTGCAGTCGTTAGATCTTTGTTTGAACGAGACGCTTTAAAACGCGCTAGGATGTGTGGCTGACCAAAGTAACCAAGGCCCCACGCCGCTAGAGAGATAATGGCAATCGCAGACAATGGTTCGCCTTTCGCGTCATTCCATAGCGTTGCAAGTTCTGGGTTGATGTCATGTAGATCAGAACTTAGCTGACCTAAACCACCGTCCATTACCGCTATAGGAACAATCATTAGCGCAGCCGCCATTAGCAGACCTTGCACTAAGTCAGTCCAAGATACCGCTAGGAAACCACCGAATAGTGTGTAAGAAACGACACACACCGTACCGATGATAACAGCGTAGGTATAATCTAGACCGAATACCGTCTCAAACAGTTTGCCCCCTGCGACCAAACCTGAGCTGGTGTAGAAAAGGAAAAATAGAAGAATGAAAAACGCAGAGATTGTCTGAATCAGTTTCGACTTATCGTTGAAGCGACGTGACAGGAACTCTGGCAACGTTAGCGCGTCAGTTTGGATACTGTAGGTACGGAGGCGTTTTGCACTGATGAGCCAGTTTGCCCATGTACCAAGAAGTAGACCGCCGGCTAACCAGAAGGCCTCGATACCCGCAGCGTACGCATAGCCAGGCAAGCCTAGCAGCAACCAACCACTCATGTCTGAAGCACCTGCAGATAATGCAGCAGGCCACGGACCTAGGCTACGGCCACCTAGGAAGTAGTCAGATGAATTGGAAGTCCTCTTATACGCGTAAACGCCAATAGCAACCATAATCAGTAAATACGCCACAAAAGTGGACGTGATAGCAAAGCTATTTTCTATCATTAGATAGTCCTCGTTATAATTATTTCCTTCCTTGCCTGCCCTGATATTTTACCGTCTCAGCAATACATCAGAGTATAAAAAACCAATCTGGACCGGCTCTCAGTCCAGTTACTCCAGATTGGCATTACAAGTCAGGTTAGTGAGTTTCGTTCCCCAACTCGAGTAGAGTTGCGTTACCACCCACCGCGGTAATATTTATCGTTCGAGTGCGCTCAGTAATGAAGCGCAACGAGAGATGAGGATCATGAGCCAATTTCGGTGACTCTAAATCCGTTTCAGAAACTAAGCCGACGATTGCACCGTCACGCTTAGCTAGTTGAAGATTGAGCGCATGCTCAACCTGTGAACGCCCAACATAACCCACACTACGTACATCGCTCTCAAGCAACGGGGCAGACGCATCGTACGCAACAACCTGGACTAAGTTAGATGGGAAGTTTGCCAACGCTACAGCTTGCTTAACCAGTTGGTTTAGCTCTGCATTGTCACTGCAAACGACCACACTGTTGCCTGCAATTAAGGCACAGGTGATCATCGCAAAAGCACTGTATAACGCATTATCAGCAGGCTCGATGTTGTTTTCACAAATCACCAAAGCCACACCGCGTCCTGCGGCATACAGTTCGTTAGTTTCCCCTGTAGGGCCAACTAACTGGTGAGTTTCTGCAAGAAGAGTTGATGCTTGTTGCAAGTGGTAAGAAACCACTTTGGCAACGGTAGACTGCTGCCCTTCTAGTGCAGATTTAAATGCCAGAACATGCTCGCATTTGTAATCAAAATCAGTCAGATTCCACTGCTCCCACGCAGAGAATGCATCTTTAAAATAGGTGATCTGATGAACCATAATGCGACTCCTTATGCGTTTTCTGCTTGAGCAAGAAGATGTTGAGTAAAGCGGAATAGGTAGTGTGGACCACCAGCTTTCGGGCCAGTACCCGACAAGCCTTGACCACCAAACGGCTGTACACCAACCACAGCGCCAACTTGGTCTCGGTTGATGTAGCAGTTACCTACTCGAGCATGTTTCTCAATCCAACGGTACGTGGTTTCGTTACGGCTATGGATACCCATCGTCAAGCCAAAACCCGTTTTGTTGATCTGCGCAACCACGTTCGGTAATTCAGACGCTTTAAAGCGAATAATGTGCAAGATTGGACCAAATTGTTCTTCTTTCAGCACATCGATGCCCGAGATTTCAAACGCACTTGGTGAGACAAAGTCACCATGCTGGCACGATTCATCCAGCTGTAGCTGAGCGACTTTAGTCTGTGTTTTGCTCATTTGCTCAAGGTGAGCGAGGAGTTTTTGTTTTGCATTGCTGTCGATAACCGGACCAACATCTGTTTTGTGTAGGTAAGGTAAACCAACATGCAGTTCATTCATCGCACCCTGAATCAGGTTGATCATACGGTCTGCTACATCTTCTTGTACAAATAGAACACGAAGGGCAGAACAACGCTGACCAGCAGATGCAAACGCCGAACGAATCACATCACGCACCACCTGCTCTGGCAATGCAGTACTGTCCACAATCATTGCGTTTTGGCCACCTGTTTCCGCAATAAACGGAACTGGTTTCGCGCTGCGCTCCGCGAGCGTGACGTTAATGCGTTGCGCCGTTGCCGTTGAGCCAGTGAATGCCACACCAGCAATAGCATCATGAGAAGTCAGTGCATGACCGATCTCAGCGCCGCGACCAGTAAGTAACTGAATCACACCTGCAGGGAAGCCAGCATCAAGCATTAGTTCAATAGCGCGAGCGGCAATTAAGCTTGTTTGCTCAGCAGGTTTTGCAACCACTGTGTTACCCGCAATCAGTGCTGCCGTCACCTGACCAAGGAAGATAGCCAACGGGAAGTTCCAAGGGCTAATACACACAAACACACCAAGACCTTCACGGCTAGAAATGCGTTTCACACCATCAAAGCCTTCTAGCTCAAATGGCTGTAGGTTTTGCGCTTGTTTCGCGTAAAAACGACAGAAATCCACCGCTTCACGAACTTCATCAATGCTATCGTGAATCGTTTTACCCGCTTCTTTGTGGCAAATCGCCACCAGCTCAGCTAGGTTTTCTTCCATTAAGTCAGCAAGCTTTTCTAAACAAGCCGCTTTTTGCTCAACAGGAACGGTTTTCCAATCAGAGAAAGCAGTTTGCGCCGCATCAATTGCAGCGGAAACGTGATCAAGAGTTGCAAATGCCACTTTGCCGACTTCAATTCGGCGATCGTATGGTGCGGTGATGATCTCAGCCGCATTTTCCTTGATCATGCTTTCGGCAAAGCGTTCACCATTGATCATCGGGCCTGCAACCCACTGGTTGTCCATGAAGCTTTCGACCTGAGCTTCAAATGGCTTCGCTTCACTGTCGATATCAATGTTGACGCCGTATGAGTTCTTACGCTCAGGGAAAATATCGGCAGGCAATGGAATTTTGTCGTTGTGTAGCGTGTCAAAACCCGTCAACACATCCACAGGGTGATGGGTCAACTCATAAATCGGACAACGCGCATCAACTAGACGGTGTACAAACGAGCTGTTCGCACCATTTTCAAGCAGACGACGAACCAAGTACGGAAGAAGATCAGCATGGCTACCGACAGGAGCATAAATACGTACTGGCTGACCGTACATTTTCATAACATGGTTATACAGTGAATCACCCATACCATGCAGGCGCTGGAACTCGTATTCTTTGTGCTCCGCCATGACAGCAATTGCCGTAACTGTGTGAGCATTGTGGCTTGCAAATTGTGGGTAGATATTACCGCGAACACCTTCGCTAAGTAGGAAACGAGCACAAGCTAGGTATGCAACGTCCGTCGCTTCTTTGCGAGTGTATACTGGGTAATTTGCATAACCCGCTTGTTGAGACCACTTGATTTCGCTGTCCCAGTACGCGCCTTTAACCAAACGCAGAGGAATAACGTCACCTTGCTCTTTTGCGAGTGCATTTAGCCACACCAAGACTGGTAGCGCACGTTTTGAGTAGGCTTGAATAACCAAACCAAACTTGCCCCAACCTTTCACAAGATCGCTACGGTACACTTTCTCAAATAGCTTCAGAGAAAGCTCAAGGCGATCCGCTTCTTCTGCATCGATTGTGATTGCAACGTCGACTTCAATTGCACGTTTCAATAGCTGCATTAGTGAGTCATACAACTCTGTCATTACACGTTCTTCATTTGCGACTTCGTAGCGCGGGTGTAATGCAGAAAGCTTGATGGAAATCGAAGGCGCAGGGCTGGTGTCGTTACCGTAAGTCTCGCGACCCACCGCTTCGATCGCCATTAGGTAATCTTTGAAGTACTTGTTCGCGTCCGCTGTAGTTAACGCCGCCTCACCTAACATATCAAATGAGTAGGTGAAACCTTTGTCGCGCATTGGACGACCGTTCTTTTGCGCTTCTTCGATCGTACGACCACGAACAAACTGGTGACCCATGATCTTCATTGCCTGATACATGGCTTTACGAATCACAGGCTCAGAGAATTTATTTACCAGACGGTTTACAGCCTGACCTGGGCTCTGGGTGCCTTGCTCACCAAGACCAACCACTTTACCTGTTAGCATGAGGCCCCATGTTGATGCGTTAACAAACACAGAGTCAGAGTTTTTCAGGTGAGATTTCCAGTCTGCGACACTCAACTTATCTTTAATCAAAGAATCTGCTGTCGCGGCATCTGGGATGCGCATTAATGCTTCTGCAAGACACATCAGCAAGATACCTTCTTGAGTATCTAAGCTGTATTCCAGCAATAAAGCATCAATCATCTGGATTGACTTCTTATCGGCACGAATGGCTTCGATAAGGTGGGTCGTTTGGGTAGTGATCGCCGATTTTTCATCCTCTGTCGGCGTCGCTAGTGGCAATAGTTGCTCTAGCCATTGAGACTCGTCCACCATATATAATGGCGAGATCAGTGACCACAACTTATCAAGCGGCTGCCCGATAAATTCCGGTGTCAACACGTTCGTAGCTGTAAACATGTGTGTTCCTCAATCTCACTCCTCGAAAACCGCTTCGAGGATTATCAATGGCTGGCAGTGTATTTTGAGGCCGATAAGAATACTTGTCAAAAACTACGACATTTTTGCCAAAAACTCGCTTTTATAACAAAACATCCACATAGTCACATTCAAATAGGTAATATTTTGTGTTGTAAATTTTAATTTTTTCATTGCATTCACAACAAAATATCAAGAATATCAATAAGATTTTTGTGAAGAGCTCGTTCTAAGAGAAAATGTAGGATCAAGTGGCATATCAACCACTGCAAAGAACAGAGAATTTAAAAAAACGAGAGATAGGTCACGTGAATAAAACATAAAAAAACCATGCATAGTGCATGGCTTTATTCTGATTGATGATTATTTGACCTAAAAAAACGCGTTGTTATCCAACTTGTTTTTTATAACGGGAAGGTGATATTCCCTGTAAGCGAGTAAAAGTATGAGTAAAAGTACTCTGGCTTGAGAAGCCAGTAAACTCGGCAATTTGCCCTAAAGAAAGGTGCCCTTGCTCGATTAATTCACGAGCCATGTCGATACGCTTTCCGAGAACATATTGATGAGGTGTAATCCCCATCTGCTCTTTAAACAAGCAATGGAACTGACTTTCCCCAAGAAACACTCGCCCGGCCAATTGAGCCACACTAATCTTATGACTCAGGTGCTGCTCAATGTAACGATCAATCGCCTCCAAATCAAAGCGCGACTCTTTTCGACTGGTCTCAAATGCCGAGATATGGCGCTGCATTAATGCAATCACAGTGTCGTTACACGCACGACTTAACAGCAGGTCATCCGGATGGTTTCGCATTTCCTGAACCAACATCTGTATCAGCTTCTGAATTTGACTATCTAACTGGAAGTAGACATGGTCTCTCTCCAGGTTATTGATTTTTTGAAGCATTTCAGGATCATCATTTGTCGGTTTGGGCATATTCAGCACCAAAATATCCGATTGATTGATGACGCCACCGAAAGCATGATCAGAGCATGCGGTAACCACACAACCTTGACCAGGGCCGACAAGATTACCTCGCCCGCGCACTTCAAATTCGGCTTGCCCTTTTAAACCAATCACGATCTGCGTATAAGAATGATCGTGGCAATCCATATAAGACGGAAGTGTGATCAGCTCCGCCGGCTTTGGCAGAATAATCTCTTGATATGAAAGGATTTTTTGGTTATCTGAATCACTCATTTTAAACAGTCGTCTTTACACGGTCAGCTTACGTCTTCGCATCATATACCTTCTTTGTTGGGTTGCAACTTTTACCCAACTCAATCGACAAGATCAAATCAGCATGCTCAAGTTCATTTACATGATCATAGTTCCGGAACGATGATCATGCGAGGTTAATTTACGGTCAGTGAGCAACCAATTTTATTAACAAAAACGGATAGATAGGCAACACCTTACGTATACATAATCAATCAATGTAAAGATCCTTATTACCGAACAATCTGTTATTTTGTAAAACACCGTGCTCCATATTAGATAACTCGTCCCTGAAACGGATCGAAACCCACTCTTAAACTCAACATAGAGGGATTTCCCCCCTTACTAATATGCTTCTGATTCAATACATTAGTTATCGAGCTTTAAGATGCATACGATCTAAAGCTCTCGGTATCTCATTGATACCTCTAACTTACTTAGCAGACCCTCGCTAGGTAATTTAGAACCTCTTCTACACGTCGACAAGATTATATCTTGTGTTGCCAGCCCGTCTTCAGGCTGGCTTTTTTTTTCGCTTCTCAACAATGAAAACAATGGCATAAGCTGATATCATAGCGTTTGTCTCACTGTCCCTCTCATATGCTTAGGTGCTGCTCTTTCGCTCACAAGTGATATGAACGTCAACCACATTACAACTGAGTTGTAGGAAGCATGATCAAGGACGATACGAGTTGTAAGCCGAACATTAGGCGGACATCCGTGAGCGCACATATCTGTAATGAAACAGACCATTTTCTCAATTAAACTCTTCGTTCCATTTCGTCGTTGTCTATGACTACCTGACGAAAACATCGAACACCATGAATTTAATTGGATTGAGCGCCAATCAACGAACGTGTTCTAGCAACGTAACTGCCTACTTGGCAACATCAATACGAGCCATGTAACACGGACGTCTCTGTATTGGTAAAAGCAGTATGTAGTGAGTCCTTTTGTGAATATTTCAGTCGATACCATAGAACAATCCCTCCTTAAACAGCTACCAGGTTGTTGGGGATGCAAAGATAGAGATTCGGTATTCCTATACGTAAACCAGGAATACGCAGAACTGTTAGGGCACACGTCGCCCGAGGAGTGCTTGGGTAAAACTGATTTTGATATGGCCAGCCCAACCACTGAATGCGCGCAAGAATTTCAACGCCAAGATAAACATGTTCTCGAAACTGGCGAGTCACTAAAAATTCTGGATATCCACCCTTATCCAGATGGCCGCTGGCGAGCACATATATTTACTAAAACACCGTGGCGAGATGACAAAGGCGACATCGTAGGCACCATTTTCTACGGAAGGGAACTCACCGACACCGCCGTGATTGAAGTCGGGTATTGGGTTTGTCGTGCAATCAGTACCAACCCAAATCAACAATCCATCTTTCGTTTTTCTGACTTACAACCAAAACCAGAGAAGCTCACATGCCGCGAGCAAGAAACGCTTTTCCTCTTGCTCTATGGCAAAAAGCCTCAATTTATCTCTCAGGTCATGGGCATATCAACAAAAACCGTTGAAGGTCACGTCGCACGCTTACGTAATAAGTTTGCAGCGAACAGCAAGAACGAGCTAATAGATAAAGCAATGGAAGCAGGCTACGGCTCTGTTGTACCCAAAACGCTGCTTAAGCATCAATTATCGGTTGTGTTGAATGGAGAGCGATAATTCGCATCGCTTCTACCTACAAAAACACCGCCCCAATTCGGCGGTGTTTGTTTATTCATGAGGGACCATAAGCCTATGGCGCTAAACGATCAATGTCCCAACTTCCATCATGCTGGGAGAAAAGAAAACGATCGTGAAGGCGATGTTCGCCACCTTGCCAAAATTCGATGCTCTTTGGTTTTACGCGAAAGCCACCCCAAAAGGTTGGTACTGGTATTTCACCCTTAGCAAACTTCTGTTTTAGCTCTAAAAACTTACCTTCCAACACACCTCTGGCAGAAATACGGCTACTTTGTTTGCTCGCGATTGCGGCCAACTGGCTCTCTTTAGGACGAGAAGTAAAGTATTTCATATTCTCTACGGCGGTAAGCTTTTCAGCCACACCAGTAATATGAACTTGGCGCTCTAACGGATGCCAAGGGAAGTGCAAACTAATATTGCTGTTATGCTCTAGCTGCTGGGCCTTGCGACTGCCTAGGTTGGTGTAAAACACAAAACCATCTTTGTCGACGTTTTTCAATAGAACAATGCGTTGAAACGGCATGCCATTTTCATCAACCGTTGCAACTGTCATCGCAGTCGGGTCCGTTAAACCCGCTTCAACTGCTTGCTCTAGCCACAGATTAAATTGATCAATAGGATCAGCTTTCAAATCTTTACGACGCAGCCCACCTTTGGTGTACTCACGACGAATATCAGCAAGTTCCATCTTTACTCCTTCACTCGTTTTTGTCGATTGTGCTCCCGATACTGAGGAAATACAAGGACATCATTGTGCTTGTTATCGTTGCCGCTCACAGCATCACAGTGCGTCATTTGATACCATGACACAAAAAACCAGTGAGCTGATCGTGAACTTACTCAACCCCAAAGCCCTACGTCATTTTTTACTGCTACTGTGTGCCGTTGGCATTTCAGGGCTTGCGCTTACTCATCATTACGCAACTCAATACCAACATGATCAATGGCAACAAAAGCTAGAGAGACAAGCCGCGCAAGTATCACAAGAAGTGGACTACGAACTGGCAAAGTTTGAACAGATACCAAACCTATTAAGTCACGACCCAAGACTACTCAAAGCAGTCGAGCGCGGAACGCCCTCTCAAGAGCTCAACCTACTGTTATCAGATTGGTTGAAGCAAAGTTTGGCCGATACGATTTACGTTCATGACCGTACCGGGTTAGTCATAGCCTCAAGTAACTTTCAGCAAGAAGATACGTTTGTTGGCTCTAGCTTTAGCTATCGCCCCTATTTTAAAAATGCGCGACGCGGTGAGCCCGCTCAATACGTTGGATTAGGCGTACGCTCGAATAAACGTGGGTACTTCTTCTCATCTCCGCTGTGGGTAAATGAGGAAGTCGTTGGCGTGATCACAGTAAAAGTGAATTTGGAGCAATTAGAACAGCGCCTTTCGCAAACCACGACTGACGTACTCATTACAGATAAACACAATGTCGTGTTTATGAGCAATTTACCAGACTGGCGCTATCGTGCACTTTTCCCACTGTCATCGAGTGCAATAAATGAACTTACCGAAACGCGTCAATATGGCGATACCTTACCCGAATATTTTGGTGAGTTAACGGCACACAGTGGTGTCACGGAGTTTGATGACAATCAATTGCTTCTATCACCGAATTACCTCGCATACGCAACACACTTATTGGATAAAGGGTTTCGCGTCGTTGCCTTAATTAACCACAACAGCGTTCTTGCCGCCGTTTTACAGGCCGATATCGTCTTCCTGATCTTATATGCGCTCATTGCTCTAATTGCGTTAGCGTGGTTCCAAACCCTAGTTAACAAAGCACGCCTTGCCCATCTCAATGTGAGCCTAGAAGAAAAAGTAGTGCAACGGACACTAGTTCTGAGTGAAGCCAACCAAAAACTACAACAGACCATCCGCCAATATGAGCAAAGCCAACAAGAGCTTAAACAAACACAACAAGAACTGACGCAAGCCGCGAAATTGGCACTGTTGGGCGAGCTATCAGCCAGTATTAATCATGAGATAAATCAGCCACTTTCCGCACTAAGAACCTATACCGAAAACTCGCAGCGTTTGTTGGCAATGGAAAAATACCCAATGGTCGCTGACAATTTGGGCAAAATGCTGACACTCAATGACACCATTTCGGAAGTCATTGCCCGCTTAAAAGTCTTTACTCGGAAAGCCACGCACGATTCACACAATGAAATCTCAGTACTGCACGACGCGGTACATACTGCCACCAGCATTTTGAGCAACAAGCTTATTAAGCAAGGAGTAACACTAAAAGTTCCGGCCATCGACTATGATGTGAAGCTGGCCATTCACAGCGTTGAATTAGAACAAGTGCTGATAAACCTCTTCCACAACGCCGCACAAGCGATGGAAAACCACTGTATCGATCCGCAAATATCCATTGCTGTTCAGTGTCATGATGACAGTTGCGACATTCTTGTTTCCGATAACGGACCAGGGATGTCAGACGAAGCCCTAGCAAAAGTGTTCGACCCATTTTTTACGACTAAGCCGGAGGGTCTTGGATTAGGTTTAACAATCTCCAAGCGGATTATAGAGAGCTATCACGGCTCCCTCTGTGCCTATAAACATCAGAACACAGAGCAACAAGCAGGAGGGATGACCTTTATCGTGACGCTACCAATAGTCAATCAGAATAAACGTACCCCAGAAGTGGAAAACGACCATGAATAACCCAGTTTTCTTTGTTGATGACGAACCACACATTCGTGATGCCGTGTCTCAAGCCCTGCTGATTGAAGGGATAGACGTCACCTGCTTACCAAACGCAGTAGAAGCCTTACGCGTAATCGACTCAAATACGCCTGCGATTATCATTACCGATATCCATATGCCCGTGATGGATGGCTTGGAGTTTATGCGAACTTTGCGAAGCAAAAACGATCACTTTCAATTCATCGTACTTACTGGACATGGAGATGTGAAAACCGCGGTAGATGCGATGAAAAGCGGCGCGTACGACTTTCTAGAAAAACCGTTTTCAACGGAACAGCTCATGAAATCGCTCAACAATGCCAGCGATAAACTGAACTTGTTGCAAGAAAACATCTGGCTTAAGAAAGAGCTCGACATGCAAACTCATGTTGGTCCGAAAATGATTGGTCACAGTAAGGCCATGGTTAGTATTCGTCGCGCCTTGATCAGTGCGCCTACAAGCCAGCCGCTCATTTTTGTAGGTCAAGATGGTACAGGTCGCCGGCTCGCCGCACAATTTGCCCACGACATACATGCAACACCGGATAGTGAGCTAATCGCCGCTTCTGGTGAAGACCTCTATGAGCTTTCATTAGAAGCGCTCGACAAAGCCATACACCGCTTAAGTGAAGGAAAACGCCACTGCTGTTTGTACTTACATAGCGCAGAGCATGTATCATTTGAGCAATGGGAATACTTGTTCAAGCACCCAAAACTTGAACGTGTTTTTGGCGCGACCACCCAAGCCGAGCCACCTCTAAAATCCCTGGCGACTCTAATTCACTTACCGACGCTCGATGAAAGAAAGGAAGATATAGGGCCTTTATACAAGCATTTTGTGCGCCACACAGCGAGTCGATATCAGTTACAGCCGCCACATATCAGCCTAGAAGAGGTCAAACACCTCACCAGTCTCGAATGGCCAGAAAACGTTAAGCAGCTACGCCAATTTGCTGAACTTCGTGCCCTCAAGCCAGATACTTTTAGAATGGAAGATTGGAACAGTGAGAAAAGTCTTGAAATTCAGAGTATGACTCAGCGCACAGAATACTTTGAATATTGCTTGTTATTCGATGCATTGCAAAGACATCGCGGCAGACTCAAAGAGGTTCAACTAGAATTACAGGTATCACGCAAAACCTTGTACGACAAACTAAAAAAACATCAGTTGGATAAAGCCAAGTTCAAGGCGTAATAGCTATACTCCGGCGCTAATTATGCTTTTGTTTGATTTAGAAAGTGTAAGAAAGCTCATTTGAAGAGAGAATAACCCTCTTCTCATATTTTATTAGCCGAGCATGCTGACATGATCGGTTAATAATAATAAGATCAAAAAGATAATCCGTAATTATATAAGCAGGGACTGTGATGAGCCGAGATAACTACAACAAACTCAACGATGAAGAGTTGGATTTTGTTGATGACAAAACTGCAGCATTGCTCCTCAATACCCCCAACAGCGCGCGTTTTATGCTCTGGGTTATGGTGCTATTTTTCATTGCAGCAATAGGTTGGGCATCTTGGGCTGAAATCGACAAAGTCACGGTTGGTCAAGGTAAAGTGATTCCCTCCTCACAGATACAAGTAGTCCAAAACTTAGAAGGTGGCTTAGTCAAAGAAATCTTGGTCAAAGAAGGTCAGTTGGTTGAAAAAGGCCAACAGTTACTGCTTATCGACGACACCCGCTTTCGCTCAGATTTTCGTGAACGTGAGCAACAAGTTGCCAACCTTACCGCATCTGTGCTGCAACTATCCGCTTCTATTAACAGTGTTGCCGTTAATCGTGATTTTGAAACGGAAAACTGGCGTCAAAGTGTACTACTTGATTACGGTAAACTGACCTTCCCACCAACCTTGGAAGAGACTCGACCTCAACTCACACAGCGTCAAAAAGCAGAATATCGCGAAGATCTAGATAATTTACGCAACCAACTTTCTGTTATTGACCAACAAGTGCAGCAAAAGCAGCAGGACTTGGTAGAGATCCAAGCACGAGTAAGGAACTTGCGTCAAAGCTACCAATACGCGAAAAAAGAACTCGATATCACCAAACCTTTGGCAGACGAGGGCGTTGTTCCTCGTATTGAACTGCTCAAATTACAGCGCCAAGTCAACGATACCCGTCGTGAAATGACGTCCAGTGAGCTCAAGATTCCCGTATTGCAATCAGCGATTCGAGAATCCATGCTCAACCGTATTGATGTTGCACTCAAATTCCGCTCTGAACAGCAAGAGAAACTCAACAGCGCCCAAGACCAGTTATCTGCTTTGGTTGAATCAGCGGTGGGCTTGGAAGATAGAGTAAACCGAACGGTTGTGAATTCGCCAGTAACAGGCAAAATCAAAACACTGAACATCAATACTGTCGGTGGTGTTATCCAACCTGGTATGGATATCGTCGAGATCGTACCAACAGAAGACACACTATTGGTAGAGGCGAAAATTGCGCCAAAAGACATCGCATTTTTACGCCCAGATCTTCATGCTATCGTGAAATTTACAGCTTACGACTTCACAAAGTACGGCGGTTTAGAGGGAGAGTTGGAACATATCAGCGCGGATACCACTCAAGATGAAGAAGGCAACAGCTTCTACATTGTTCGTGTACGCACCGAAAAAACAAACTTTGGTCAAGATGCAGATTTACCAATCATTCCAGGAATGACAGCATCGGTCGATATCATCACAGGGAAGCGAACCGTTTTGGAATATCTACTTAAACCGATTTTAAGTGCCAAAACGAACGCCTTGAAGGAGTAAACCACATTAAGATACTCGCGATAGGGAGTATTGAGCGATAAGTGATTAAATAAAAAGCACTTATTTCTCACTGACGAACTCTCTAGAAGAGTATACTTGTGATACGAGTCGAATATGCGATCCAATTTGCAGCGTAAAGTTACATTATTAATCAGCTTAAGTTGTTTGTCGTTCCAACTTGGTGCGCTGAACAGTAAAGAACAACGATGGGTCAATACGGTCACAGCGGTGTACGGCGAACGTGCGGGATTGCGCGTAAATACATGGCGAAAGAACCTCGACTTATTTAAACAATTAGAGACTCATGAACAGCTCGCTGGCGTTAACGACTTTTTTAATCAGCTGTATTTCGTTGACGACATAAAACTGTGGGGAAAGACAGATTATTGGGCTACGCCACTCGAATTTTTAGGGAGTAACGCAGGAGACTGTGAAGATTTCACTATTGCTAAGTACTTCTCTTTACTCGAGCTAGGAATACCAGATTCAAAGATGCGGTTAATATACGTAAAAGCCATCGAACTGAATCAGTTTCACATGGTATTAGCTTACTACCCTACCCCAAGTTCTGAGCCGCTCATTCTCGATAATATCAATCCTGACATTGTCCGAGCCTCTAAGCGTAGCGACTTGCTACCGATATACAGTTTTAATGGTACAAACCTGTGGTTGATGAAGTCATCTGCTAGCACTGGAGAGCTGGCAGGGAAAGCATCACGGTTGAGCCTTTGGAATGACTTACGCTCGCGCGAACGTAAGTTGCAGTTAAATAAACCTAAAATTAACTATGACGAGTGAGAAACATGACCCTATATAAGAAGCTTGTGGTGGGGATGGTTACGGTCTTTATACTCTTGTTGGCATCAGTATTCGTAATCCAATTCAACACGACTCGAGACAGCTTGGAGCAACAGCAACGTTCAGAGGTCAACAACACTATTAACACCGTAGGTTTGGCACTGGCTCCTTACCTAAAGGACAAAGATAAAGTCGCGGTTGAGTCCGTGATTAATGCTCTATTTGACGGCAGCACCTACTCCGTTGTTCGTCTTACAGCATTAGATTCTGACTACCAGATCGTGCGTACTTACCCAGTTAAACCAAGTACGGTGCCACAATGGTTTATCGACATGAATCTATTTAAAGCGATTCACGATAAGCGTGTTGTGACCAGTGGTTGGATGCAGCTCGCCGAAGTAGAAATCATTAGCCACCCAGGCGCAGCTTACGAGCAGCTCTGGCAAGGTTTTATGGGGTTGCTGTCTGTATTCAGTGTCATTTTTCTGGCTGGTTTAGTGGCAATTTCATACATCCTACGTCGCTCGCTAAAGCCGTTAACGGCCATCGTGAATAAAATGCATGAAATCGCGAATAACCAATTTGGTGAACCGCTTGCTCGTCCAAGAACCAAAGATCTTATCGCGGTGGTAGATGGCATTAACATGATGTCTGCTCAAATCGAGCTATCATTCAAAGAGCAAGCCAAAGAGGCGCAACGTCTGCGTGCTCAGGCTTACCTCGATCCTATATCTAAATTGGGTAACCGCTCATTCTACATCAACCAAATCGACCAATGGCTTGCAGAGCAAACGCAAGGGGGTATCGCGCTACTCCATGCTGAATACATTGGGGACATTTACGAGACCAAAGATTACCAACGCGCAGATGCCCACGTTAAAGAACTGTCTCAACGTTTGAAAAACACCATTGATGTACCGGGTGCCACGATTGCTCGCTTGTCTAGTGATGAGTTCGGCTTGCTTTTCCCTCATATGGATGAGAGCGAGTTACGCATTTTATCGGACAGCATCGTCAATTGTGTGAACGGCCTAAATACTGACCCAACAGGCTTAGCAAAACCTAAAGCGTCACTAGGGGTTGCACACAGCAAAGATCAGAAAACGCGTTCTGAAATCCTCTCGATGGTGGACAACGCACTATCGAAAGCCAAAGCGCAACCAGACAAGCCATACGGCTTCATTGGCAGTGATACACCTTCTAGTTTGATGGGTAAACAGCAATGGAAAGCGTTGGTTGAAGAAGCCATTCATAGTGATTGGGTTAAATTCCGTTTCCAAGCTGCGAAAAACACATGGGGTAAAGTATTCCACAACGAAGTATTTTCAAGCATCGAAAAAGATGGTGAAACGTATCGTGCGAATCAATACCTATTCGCACTAGAACAGTTAGACGCCACCAACATCTTTGACCAGTATGTCATTGAATCAATGATTAAGATGCTAGAAAGTGGTGAACTTAATGACCCAGTCGCGATTAACATCGCGCAAAGCAGCTTGTCTCAACCATCGTTTATTCGCTGGACAACTAGCATGCTGGAAAAACATGCCAAAGTGGCCTCTAAGCTACACTTTGAAATTCCAGAGGAATGCTTTATCGATCAGCCTCACCACACAGCACTGTTATGTAATGCCATTCGCCAATCAGGTGCTGAGTTCGGCGTAGATAACTACGGACGTAACTTCCAATCTTTGGAATACATCCAAGAGTTCCGCCCGAACTATGTGAAGCTCGATTACCTATTCACACACAACTTGCACGACGAAAAACAGAAATTCACGCTAACGTCGATCTCTCGTACTGCCCACAACCTTGGTATTACGACTATCGCATCGCGTATCGAAACTCAAATCCAGTTGGATTTCCTCACTGAACATTTTGTTGAGGTATTCCAAGGATTCATCGTCGACAAGGAATAAAAAGGTTTATCAACGATGAAAGACCCTTTACTGAATTCGCTCATCTACGTTAGCCGTTACTATGGGTTAGCTAACTCGCCAGAAGCGCTAGTCAACGGACTACCGCTATCTGACGGTAAACTGACCCCATTTTTGCTACCAAGAGCAGCGGAAAGGGCCGGATTGGTTGCCAAGGAAAACCGCGCAGAGCTGGAGAGCATCTCCAGCCTAATTCTGCCGGCAATCTTAGTTCTTAAAGGCGGTGACTCTTGCGTTCTCAACAGCATCAATATGGAGAAACGCGAGGCCGAAGTCACCACCCTAGAAAGTGGAATGGTGCCGATCTCTATTCCATTAGAAGACCTACTTGAGCAATACACTGGTCGGTACTTTTTAGTTAAAAAGCAATTCCGTTTCGATGAGCGCTCTCCCGAAGTGCTCAAAACCAACGAAGGCCACTGGTTCTGGTCAACCTTGTGGCAGTCAAAACGCATCTACCGCGATGTTTTAATCGCATCACTTCTCATCAACCTCTTTGCGGTTGCCGCTCCGCTATTCACTCGCTTGGTGTACGACAAAGTGGTTCCGAATCTTGCGTTTGAAACCCTATGGGTACTAGCAAGTGGCATCTTTGTCGTGTTCCTGTTCGACTTCATTCTCAAGTCGCTGAGAAATTACTTCATTGATGTGGCGGGCAAGAAGTCTGACATTCTGATTTCATCCAAACTGTTCAGCAAAGTGATGGGGATTAGAATGGAATCGAAGCCGCCTTCGGTCGGTGCCTTCGCTCGCCATTTACAAGAATTCGAATCTATTCGAGAGTTTTTTACTTCAGCGACCGTCAGTGCTCTCATTGATTTGCCTTTTGCCATTTTATTCTTAGTGATTATATGGCTAATGGCTGGCGATCTTGTGTATGTACCGATGGTGGGCGTGGTCATTTTGATTATTCACTCGCTACTGATACAAGGGCCGCTGCGCCGCTCCATTGAGGAGGGTTCACGCCTAGCATCGCAAAAATATGCCAATTTGATAGAGAGCTTGGCTGGGTTAGAAACCGTAAAAATGCTCAGTGCGCAAAGCCAATTCCAATACCGCTGGGAAGAGGCAGTTGCGCACATGGCGAACTGGAATATAAAAAGCCGCCGAATTACGGATAGCATTCAAAACGCGGCAGGTTTTGTGCAGCAAAGTAGTAACGTAGGGATGATCATCCTAGGCGTTTACTTAATTGCAGAAGGCGACTTAACCATGGGCGGTTTGATTGCCGCAACCATGCTTAGCGGCCGCGCGATTGGTCCTTTGGTTCAGTTATCCTTACTCTCTACGCGCTACAACCAAGCGAAGTCTTCTATGACAATTATCAATCAAGTCATGGAAATGCCGGATGAACAAGAAGAAGGTAAACGTTACATTCACCGCCCAATAGTACAAGGCAAAATTGAACTTGAACGCGTGACCTTCCACTACCCAGATTCACCGGTGGCGTCGATTCGAGATTTGAGCTTGACCATTAACCCAGGCGAAAAAGTAGCGATCATAGGCCGTATCGGTTCGGGTAAAACCACGTTAGAACGTCTCATCATGGGCTTGTATCAGCCGACGGAAGGTCATGTTCGCATTGATGATACCGACATCGCACAACTGCATCATGTCGACATTCGCCGTAATATTGGTTGTGTGCCGCAAGATTCGAATCTGTTCTTTGGTTCTATCCGCGACAACATTACGCTAGGTCGCCCATTAACCGATGACCGTGACGTACTAGACGCAGCGAATCGTGCCGGTGTTACTGCGTTTACGCAATCTGACCCAGCGGGCTTAGAACGCCAAGTTGGTGAAGGTGGAGCAATGCTTTCGGGTGGTCAACGTCAAGCAGTCACGATCGCTCGTGCATTTTTGGGTCGTCCTCCTGTTCTACTCATGGATGAACCAACCAGTGCGATGGATAATCGCTCAGAGATGCACATTAAACATCAATTAGCACAGTTGAAACCTAGTGAAACGCTGATTCTGATTACGCATAAAACGTCTATGCTCGACATCGTTGATCGCGTAATTGTGATGGAGAAAGGCAGCATCATCGCAGATGGCCCTAAAGCGCAAGTGCTGAACGATTTGAAACAAGGCAAAGTGCGTGCGGTTAGCTAGCCTGAATTCACATTGATAAAAGCAAAGGCCCCGTTTAACTTGTGTTTAACGGGGCTTATTTTATTGGGAGCCCGAGATAATTAAGTTCTTCAAGCGCGACCCAAACGAGTACAAGGCCAACAATCACGAATAAAATCATAATCGCCTTTTCATCTTCTTCCATTTTTCAACGCCCTAAAAGCTATTTCAATTAATACACCTTAGGTTATCAGGACAAAAGTCATATTCAGCTCGTTTATGAGGAACTAGCATCATAGAATGTCGGATATGGGATACAGCTCAAAGAATGCTCTCTTCAAAATCACGTCAGCTTTGATTGAATATAAGTAATGAAGCCAAAGAGTTCGTAATGCTCACTAAGTCTTTGATTAACTTATATAGTACTCTGTGGTACCTCAACACAGAGACAAATGGTGTAAAGAAAAATTGTGATTACTTACAGCAAAAAATCAGCTATAAAAGCCGCTTTCTAGATATCGTCGAGATGAAGAAATGAATGATTGGATCCAATTAGAGCAAGTGAGCCAGTATTTCACTACGGGCTCCCTCGGTTACAAACTATTGATGGGCATTTTTGTCCTGATCGCGTATCGCATCCTGAAGAGGATTGTAAATCGAGCCATCCTAAATTTGGCAACAACGAAAGGTGTAAAAAAGGCTCGTTTGAGTTTTATTCAGCGCTGTTTCAATGTCGCGCTGCTATTTTTGACCGCCTCTATTTTTGCCATTATCACAGGTATTGGCTATGGCGATGTGTCTTTGTTCCTATCGTCCATTTTTGCCGTATTAGGTGTGGCGTTTATTGCGCAGTGGTCAATTCTGAGCAACATCACTGCCAGCTTTTTGATCTTTTTTGTCTTCCCATACCGAGTGAGTGACCGAATTAAAGTCGTAGATAAAGATGAAGACATCTGCGGTGAGATTCAAGAAATCAGTATGTTTCACGTGTTAATTAAGCACGACAACGGAAACTTAATCACTTACCCAAACAACCAGATTTTGCAAAAAGCAGTGCTAAAGCTGGCGAAAAACAAGCCAGAGCCAAGTAAAGTAAAATCTCGGATTTATACTCGCAGAAAGAAATAACCCACTAAAAAGCCGATGTATCTACATCGGCTTTTTTAATGCACTTCTTTTTAAGTTTTAGTGTTGACCTCAACTTAGATTGAGGTTTTAGCCTTAGTCGCACGATTAAAGATCAACAATGAAAAAAGGAACCATTGTGTCCAAAATTGCGATTATTTATTTCTCTAAAACCGACGTTACTGGTCAGCTTGCTCGCGCGATTGCCGCAAGTGTTGAACAACAAGGCATTAAACAGCAAGATGAATGTGAAATCCTCTCTCACCGAATTGAAGGCAGTGAGATTATTGAGGGACGTTTTGTGAACCCTAAACTAATGGATGAACTTGCTGAGTGTGATGCGATTATCTTTGGCTCACCGACCTATATGGGAGGTGTAGCAGCGCAGTTTAAAGCATTTGCAGATGCAAGCAGTGAATCTTGGTATTACCAAAAATGGGCGAGCAAAATCGCGGCTGGCTTTACCAGTGGTGGGGCAATGAATGGCGACCAATCTTGCACATTACAATATCTACAAACGCTCGCTAACCAACACGGCATGATGTGGGTCGGGTTGGATAAGATCAGCAATTCTGGGGAGCAAAACCTGAATCGTTATGGTGTACAAGGTGGTATTGTTGCACAAGGTGGTGAAGGTGGTCAGTTGCATGCTTCTGATGTTGCAACGGCGGAGTATCTTGGCAAACGAGTCGCTATGCTCGTGAATAAGCTCTCCACTCGCTAACAATAAAAAGAAGCCCCGTAAGATACATCTTCGGGGCTTCATATTTATCGCTTGTTTTGAGCGCTACTTCTTGATGTAGAGATCTTTCGAGTAGATGCGCCCTTCTACGTTGTTTTTGGCAAAACCGCCAACCGTAGGGCGAACCAAACGTGCTTGCATGTAATAATAGATTGGCGCGATGGGCATATCTGTCGCCAGCAACTGTTCAGCTTGGTCGTAAAATCCTTGGCGCGCTTTCTCATCGGTTGCTGCCAATGCACTGTTCATCGCGTTATCGTACACAGCATTGCTGTAACGTGCAAAGTTACCCGAAGAACCTGAGCGAAGTAAGCTCAGGAAAGTAGACGCTTCATTGTAATCACCACACCAGGAAGCGCGCATCACATCGAAATTGCCTTGTTTACGCGCCACTAAGTACGACTTCCACTCTTGGTTTTCTAACTCCACGTTTGCACCGAGATTTTTTTGTAGCATCGACGCTATCGCAACCGCGATCGATTTGTTTGCCTCACTGGTGTTGTACAGCAATTTAAAATCGAGCGGCTTGTCTTGGCTGTAACCCGCTTCTTTTAACAACTGACGCGCTTTCTCGTCACGTTGTTGCTGACTCCACTTACTGTATTCAGGCGGCGTCGCATCAAACCCTGCGGTGTACTGATGCGCAAAAGTATAAGCAGGAAGGTTGCCCACTTGCGTGACACCATTCGTAATCACATCGCGCATGATGGAGTACGACACCGCTTGACGCACTCGCACATCATCAAATGGCGGACGAGTGGTATTGAACGCGTAGTAATACGTGCACAACAATGGCACCACCGTGTAAGCCTGCTTGTAATCTTGTTTAAGCTTCTGCGCCATATGAGTCGGCACATCTGACGTGATATCCAGCACTCCTGCCGCATAACGATTGATCGACGCGTTTTGGTTTTCAAACGGAATGTAAGTCACTCTGTTTAGATGCGTATCTGCGCTGTCCCAGTAACTTGGACTCTTAACCAATTCAATGCGTTCATTCACGACCCACTTATCCAATGTGAATGCACCGTTGCTAACAAATTGGTCTGGATCGCTCCACGGCTTGTCGCGGTTTTCCACTGTCGCTTGATGCACTGGCATCATGGACGTGTGCCCAGTCATAGCAACAAAGTACGGCACTTGACTGTCCAACTCAAAACGTAGGGTGTATTTATCCACTGCCTTGATACCGAGATCGTCCAAAGGCTTTTTGCCCTCTGCTACATCGGCGATGTTTTTGATCTTGGTGAGTTTGAGATACCAAACATTTGGAGAAGCGGTCTTCGGGTCCACCGCTCGGCGCAGTGAATAGACAAAATCATCCGCTGTCACAGGCTCGCCATTCGACCATTTCGCGTCTTTGCGCAAGTGAAAAGTAAAGGTTTGGTTATCCTTGGTTTCCCATGATTCTGCCACACCGGGAATAATGTTTCCGTCACGATCTTGAATCACAAGCCCTTCAAATAAGTCACGAATCACATGCATTTCTGGCAGACCTTCGGCTTTCGCTGGGTCAAGCGTCGCCGCCTCTGCGTCATTCGCACGTACTAAATGCTGTTCTGCGGCAAGTTGAATGCCTTTAGGTAAGGTCTCCGCAGCAACTGATGTAGCAAGAAAAGGGGTGAATAAAGAGGAAATCAGCAACGCCGTTGAATGTTTTTTAAAATCCATATCGTTTTTCGTTCTCCTAACGCGTCTTGTGAAGCAAGTGCCACAATTAACATTTCAACCGTTGACGAGTTTAAACGGTTCAGTTTAGCTAGGTGTAATTAGCTTAGATATTGATACTACTTCATCAATCAGGAGATTACGGTGAGTCTAATTCCAAGAACGGAAAGAGCGGCATTTTTAATTCGGCCAACATCATACGGTCAATCCGTGCTTGGTGCGCCATTACTGTATTTTCCGGCTCAAGTCGAAAGTGCTTCACGAGGTTTGATTTTGGCAGGCACTCACGGGGATGAGACAGCCTCGATTGCAGGTTTGTCCTGCGCGCTAAGAAGCTTGCCTGCTGAAAACTTACGACATGATGTGATTCTGTCAATGAATCCTGACGGCAACCAGCTAGGCACACGCGCAAATGCAAACCAAGTGGATCTCAATCGCGCGTTTCCAACCCAAAATTGGACTGAGCATGGCACAGTGTATCGATGGAGTTCTCACACCCCCGTTCGAGACGTACAGGTGAAAACTGGCACTAAAAATCAACTAGAGCCTGAAGTTAGCGCTTTAATTAACTTGATTGAACTGCGCAAGCCAAAGTTTGTGGTGTCGTTTCATGAACCGCTTGCGTTTGTGGATGATCCCAAACATTCCGACCTTGCCAAATGGCTCCGCGAGCAGTTCCAACTGCCAATTGTAGACGATGTCGACTACGAAACACCCGGCTCATTCGGCACTTGGTGTAGTGAACGTGATTTACCTTGCATCACGTTGGAATTACCCGCGATTTCTGCCGATCTCACCATTGAAAAACATCTCTCCGCTTTTATTGCTTTGCTGAGGCACGATCCGGATCTCTAGTCCGCTGTTAAACAAGCGATCATGTGAGGATCTGTTTGATGTCGGTACTAATATCGCTGATCAACTGACGGGCACTGTCGTCTCTTTGCTGAACCAAGATGATAAACAGCAAATCGGTGATCACGTTTTGCGCGGTACGCGAAGCAATGGATGAGCTGCGATGTTCCGTTTCATTGGCAATCGTATCAAACGTAATATCGGCAATACCGCGCAAGCGACTTCTTCCAGGCGCAGATAACGCAATCACCTTCGCGCCCTGCTCTTTTGCCGCTTCTGCCGCGACGAGAATTTCTTTGCGCTCACCCGAAAACGAGATTGCGATCTGAACATCTTCTGGAGAGAGCGTGCGGGCAACAGCAATCTGCACGTGGCTGTCTTGTTCAGAAAGCGCCGTAATACCAAGTTTAAGCAGTTTAAAGCTTAAATCCTTGGCGGTCAGTGCAGAGCCCCCAATCCCGACCACTTGCACTCGACGCGCTTCACTCAACCATTTCACCGCTTGGTGACACGCTTCGTAAGACAGCGTATTGGTGGTTTGAAACATAGCGTCGGTTTTCGCTTTCACCAGTTTCTGTGAAATAACCGCAATGGGGTCGTCAGCCAAAATATCACTGTGCAGCGGTGTCGACTGCATCGCATGCTTACGGCCAATCTCTTCATTCAGAGCTAACTTAAACTCGCTGTAACCTTTAAAGCCGATACGCTGAGTAAATTTCACAATGCTCGATTGACTCACTTTTACTTGCGCCGCAAGTTCTTGGCTGGTGAGCAGCGCCGCCTTTTCTGCGTTTTCAACAATCCAATCGCCAACCAAACGACCACTTTGCGAAAGCTGAGTACGCCTCGCGACTATCTTATTGATAACTGACACAACAAAAACCTCAAAAATTTTAAATAAATTATTCCAAATCAGAAATAATAGGCGTTTGATTTAACCCCCTGATTACTCTAACCAAGACAGTTAATCCCGGACGTAATAGACGTATATTTTCTCTCATTATTCCAAATCTCTCCTGCATAAAGAATAACCTCAAGTGTGATTTTTATCACCAAACCTGAATATTTTATTCCATAAAATCGCCCTCAGATTGAACATTACGAAGAGTGCAAAACATGAAAATTGATTTAAGCAGATTGGTGACAGAAAGCCGTAACCCAGCCAGTGCCGAGATCGATACGCTTTCGACCATCGAGATGCTGCAAGTCATTAATGAAGAGGATCAAAAAGTCCCGCTCGCGGTAAAAGCGGTGCTACCACAAATTGCAGAGACAGTTGACGCAATTACCCAAGCTTTTGCAAATGGTGGCCGTTTAATTTACATGGGAGCTGGTACGTCAGGTCGCTTAGGCATTCTTGATGCAAGCGAGTGTCCTCCTACCTACGGCACGCATCCAGATATGGTGATTGGCTTAATTGCTGGTGGACATCAAGCGATTTTAAAAGCGGTAGAAAACGCAGAAGACAACGCGAAAATGGGTCAAGACGACTTAAAAGCACTTCACCTCACCAAGCATGACGTGGTTGTAGGCATTGCAGCGAGTGGCCGTACACCTTATGTACTAGGTGGTTTGGACTACGCTAAATCCATCGGAGCCACGACCGCATCTATCGCCTGTAATCCAGAATGTGCCATGGCAGAAGCGGCCGACATCGCGATTCTGCCGATAGTTGGCGCAGAGGTTGTCACTGGATCTTCTCGCATGAAAGCTGGCACCGCACAAAAACTGGTGCTAAACATGCTCACGACAGGCGCAATGATTCGTAGCGGTAAGGTATTTGGCAACTTAATGGTGGATGTAGAAGCCACTAACGCCAAGCTCATACAACGCCAAACCAACATTGTTGTGGAAGCAACCGACGCATCAAAAGAAGAAGCAGAGCGAGCATTAAATGCCTGCGGTCGCCACTGCAAAACCGCCATCTTAATGATTTTGGCCGATTTGGATGCCGAACAAGCCAAATCACGCCTCGCCGCGCACAACGGCTTTATTCGCGCAGCACTAAATAATAACTAAATAATCCGAGTTCTGAAGGATAGACCCTATGGCAAAAATAACTTCAAACACAGTATCGCAGTTGCTGTCCGCAGTGGGTGGCAGTAGCAACGTAAGCAAATGTGGTAACTGTATGACGCGTTTGCGTTTATCGCTCGCCAACAATGGCTTGGCTGATCAATCAGTTATCAAGCAAATTCCCGGCGTAATGGGTGTGGTGGAAAGCGATGAGCAGTTTCAGATCATTCTCGGTCCCGGAAAAGCTCAACAAGCGGCTGAGATGATGAATCAATTGATCGACAGCTTAACCTCTGGTGACAGTGAAGAAGCAGATATGCCGCAACAAGATCTTTCTGCCGTCGCAGCCGAGCAGAAAAAACAGATGAAGAGTAAGCAAACCAGTGCGGTTCAGCGTTTTTTAAGCAAGTTTGCCACTATCTTTACGCCGTTGATCCCAGGCTTTATTGCCGCTGGTTTGTTGCTAGGTTTTGCGACGTTATTGGAACAGATGTTTGTTCTCGACCAGACACCAAGCCAGTTTATGTTGGATTTGATCGCCTACATGAAAGTCTTTGGTAAGGGTCTGTTTGCTTTCCTAAGTATTCTGATTGGTTACAACGCGCAGCAAGCATTTGGCGGCTCTGGTGTTAATGGTGCCATTCTCGCCTCTTTGTTTGTGCTGGGTTACAACCCAGAGGCGACATCCGGCATTTACTCTGGCATGAACGAGTTTTTCGGCTTTGCGATTGATCCGCGCGGCAACATTATCGGCGTACTTTTGGCGGCGATCATCGGTGCGCAAGTCGAGCGTAAGGTTCGTCAACACATGCCAGATGATCTGGACATGATCTTAACGTCCGTTATCACTCTGTTGATCATGGGTGCGGTAACCTTCTTGATCATCATGCCAATCGGCGGCGAGCTGTTTAAAGGGATGTCTTGGTTGTTCCTCAACTTGAACGATAACCCATTAGGCGCTGCAATCTTGGCAGGTTTGTTCTTAATTTCTGTGGTATTTGGCATCCACCAGGGTTTTGTTCCAGTGTACTTTGCATTGATGGAAGCACAGGGCTTTAACTCGCTATTCCCTATCCTGGCGATGGCTGGTGGCGGTCAGGTTGGCGCGTCAATGGCGCTGTATTTCAAAGCCAAAAAAGACGCTCTACTGCGCACTCAAGTTAAAGGCGCTATTATTCCTGGCCTTCTAGGCATTGGCGAACCATTGATTTACGGCGTGACATTACCACGCGTAAAACCATTCGTTACCGCTTGTATTGGCGGCGCTGCGGGCGGCTTCTTTATCGGTTTAGTTTCTTACCTTGGCTTACCAGTTGGTCTTAATACGGTGTTTGGCCCATCCGGTATCGTGGCGATTCCTCTCATGACATCTGAAAATGGCATCTTCCCGGGCATGATGGTGTTTGTTGCTGGCCTGCTTATCTCTTACATCGTCGGCTTCCTCGCGACTTACTTCTTTGGCTGCAAAGACGTCGATTTAAGCTAAATCATTCTTCCCCTATAGGAATGGACTAGCTCGCGCCCTTGGCAAACAAGGGCGCACCCTCTCTCTACTTCACGACAATTTTTCTTATTCCGTTACTCGGAAGGGGCTTTGTCGTACCTAAAACAATAGAAATGAAAGGTCGTTAATCATGAAAAAGCACATTTTGACTCTACTTCTCCCAACATTGATGGTATCAAACGCAATGGCAGCGCAGCTGTATCAAGCGGAAGATGGGTCAGTTTTAAATATTTACTCTCGTCTTGGTTTCAATGTCACCAGTAAAAATGATGAGCACGGCGATGCAAATGGCGAGTTTGATGGCCGTATTGGTTTAAACGGTTCACAAACCATCAACGAGTACGCGTCGATCATCGGCCAAGCGCAATACCAAGTGGGTGCCGCTGAATACGCAAACCAAGTAAACGACAAACCGTCTCTGACCGCACGTTATGTATGGGCGGGTATTGATGCGAAAGATTATGGTCGCATTACTGGTGGTCGCGTGGCATCTGGGTTGATTATGTTTACCGACATTGGTGATGTGTTCGCCTCTTCCGATGTTTCTATGGCGCGCCAAGCGAATAAAGTCGACAAAACCGCAACGCAAGTTTTCCGTCAAGATGGCACGCTGCAATACCAAAACAGCCTAGGTAATGTCGATTTTTCTGTCGCGTACATTTTAGGAAACAACACTTCTGAGCTCGACTACGGTTACAACGCTGCACTGCGTTATACGCTAGACATGGGGAATTTGGGTACCTTGGCACCAGTGGTAGCGATGCAGAAAAATAAAGGTGATGCACGTGAAAGCAACGACACCGATTACACATTCTGGGGCGCAGGTACGCGTTACTACTTAGGTGATTTGATGTTGGGTGCGTTGTATTCGGAAGATGAACTTGAGGGCTATTACTCACAAACTAGTACCGACAAAGTGATGGAACTGACGGCGGTTTACAGTGTAAATGACAAATGGGCACTGCGTGCTGGTTATCGTTCTTTAGAAAACAGTGAGGGTGACGAGCTAGAGCTGAAAGATACAACGCTAGAAGTGCAATACAAACTGACGCCTCGTTCTTCTATCTACACAAACTACGTTGATCGTAACGGTTCGCGTGGCTACAGCAATGGACAAGAAGTCTCGTTTGGCGGTGCGCACGCAGACGAAAGCTACTACCACTTAGGTCTGCGTTACGAGCTATAAGCACGATACTTAATGTAAGTTAGCTGAATCCATGAGCTTCTTCTGTGTCCGGTCAGTAGTTATTGCCTTTAATGCTGATTTGAAGAAGCTCACCCTCGTAATATGTTTTCTTCGTTACCTGTTTTGACCAACACGCCTGCATCAGGAAAACTGGTGACAGTAGCTAACAATTTTCCATCGACAAAGTGCAATGCCGCATAATCGTGAATGCCATAACAAGTGATGCTCGGTTGAGAACGAGCAAAGGCTTGGAAAACCTCGAACTTCTCACCTACATGAGAAAAATGCGCCGCAGCCAAACCGTCAATTAATCCAAGACAACGCATAACTTGGTATGCTTCGGGATCACTGTCTGTCACCGCAAACTCAAACCAACAAATTGCACCAGCGCTCATGCCACAAATGATGATGCCTTGTTCATAACACTGCTTGAGTATTCTATCGATTCCCCATTCGCGCCAAATGGCCAACATCGAACGCGTATTACCGCCACCGACGTAAATGATGTCTTGTTCAAATAGCGTTTCTTTCCAACCAGCATCAAACTTAAACAGCGGAAAATGGGTTACGTTTTCACTAAGCTTCGCATTGTAAAAACGTTCAATAACTTCATCGGCGTCTCCCGTGGCTGTCGGTAGAAAACAAATGTTTGGATTCTCCTTACCAGACAAAGACAAAATGTATTGATCGAGCGGGCTCGGATTCTCTCCCATCATCCAGCCACCACCACCAATCGCAATACAGTGTTTTCGCATTCCTTTGCTTCCTCAATTGTTGCTAAGTTTGTTGTCGCTATTCGCCGACAGAATATATTTTCCTAAAGTGATCAATGAACGCTCGCGTTCTTCTTGGTAAGTGCTCACGTTTTGGGTAAAGCAGATAAAGCGGCAAAATCGCATCCGTTTGCCATTCTGGCAGCAAACTCACGAGTTGTTCTTTTTGTACAGGGTCGAGTTTAGCCAGTGCAAATTAATCTAACATGGCTACACCACAGCCAGCCAAAGTAGCATCCAACATGGACTGGACAAGATTAAAACTCAGCGTACTTTCTAACTCAATGCAGCACTGCTGTTGAGTTTGCTTATGCGTAAACGTCCACTTGTCTAACACCAAGTCGCGACTTTTATAAAGGATGTGCTTTAAGTCACCAAGATCCTCTGGCGTACTTACATTTGGTTTATCAGCTAAATACGAGCGATGAGCGATCGGTTTACAGTGTAAAGTGCGTAGCTGATGGCCGACGTATCCCTCTGGAGGAGTATCGGTAAAGTAGAATGCGATATCAAACCCAGCCTCAATCAAGTCGAGAGGCGTCTCTGTGAAGATCACTTCGACGCTCACTTGTGGATGTTGCAATCGAAACTCGATCAATGTTTGGCTGAGTAACGCAGCTCCGAAAGAAGCGGACGCCGCTATTCTCAATTTTCCCGATACGATCTCGTTTGCCATGACTTGCTCATTGATCTGCTCAGCGCCTTCGAGCAGTTGCTTTACCTGCTGATAAAACCGCAAACCATCGTAGGTCAAATTAAACTGGCGCGTAGTTCGCTGAATAAGCTGCACCGACAATATGTCTTCAAGCTGTTTAAGTTGCCGACTTACATGCGCATTCGAACAATTCAGTCGCTTTGCTGCACCAGCAATACTCCGTTCCTCACACAAAGCGACGTAAAGTGGTACGTAGCTGAGCCATTTTATTTCCATACAGTAATTCTGAATCTCTAAAATCAAACTACTGGAAATAATAGAAAGCCTCTAAACTCTGTACAACCTAAATTTGAAAGGATGAGTTATGAGTGTTTTCGACACGTGGTTAAAAGGTCAAGTCATTAAAGATCACATCACTAATCCCAATATCATCGTTGGCGATTACAGCTATTACTCGGGCTTCTATCATCAAAAAAGCTTCGAAGAGCAAGCGGTACGCTACTTGTTGGGTGACCCCGTCACACTTCAAGAATGGCAAAGTAGAGAACCCGATAGCATCGACAAATTAATCGTTGGCAAGTTTTGTTCCATCGCTTCTGGAGCCACCTTCATGATGGCAGGAAACCAAGGTCATCGCATTGACTGGATTTCGACCTTCCCCTTCTCTCCTGAAGAATTTGGAGAAGGCGTACAAGACGGTTTCGAGCGTGCCGGAGACACAGTGGTGGGAAATGATGTTTGGATTGGCGGTGAGGCGATGATCATGCCCGGAGTAAACATCGGCGATGGAGCCGTCATCGGAGCACGCGCCGTAGTGACGAAAGACGTGCAACCTTATTCTGTGGTGGTTGGAAACAACCAAGTCGTACGTCAACGATTCAGCGATAAAGAGATTGAAACTCTACTCAATATCCAATGGTGGAACTGGCCAATAGAACACATTAAACAAGCAATGAAAGTAATGTGTAGCAGCCAAGTGGGTGCGCTTGCGGACTACTATCAAGAGCACATTGTCGATTTGTAGATAAAAAAAGCCCACACATATTGTTGCGACGTGTGGGCTCAGTGAGTAAGAAAGCTTAAACCGCAGCGACGTCCTCTTCTTCCAAGTTCGCCGAGACTTTAATTTCGTATTGATTGAAACGGAACGAACAACCGCCATGAGTGCGCTTTGTCGTTACTTGTTCGTCGCCAAACTGCACCGTCACGCGAGTGAAGACACGCTCTTTGGCTTCGACAATATTTTCTTCTAACGCGACTTCAAAGTCGTGTTCCGTTTGTTCTAGCTTTTGCTTTATCGCTTCAAGCTGCTCGTTGTTTTGTGTTTTCATCACGTCAATCTGAGCTTGTTCTTCGTCGGTACGTTCGGCTTTAGCACGTTTCTTAAATTCGAGCTCTTTACGAATCACATCCATCGTGCCTTCTTGAGCGCGTTTGTATTGTTCTTTAAGCTCTGCTAATCGTTCCTTAAATGCAGAATAGCGTGCGAACGCTTCTACCTTAGTGGCGGTGTCGCCTTCTACGCCCAATTGTAAGCACACCACTTTGCCACCGACTTTTGCATCTCCGCCGCTGAGCGTGCCGTTCCTACCGTTCGCGTCTAGCACCGTCAGATTGCGCCCACAAACAATATCGTTATTCATGCTGTGCACCGCCAACTCAATATCTTCGCCGGCTTGCAAATCACAATATTGGGCGTAGCTGGCACGAATCGAACCTTTGGCTTTGACGTGACAACTCTTTGGCTGGCCATCACTCACGGTGTGGCCAATGATCCCTTTACCAACTTGAATGTCGTCTTGCGCTTGTACTTCAGCCGATTCAATGAAGCCGCCTACAGTAATAGAGCCCGTCGCTTTAACAATCATTCCGGATTCGATGTTGCCACCGATAATCACATTCCCTTTGAATTTCACGTGGCCTGTATTCACGCCAACGCTATTGAGGCAGAGTGCGTTATCAACTTCGATGGTTTTGTCTTTAATCAGAGGCGTACCGGATACCGATGCAATCAATAGGTTTGGGTCTTGCTTGCTTATCTCAGTGCCTTTGCCCGGCTTCATTGGGCTGTCTTTTCCGGCTTGCGGAGGAATCACTCGCCCTTGAACAGTAAAGCCAGGCGTGCCTTTGGTCGCAGGCGTGCGGCGCATCACCTCATCGCCTACGTCAACCGCGATAGTTTCACCGAGGTTACGTAAATCAATTTTGTCGCTAGCAGATTGGCCGTCTTTGGGTTTGAGGATGCGTTTGGTGATGTCTTTAACAAGAGGAGTAAAAAGAGCGTCTTTGCCTTTGATAGGTTGCTTACCAACCGCTACAGGTTGAGAAAAAGTTTCGCCGGGTTTGAGCTGAGTGCTGACAACCAACACTTTCTTCAAAGCCAGTTTGTTGATGCCTTTCGAAACTCGCGCTTGAGCAAGGGCTTGAACAATCTCGGGGCCACGTAAACCTCGGCCTCCGTACGCGCCGACAACGTTCATGCTGGCGAGCATGTCATTATTCGACAATTCGACCTCAACTTGTGCGTTGCGTTTTTCTGCAATGACGATGCCTTCGTAAGCTTCAGCTTTACGTTCTTTGGCGCAGTTAATGAACCTAACGACTTCCCCCTCTACAACAAACATCTTTTCGGCGTTCATTACGACGAGCTGCTCGTTTAATTCATTTTGATTTAGCTCACCACCGAGATCCACTTCACCCGGAAGACGGGCTATCACCTTGGTCTTATCTTCAGATAACTCAAGACACAGCTTCCACATACCCTTACCACTTTGCTTCCCATCAACACTCTCAGTCTAACCAAATCCGTTTTCTGAACAAACCTCGCATTTCTTATTATAGGGCTCACGTCACTAAAGAAAGTAATCCATCAATAACGGTTAAACAGGATATTAAGAGAAAACTCGATTTAGCCTAAAGCTCAATCAAAATACACGCTGAAACAAAAAGGAGCTGGATTTACAGTGTAAAATCAGCTCCCAATAATTTCATTTACAGTGTAAATTTCCCTTTATTGTTTACAGTGTAAATCGCTCCAAATGTGTCTTACTTCGTCCCTTAACTGCTGCTCAACTTGCCTTCTTCCAGGTAAACCAAATTGCTGAGCACATTCAGTCCAACTACGGTTAAGAAAAAGCTTACTGATCATCAAGTCGGAAGCGGAGTTCAAACCTAAGTTAAGTAACCACTGCTGAAGCCACACAGACACAGACTCATAACTGTTACCACCATCAGCATAACATTCAATTAGTAATAACTTAGCGGGATGAAGTGGACTCATTCCCAAAGGTTGCGGCAATAGAGCTCGAAAAATAGGGGCTTCTAATTTTGGATAGACGTCAGCCACATTGTTAGACAACATTTCTTCAAATAGCGCCTGAGATTGGTCGACCCAAGCCGTCTGTTGGGAATCACAAGGTTTGACCATCAAGACTGAATAACAACCGCTAGCAGCATCGCGCATTGACCCTAAGCGAATTGTACGGAAGTTCGATTGTCGCCAGAAATAGAGCAACTCTTCCGTCGCACCAAAACTCGTGGATAAGTAGGCAATGTGTTTAGCAGCCATTTGCTCAAGTTGCTGCAGAATTTTTTGACCAATGCCTTTGCCTTGCAATGCTGGATGAACCGCAATTCTCATGACTCGCAGCGTCGATAGATTCGCGACATTCGGGAATCCTAGGTGGTTTGCAATCGTAATTGGGGCTAAGTGTCCTTTAGGACGACGCTTACCAAGCTGGATTTCTTCAATCAATTCATCGTCAAGGCCCCCCTCTTCGACCGCTAATATCACCCCCACAACCGCATTATCTTGCTTAGCAAAATAGAGCTGACTGTTGTCGTCTTGCAAAAGGTGAATCAAATCATTCGGCGAGGTTTGATAATGAGCATTCACCAAAAGAGCGAAGCACTCACGCAGCAAACTAGGCTGCGATATCAAATTGTTCTTATCGGCTTTAGAAAGGGAAATTGAGTCGACCTGTTTAAGTTGATGGTGCGTTAACTCCGCATCCAACAAAAACGCGTCATAGAGCCATGATTCAAGCGCATCATTCATGCTCCAGCGGATGGGCTGTGTCATGTGCCATGTTTTCATTCCCGAACGCTGTTTCTGAAGCCAATCAACAAATTTAATCGTAAAGCCCCGGCCACAACCTTCATAACCATGAACAGTCGTAGAAAAAACGAGTCGATGATAATGTTCGGTAATGCTTTTGAGCATAGGAACTGGAATTGCAGCCGCTTCATCGACAAGTAACAAATCACATTCAGGTCTGCTCGATAGAAGTTCGTCAGGAGCAATGAATTGAATGGCTCCCTGCCCTGATTCTAATCTGTCCTTCCTAATACGCTGCGCATTAGGAAGTAGCCGCAAAGCATGTTGGTAAACAGGCTCAACGGCTTTTATAGATGGTGCCGTAATTAAGATTCTAAGTGGCTTCTGCTGTAATAAGCTCGCACACGCAATGCCGAGGGCACTTGTTTTTCCGCGCCCACGATCAGCGGTCAAAACTAACGGTCGCTTTCGATGTCCAGTTACCACCTTTTCAATTAGAGAAATGGCATGTTCTTGTTCCGTGTAGTGGCTTTCTTTTTCTGCCTGCTTGATGTCTGGAGCCGTTGGCAATGGTTTGTCTTGCTCAATAACAACGAGCTTCTCCCATTGTTTATGCATCCATTGCTGAGCAAAATTCGCATTTTGTCGCAGCTCAGTAATGACAACAAGAAAACCGCCGCCAACCAATGAGCCAAGCGTGGCGGTAAAACTATTTGCGTCAAAGCCATTTCGAGCATCAAACAATAGAACGTCACACTCTCTGCCTAGCAACATGTGCCCTTGTTTAGACGAAACGCTGGATACGTTTTTCAAACCAAAATCACCAACAGAAAACCAACGTTGATGGCGCTGCGTTTTATGGAACTCTGACATCAACGCATTTTGCCAAGAAGCCTCGCCTTGAATGACAACACCAATCCTTTGGAAAGATTGGTGAGCTTGATGTTGAAGTGATGAAAGGAAATCAGATTGTGTCTGCATTTTGTCTATCCAACGTTGAACTGACGTAATGGTATCACATCTTTAATTTGACGCTTCTCAGATATAAAAAAACCGCCCGGAGGCGGTTGATTCAATCATCATTTGTTATTGCAGTTTGGTTTGTACAAACGCAAGAATCTCTTCCATTAAGCTATCGTCAACTTTCTTCAAGTTCAACGCCAGGCTGCTACCTTTTCGGCTATAGCTTGCTCGACCTTTTACTAAGTCGACTTTTTCCGTCTTCTTGCCAGGTTTTGCTGGTGCAAGTTCAGTAATCCAATTTTCGATGCTTTCCGTGACTTCTTTTGTCAGACGAGCAACGCCTTGAGCTGTGCTTCGCTGCCATAAAAACCCTTCGCTAGAGCGACATTTATCTAACAGCTCTTGCTGCTGCTCTGGCGTCAGCGTTGAAAACTGTTTGTGCAGTTTCACGATAGTTGGACGACCGAGATCGCCAACATTCGGATACGCTTGAAGCAGTTCTAACGGTAATGCTGCGGCTTTTAAAGCGCCACTTACCAACGCTTCACTGCACTGGAACATTTTTGCCAATGCTTTCTGATCCTCAGCTTCACCACTATCAAGCTTAGCCTGCATCTCTTTCCCTTTTTCATATAAAGAGAGCGGCTTGTGAGCATTTGCCACATCAGACAAAAACTTAGCATGGTCAGTATTGATGTTGTCAGCAACATAAACCAAAAAGTCTTGTTCGGCGAGGATACAAGACATGCGACGACGGCTACCATCTAAAACTTCAATCTTGCCATCTTCAGTTCTACGACCCACTGCTGGATATTGTTGGCCACGCTCTTTGAGTGTGACTAAAACATCAGATAAAGCATGTTCGTTTAAGAACGATTGCTCACGAGCGTTATCAACAAATACTGTTGTTTCTGTCGCAACTTTATTTGCAGGAATACGCACAAGTTCAAACTGAACAATATTTTCACCTGCAACTGCTAGTTCAATCGTTTGAGCTTTCTCTTTTGCCGCAGTTTGCGCCTCTTGCGGAGTCACAACACGACGCTTATTCGTTTTGCCAAATAATTTCGCGTTTAATTCAGACGTTTTCAAAGCCATTTACTTATTACCCCTGATTCAATGACGGCCAATTAGAGTGCAGCACACGCTCTAATTCCAGTGCGCTTTTATGAACAGCGTCTTGCGCGGTGGCTAGTGTCTTCTTACCGCCTTCAAAATCGCTTACTGTCAGATCAAATACTGTGCTGTAGGTATCGGCACAGGTTTCAAACGCACGGCTACGAGGAATAGTAGCCATCATAACTTGGTCACCTAGAAGATAGTTCATTTCAGTTAAAACAGAAACTTGCTTCTTATTGTCGTCCTCAAACATGGTTGGCATCAAGCGAACAAACTCAAGACCATTCCAGTCCTCCGGGAACATTTCATATACCGTAGGCAAATGCTGGAAGAAGTTTACTGTTGAAGCCCAGTCCAGACGCTTAGCCGCACAAGGAATTAGCAAGGCATTTGATGCATACATCGCATTCCATACTAATGGGTCAACGTGTGGACCGGTATCAATCATAATGATATCGAAGTCATCAGCAATTTTATCAATCAGTTGCTCTTTCAGCAGACGGACGATATCGAGTGATGGGTCTTCAGATAGCGTTTGCCATGCTTCCGCATTAAACATCGCGTCTTCTGGAAACGCTGAAATCGACTTTAAGTTCGGATATTGCGTTGGCAGCAATACGTTTTTACGTAAAAATTCACTGTCAATTTCCACACCATCAGGCACGTTACCCAACATAATGTCTACCGCAGAATAGATATTATCATGCTCTGCCATGCTGATTTGCGGGTTGAGGAATAAACGTAGCGAGCCTTGTGGGTCTAAGTCGATTAAACAAATACGGTATCGTTTATCCAAATTTAGCGCTAAACATGCTGCTAAATGAACCGCGGTCATTGATTTACCTGTACCGCCCTTTTGGTTCTGCACATTAATAATCCAAGGTTTGTTACCTGAATTCTTTTTACGCTCATGAAATTTAGGCACTTCAGCCGCATCCATGAGCATGTGTGCTTCTTCTAACGTAATTGAATAATGATTCGCGTTGTTTTTGGTAAATTGATGCCCAGCGGCTTCCATTTTACCAATCGCGTCGTCGAGCTTACGGCGAGTTAGACCAGAACGGGTTTCCATCATCGCTTTCGACATTGGTGGGAAGTAGTTATCGCTTCGCTCTTCTAAAACAATTTCAATACGGTCAGCTTGAACCTGCTGAGTCAGCTCCGCTAACTCAAGAAGGTTTTCAATCGTTTTTTCTCTTTTCATGCCAAATTCCGTTGGAAGGATTTATAATTGCAATTGTACAGCAGTAAAGACCAAAAACAACAAAAAGGTGCACGAACATTTTGAATAACCATCACATAAAAAAACACCCAAATCGACGCTTTTATGATTTATGGTCAAAAAGATAACTATTTTTAATCAAATAATCTTCTATAAGTGGACACCTAAACTTAAAAATAAAAAGTGTTACAGCGTCACCCATTTACAATGTAAATCAATTTTCTACCGGAACGATTATAGTATTAAGCTAAATTACGGATTATGTTAGACCAACCTAATTTAAACGAAGGATAGTAAGTAATATCGGAACAATAAAGACCTGAACACCTTGATCATGTCTCCGAGCAAAATAGGGCAGTTCCAGCGAAACATCCATGGAAGTATGATCAAGGTATACTTATGATCATGCTTCCGTGTTAATAAACAAATCCGAAAGCATGATCATGGAAGAATAGAGCAGAATACGGTGTAAACACGCAAATAAAATAAGATCCATTAATCGGAAATATGATCAAGCCTTAGAATCTCTCGGAAGCATGAGTTTTCTTCTCTGATTTACGGTTGAGTGCAGACAGAATGGGGGATTGAGCAGAAATTGATGGTATAGAAGCCGGAACAATGAAATTGCTCAAGTTGCTATGATAAATCACGCTCTTATGATCATGCTTCCTGTAAATAAGCAGAGACTAGGATTTACTTCTAAATATGAGCAACTTGAATGTATTTTAATCAGATGAGTGATATCTCATCAATATGGGCGCCAGAACGATAGATATATTGGCTCTTGATCATCGATCCGAGTATAAATAACATCACCAATGCACAATATAATCATCGTGAAGATCATTATTAAATACTGCATCTGTGGATAACCTGTAAAAACATCATGATCATCGTTTCAAGACTCTTTTGATCATCTTTTCATAACCTTAATGATCATGCTTACGAATAAATATGATCATGCTTTCAGGTTATTGTTGATCATACTTTCAGACTTCTTATGATCATAGTTCCGAAATACATGAAAACAATAGTCTTATAGAACAAAAACTTAGAGAAAATTTTCAAGCCAGATCATTAGATCATATAATCAATTAAGATCAGATTAATCAAAAAGATCAGTTATTTAAAAAACAATCTTTTTTCTTTATTTATGATCTGTTTTTCTTTATTCTTCGGAACCATAGCACAACTACGGCTAGTGTGATCTGGATCTAAAATGACGGCTGATGAAAAAATTCTGATTAAAGCACCGAGAAGCCACAAAGATGGCCATCTTTTTGAGGTACATGAATCCTCTGCGGATTGGGTAGAGCAGTACCAACATTTCAAAGGGGTGACCAAAAGCATCTTAGAGTTGCTTAATCTGATCTCATTACGAGGCTTCAGCAGCAAGGATGGTTTGGTTTCAACCACAGAGATTGTGGAAGCAACAGATGGGCAACTTACACGTGCAGCTCTGCAACAACGTTTGCGCGCGGCAGTAAATATTGGTTTATTTACTCAAACACCAGTGCGTTTTGAAGAGGGACTTGCTGGTAAAACGATGCTACATAAATTTGTGAATCCCAATCAGCTTATATCTGTATTGGGAGCAACAAGTCTTGTTACCGACAAAGTTCGCCAGAACGAGAAACAAAAACGTTCGAAAGCATTGGCTCAGACTCAAGTAAACAAACGTTTGTTGAATGAGCACGGGTTAAACACACCTCCCACGATGAAAGATGAAGCCGATCAATTTGTTGTATCTCCAACAAATTGGGCTGGGATCATTGACCAAGCACTTGCGCCACCAAGAACTCGAAAAAGTTATCAGAAATCCATGGTGTCGATCTCTGGCACAAAAGCCGTTATTGAGACGCGATCATCCAAAAATATCATGACTGTGGATGATCTCATGACCCTGTTCGCTCTCTTCACGTTAACGGTTCAGTATCATGATCATCACAAAGATCAGTATCAGCTTGATGCTGCTCACGTACCAAACAAAACGCCGCTATACATCACTGATATTTTGTCGCTCAGAGGCAAAAAAGACAGTGGTCCAGCTCGTGATTCCATTCGCGATAGCATTGATCGCATTGAATTCACTGATTTTCAGCTCCATGAACTTACTGGACGTTGGCTAAGTGAAAACATGCCAGAGGGCTTCAAAAGTGATCGTTTTCGTTTTCTTGCACGAACCATCACAGCCTCTGAAGAGGCACCAGTGGAGGGTAGCGATGGTGAAATTCGTATCAAGCCAAACTTATATATTTTAGTTTGGGAACCTTCGTTTTATGAAGAGCTGTTAACACGCGATTATTTCTTCTTGTTTCCGCCAGAGATCTTGAAACAACATACGTTGGTGTTTCAACTGTACTCTTTCTTCCGTAGTCGCATGGTTCGTCGTCACACGGATTGCATGCTACTGAGTGAGTTAAATCAGAAGCTTGCACGTAACATTGAATGGCGTCGGTTCTCCATGGATCTGATCCGTGAGCTGAAACGCTTGTCAGACGGCAAAGGGACAGACGATCTTTTTGTGGTGAACTTATGGGGCTATCACTTAACGATCGAAACTATGATCGAGAATGATAAAGTGATGGATTACCAGATCGACATCAAATGTGACGTCGAAGAGGTGCTGCGTTACTCACGTGCTCGTACAACCAACGCAGGCAAGCGCAACATGGCGCCTACGCTGCCAAACCCGCTTCGTAATGAGATGGTAACCCGACAGCAGCTTGAGGAGCTCTCAGGCATCATAGACGGCGAATTTGAGCCCATTCAACGCAAAGCACCGTCTCCAAGAGGAAATTTAGGGCGACGCGTGAAGCAAAGAAAACATTTGGTAGAGATCAATGCTGATGAGATCACCATTACTCTATCTAAATATACCTCACCAGAGGCTCTAGAACGCAGTATAACGGCTTTGTCTGCGATGACAGGGCACTCCTATGCCTCAATCAAAGAAGAGTGCTCAGATTACATAGAGAAGCTCGATTGGCTAAGGGTAGGGGATGAGCCGATTCCTTATGAGACATTAAGTAAAACCGTCGAGCTGTTTAACACCCAGAACGATGTTAAGCATCTTACCATCGAGCGCTTGATTGCGGGGTTAGCGGTGCGCCGGAAAGTTTGTCGTCAAATCTTCGATGGTCACATGGATGAAATGGTATTTCGTGCCTTGGATGAAATGGCGATTTAAAAGTGTCGCTTGATGTGTATCAAGCTATAGGTGTGATGTATCGGTTTGAAATGTAACAATGTCTTTCGATGATAAAAAACAGACTTAACTCTTACAAACCACTGACATTAGAAGCCAAGCCTAATACTACTATTTATCCCGAATAGACAACCTTTTGTCCTTTCTGATGATTAATAGATTGGCTCATATTGTTACATTCATTCTGAATAGACTTCGCGAGTTTCTCCTCAGGAAACTCGCTTTTTTTTGCCTAAAATTCCGCTAATTAAGCCTTGATCATTTTTCCGGACTAATGAGGTAAACCTTGATCATGCTTCTTGGATTCATTCCAGTGTAATGAACGCATCAACGCAACATGTGATTCGATTAAGCTATGGGCTTGTTCCTGCCACTTGTTTTGATCACACTGCTGATTACAAAACTCTAACGCCACAACGGTGAGATGCTGAAGTCGTCTCAAACACCAATCTTTGATCAGAATATCAGTCGAGACTTGGCATGCTGCTTGTTCAAGCTTTGCACTCGTATAAAGCAAGGTTTGATATGCTTTCTGAGGGTCTTGGTACCTTGCATGTTGAAACACGCGTAAACATCCATCCAACCAGCAAGCAATCGCTTTACTTTGAAGATCACTCAATTCGGGTCCAAACACGTCATCAGGCACCTGATATAAGATCGTTTCCAATTTTTCTACTTGATCATGTTTCCGCTGTTCGTACCACATGGCGATTTGATCTTGCCAAGTACTCAAATCCATTACGCTGCCTCAGTCCATTGTTTTACATAGTGATTTGGCCCTATTTGATCAAATTCGTCGACAATTATGCTGCTACGTTGACGAATTTCATCGGCATCTATCGAATAGTTTGGCTCATTTTTCACTAAGTTACCAAAAGGTAAGTCAGGATCAGGAACGGCAGAAATCAACAGCTTAGTATAAGGATGCTGCGGATTCTTAAGTATTGAATGAGTGTCGCCCCATTCAACGATTTGCCCTTTGTACATTACTGCGGTTTCTTCCGCGATGTAGTGCGCAGTCGCCAGATCATGAGTGATGTATAAAAAACCAATTCCCAGTTCTTGCTTCATTCGTTGCATTAAATTCAACACTCCCAAGCGAATAGAAACATCCAGCATAGACGTAGGCTCATCCGCAAGAATGATTTGCGAACCTACCGCTAAAGCCCTTGCTAAGTTTACTCGCTGACGTTGCCCACCACTGAGTTCGTGAGGGAACTTATTCAATGTCTCTTCAGGTAGTTCCACCAGCTTTAGGAGCTCTTCCAAGCGGGCTGGGATGTCGCGCTCGTTTTTGACTTGTTTATGAATTTTTAAAGGACGTGTTAGGTGATGGCGAATGGTATGAGTTGGATTGAGAGAGCCAAACGGATCTTGAAACACCATTTGTACTTTACTGCGATATTCTTGTAGAGCCGATCGTGACGTGATCTCATTTATGTCAGTGCCATTGAAAAGGATCTCGCCTTCCGTTGCAGGATAGACTTTGGTTATTAAGCGAGCGCAAGTACTCTTACCGCAGCCTGACTCTCCAACCAAAGCCAAGGTTTTTCCTGCGTACAGATCAAAAGTCACTCCTTGAAGCGCACGAAAGGTTTCCTCTTTCGCTAAACCACCGCCCACTTTGAATTCTTTAATCACATTTTTCATTTGGATGATAGGCTGGCTCATGGTTACGCTCCTTGTAACTCTGGTTGTTTGTGGACGTCATGGATGTTTGGGAAAGAAGCCCATAGCTTTTGCGTGTAAGGGTGTTGAGGATGATTGCGTATATCGTATGCTCGATTGACTTCGACGATTTCTCCGTGACGCATGATTGCAATTCGATCACATAGTTGGCTCATGAGTGCCAGGTCATGAGTGATAAAGAGGACTGAAAAACCGAACTCATCTCTAAGCTGATAAATTTGCTGTAAAATTTCTCGCTGTACCACTACATCTAATGCTGTTGTGGGCTCATCCATAATGATCAGTTTTGGATTTAGAGATAAAGCAATGGCTATCACCAACCGCTGACGCATTCCTCCTGAAAATTGATGAGGATATTCTGCTAAGCGTTCTCGAGGAATATTGACCAAGTCCAACAACTTTTCTGCTCTATCTTTTGCTTGAGCGTTAGTGAGGCCTTGATGGTGTCGTAACACATCTGCAAATTGCTCTTGTATCGTTAAGACAGGGTTGAGTGAGTTCATCGCGCTCTGGAACACCATGGCGATTTCACTCCACCTTAGAGCGGTCAGTTCAGAGTCTGAGATACTAAGGATATCTTTGCCATCAAACCATATTTTACCGCCAGAAATGAACGCTGGCGGCTTATGAAGACGATTTATTGAGAATGCAATTGTGCTTTTACCACATCCAGATTCACCGGCAAGACCAAATACTTCGCCTTTGCCGATATCAAAGCTGACGGACTTTACCGCATTAAAATCACCATTATCAGTGATGTAATCGACGCACAAATCTCGGATCTGGATGACCGGGTCATTGTGGTATGCATGACTTAAGTTAATACCATCCATATAAACACCTTACCAATCTAAAAGATAATTATTATCATTATCAGGTGTGGCGGTTTTTAGAAAGTATCAAACTATGAATCAGTGAAGTGACTCGAAAGTTAGGTGAAACAGGAAGTGGTGTAATGCGTCGTTGATAAAACTAAAGAAGAGCAGAATTGAGAGCTAGATCAGCACACTTTTCGTAAGGGGAATTACTCAAATTTAATCGTAAATTTGTCCCTTGGCAAAACTTAAATGATGAATCTATTAAGGAGTTAACGAAAGGGCGGGAGGGGTCACATTTCCCTACAGTTTTTCTTACCACCTTGTTCCGGTTTTGCTATAGATTACGCATCGAAAACATGGTGTGTTCGGAGGAAATATGTCCATTAATTCTATCGACCATGACGAGATGACCAACATCGCTCACAAATGGGAATTACCTGATGAGGAAACCGTTGTGAAGCCAGAGAAAACAGTGAAATCAGCAGAAGCCAGAAGACGCATTGAAGCGTTACGTGAGATCCGTGAAAGTGGGTTGACCATTGAAGAAGCAAGGGAGCTTGGCTTGATACACTGATCGCCTCAGGTTGGTTTAGCAACCCATAGGGTAGTCGACGGACTGCCCTTTTTATTTTTTCACTCTATTACTCTCTTATTCAAAACCTCCATTTATCTGTCTTGCGCCTCAAAAGCACGAGTTTCACACTCACGTCCCGTCCCGAAGAAGTTTGACAATCTGACCTTGTGTTACTAGATATATCAGTAGCGATATGCTTTTTGTTGATTATCGCAACCACAAAGCAAGGAGCGCAAGTATGGTTGATCAAATCCTTTTTTATGAGCCAGATGAGCCCCACGGTTTTCTCTCAAATTTTTGCCATGCCCCAGTCAATATCTCCTCCCAAACTTGGCCCACCAGCGAGCATTATTACCAAGCCCAAAAGTTTCTCGATGCTCAGTTGCAAAGTAAAATTCAGCACGCAAGCACCCCTGACGAAGCGTTTGCTTTAAGCCGCAAATACGAACACTTTGTCAGAAGCGATTGGGACGATATAAAGTTGGCTGTTATGGCTTTCATCGTTAGGGAAAAGTTTCTACAAAATCCACCATTAGCGCAGCAATTAATGAGAACGGGTAACGCTTGCCTAACAGAGCATTCTCATAAAGATGCCTTTTGGGGAGACGGGGGAGATGGTAAAGGAGAAAATCATCTAGGAGAGATTCTGATGAATGTGCGGGCAGAGCTGAGACATGTTGAGCCTTACAATCTCGTGAAGTTTATCGATAAAGCCAAATTGCCCACCCAGTGGGGCACATTTATGATGTACGGCTTTATTGAAGCCGCGACAAATAAAGAGCATCTTGCTCTGGTCTATGGTGAGCCAACAAAAAGTGCAGCTCCACTTATTCGGTTGCATTCGGAGTGTCTTACCGGAGATGCTCTATTTAGCACGCGTTGTGACTGTGGTTTTCAGCTTAATAGAGCGCTACAAAACATCGTCAAAGAGGGATGTGGCGTGCTGCTTTATTTACGTCAAGAAGGGCGTGGAATCGGCTTGATTAATAAAATTCGTGCCTATCACTTACAAGATGATGGCGCAGATACCGTGGAAGCAAATGAGCGTTTAGGTTTTGCCGCTGATATGCGTGATTACGCGTTCTGTAAAGGAATGCTAGAGCATTTGGGGATTGACGCTGTGCGTCTAATGACGAATAACCCACGCAAGCTCGCCGCCTTAAAAGCGGTTGATATTAACGTCATTGAACGAGTGCCATTACAAGAAGGGAATAACCCAAGTAATCAACATTACCTGCAAACCAAGGCGAGTAAATTGGGGCACATGTTTGATCCTAAGTTTGTTAACCACATTAAGTAAGTGCTACAGATTTCCCAGAAACAAAAACGCCAACGTATCATCGTTGGCGTTTTTGTTAATGAGTTGATTCATTGATACTTTTGAATGATTTCATCAATTTCCCCTGAGGTTTTTAATTCAACGAGTCGTGTATTGATGTAATTTTGAGTTTCTGGTTGCATTTGAGGTGAAAAAGCCAGGTAGATTGAGTAGTCAGGAATAACCGAGCTGAAAGGCTGTATCTGAAAATTCTCTAACGGCAATTTGAGTCGCTTTAAGTTGTAAAGGACTCGGGATTCCATCTCGACAAAAGCTGTATCTCCAGGGGTTCGGCTTATCACTCGGTATGCGGCGTTGTAGTCTTTCACACGCATTTCATTGACACTGCCATTTTCAAAGAACGGTGTTAAATTTGGATAATCAAACCCCAGCAGTAATACAATAGAACGACCATGCATCGTATCCATATTTTTGAATTCTAAAGGCTTCTCGCTACTCGACACCAGTACATGTTTTACAGTGTAAATGGGCTCCTCAGATAAATTTTCCGATTGCACCTTGCCCCAGTTCGGGCTGCCATAAGTTAACCAGTTTGGCTCAGCGCCTTCTTCCAATATGGAAATCATACGTTTAAATGGATAAGTATGATAATTCACTTGGTAATCCGACTCCGCGAAGATAGCGCTGACGATATCGGTCACAATTCCGGAGTGCATTTGTCCCTGTTGTTCAATTTGAAATGGTCGAGCTTGTTCAGCAATGACGTAATAGTTCACTTGATTTGCGGTCACATGAGAACTTACAACAATTAAGCTAAAAGCCAATCTAAGTAGAAGTCTTTTCATCGTATCCTCGATTATTATTTGTGCGTAGCTATATTTAGAGTAGCGCAAGTTTATCGGAGCGGTTTCATATGGATGAAAAAGAGCGATCTCAACGTCGTTTTAGTATCGGCAACCAACTTATGTTGGCGGTATTAACGTTGAGTTTAATCTTTACGGTCATCATTTCTACAGTGAGCTTATATCGAGTTTTTCACGAAGATTTAGCCCATTTAGATGTTGAATTAAAGCAGGTTGAGTCTAGCTATTTATCGAGTTTTTCTGCGAGTTTGTGGGTAGAGGATAGGGAGCTGTTGCTGACACAAGCTCAAGGTGCAATGCGTATGCCCTCGGTGGACTACTTACGTATTGCTAGTGAAGACGAAGTTATCATTGAATTAGGTTCGGCGCTTTCTGAGGATGTTGTCGAGAGAAGCTGGCCGATGCAGTATCGGGTCGGCGATAAAACGTATGATCTCGCGATATTAACGGTTCAATCGGATCTTAGCGCGATATATGAAGATCTTTGGCAGCAGTTCTTTTTTCTACTTACGACAGAAGCGATCAAAATTCTTGTCCTCATCATTGGTGTTCTTTGGGTGGCGTTTCGCTTGTTGGTCAATCCGTTACAATTGCTGTCTGGTGCGGTGAGCGATTTTCGTGGCGGTACAGTGCCGAGTAAAGTGACTCTCCCTAAACGATGGTGCTTTGATGAAGTGAGTGTTTTGGCAGAGAAATACAACCGAAGTGTTGAGAAAGTGAAAGAGCACCAGACTGAGTTAGAGGCTGAACGCGATAGGGCAGAAGTCGCTAATCGTAAGAAAAGTGAGTTTCTTGCCACTATGAGTCATGAGATCCGCACACCGATGAATGGCATTATTGGTGTGTCGTCGTTGCTCAATGACACCGACCTCGATCCCCAGCAAAAAGAGTTTGTAGAGATCATTGACAGTTCTTCTCACTCACTAATGACGATCATCGACGACATTTTGGACTTCTCTAAAGTTGAAGCTGGCAAAGTAGAGCTAGAATACACGAGCTATGATCTTCGCGAGCTACTTGACGATGTCATCAGTTTACATAGTGTCAAAGCCAAGCAGAAAAACTTACAGCTGCTCAGCGATATTGATCCTCACTTGCCAACGGAAGTGCAAGGTGATGCCACACGATTGAAACAAGTTCTGAACAATTTGTTGAGCAACGCGATTAAATTTACCGAGCGCGGCCATGTGAAGCTTCTTGTAGCGTTATCTCGACTTGATGGAGAGACCGCTCATATCCGGTTTCGAGTTGTGGATTCTGGTATTGGTATTGCGAAAGAGCACCAACAAGCAATCTTCGAACGCTTCCAACAAGCTGATGGTAGTACCACCAGAAAGTATGGTGGGACAGGGCTTGGTTTGGCGATAGCTGCACAGTTGGTTAACTTGATGGGAGGGGAAATACAACTAACAAGTGAGCTTGGGCTGGGAAGCTGTTTTGAATTTTCGATTCCTGTTGCTGTAATAAATGCGCAATCGACCTATACCGACCAACTTAATGTATTAGATTTCCGGAAAGCGGAAGACAACGAAATCAGCCCTCTAGATAATGATAAACCTTGGGTATTGGTTGTTGAAGATACCATCGTCAATCAGAAGGTAGTTCGCATCATGTTAGAAAAACTGGGTGTGCGAGTGGGTGTCGCCAACCATGGCGAAGAAGCATTGCAGCTGTGTGATCAGCAGCCTTTCGATTTGATTTTTATGGACTGCCAAATGCCTGTGATGGATGGGTTTATTGCTACGGAGCGAATTCGAAAAATGGGAGAGTGGGGGAAACACGTTCCAATTATTGCGCTAAGTGCCAATGTCATTAAAGAGGATCAGCAACATTGCTTCGATGTCGGGATGAACGAGTTCGTGGCTAAACCCGTTACCAAGACTCGATTACAACAAATATTCGAACAGCATTTACCAAAAGCACTGAAAATCAGCGCTGTGCCTAAATAGTTAACTTGAAATCGATCAAGTTAAGTGCGTTTCTATTCTGTAATTGTAACTCTGTGTGATATAGTGCCCGGCTAGTATTTAAAGTACCTTGAGGCTGTGAATGTCGTTTAATCTATCCCTATTGCCGCCTGACGAAAAAAACAAAATCGAACTGGATAAGCAGGCGTCGTTTTTGGTTTGGAAGCTCAGAGAGGCCAAATCTGGTCCTGAAGCAATAGAAGAACTGTTGTCCAAGATTAACGATGCTGATGAAAAGGCGTTTTTCCAGCAATCGGTCGAAAAGTACAAACGAGTAATGGGTGTCGCTTAACGCGAACCGTGGCAATGGTTCAATCCAATGTGACGAATGAGGTAACCTCCCTATTCCTTTGCTAAGCGAAATTGAAAAGGTTTCGCTTTTTGCTAAAATCCTTCGCATTAAATTTGAATTTAGAGAGACATCCCGATGGGAAGAAGTTTTGAAGTGCGCAAAGCCTCTATGGCGAAAACTGCAGGCGCGAAAATTAAAGTTTATTCCAAATACGGTAAAGAAATTTACATGTGCGCGAAAAACGGTGGTGGTGATCCAGACATGAACTTGTCTTTGAAACACCTGATCGCAAAAGCGAAAAAAGACCAAGTTCCTGCGCACGTTATCGATAAAGCGATCGACAAAGCGAACGGTGGCGGTGGTGAAGACTACACTCCTGCACGTTACGAAGGCTTCGGCCCTGGCGGTACTAGCGTTATCGTTGACTGTCTAACAGACAACGGCAACCGTACTTTCCAAGATGTACGCCAATGCTTTGTGAAAGTCGGTGCGAAAATTGGTGTTGAGGGCTCGGTTTCTCACATGTTCGACCACCAAGCGGTATTCCAGTTCAAAGGCGACGATGATGAAATCATCCTAGAAACGCTAATGATGGAAGACGTAGACGTTACTGACGTTGAGCTAGAAGATGGTGTTATCACTGTATTCGCACCTCACACTGAATTCTTCAAAACAAAAACTGCGCTTAACGGTGCATTCCCAGATCTAACGATCGATGTTGAAGAAATCACATTCGTTCCGCAAACTCATACGCCTGTTTCGGGTGAAGATGCTGAGAAGTTCCAGAAATTCCTAGATCTTCTAGATGACTGTGATGATGTTCAGCAGGTTTACCACAACGCAGAGCTGTAATTAATTCGCTCATATCGTAGTAAAAAGGCTTCCTTAGGGAAGCCTTTTTTGATCGCTTTTTCTCAAGCAGAGCTATGCGTTACGATATTTGGAATAACACAGCGACATGATTGCACCAAAACAGATACCTTGAGTTAGCATCGCCGTGCCGCCATAGCTAAAGAAGGGAAGTGGGCTACCCATTACTGGCAACAAGCCACTCACCATGCCCGTATTGATAAAAGCATACAGAAAAAAGCTCATCGCTAATGCGCCACTTACCAGCCGACTAAAAAAGTGGTCAGACTGACATGCAAGCAACATAACGCGTGCAGTAATAAACAAGTACAATGCGAGTAAGACTAAACTGCCAACAAAGCCCCATTCTTCCGCATAGGTCGAAAAAATAAAGTCCGTATGACTTTCTGGAATAAAGCCAAGTGTTCCCTGCGTTGCATTCATCCAACCTTTGCCTTTCATACCGCCTGAGCCAATCGCAATCAAAGATTGGATGATTTGGTAGCCCGAACCCAGTGGATCGGACTCAGGGTGCAAGAACTGTGTTACACGGCTCTTTTGATAGGTTTCCATAACGAAGAACCATAAAATAGGTGCTAACGTTAAAATGCTCGCAATAAACCCGCAGATTATTTTCCAGCTCATGCCAGCCAAAAACAAAACGAACAATGCATAAATGATGGTAAAAACTGCACCGTCTAAATCCGGTTGTAGCGCGATTAACCCGGCAGGAATCATTGTAATAAGTAAGCAAAACGCAATTTTCCGACTGTTTGGTCGACCTCCTTCAATATGCAGCATCCAGGCGATCATGATTGGAATGGAAAGTTTGATTAGCTCAGACGGTTGAAAGCGGAAGAAGCCGATATCGAGCCAACGTTGAGAGCCATTGGTGCTATCACCAAATAAAGCGACAGCAAGTAGCAGAGCAACCGCAATAATGTAGAGATATGGAGCTGAGCGCTGATAGCTGGACGCTGGAATCGAGGACATGACCAAGATACAAACTAATGTCAGTCCGCAGCGCGCCAAATGTTTGAAGAGCATCGCCTCATTAAAGCTACTGGCACTCCAGAGAGTGAGCGAACTTAACAGCATGATCGGAATGATCGCCATGAGTAGTGGCAAATCAACTCTTGGGAAATAACGCTTATTCATTTTCAACGACCTAATAACGCACCTATTTTGAGTGCGAAAACAACTAAAACTCGAAGAGTTCAAACTATTCCGATGCTAAGAATCTCGATTTGGAAACAACAGACACCATGCAAAGGTGTGTAAGAAAGGAGAGTGCGACACTGTCTGTTATGGGTAGCTGTGGGATGGATAAATACACTAGCCTCAGATTTTAAGCCAGTGTTTTTATTGTTACTGCCGTAAAAATGTAGCGTTACGAATGAACGGAATTGTATTTTCTGTTTAAGTGAATGTCATTCATCCTCTCTCAATACCATTCACTCCGCATAATTGCCATTGGTCGCATGCAAAAGCAGCGTGCGATCTTCTCCCTTAATCTGAAACCATCAAATCACGTTCAACTAAGGACAGTACATGATGGTTTCTCAATCTCGCTCAATCAAAGCTCTTAAACTGGCAAGTACCTTTATCGCCGCATTTGCACTCAGCAGCAATCTGGCTCTGGCTAACCCAAGCGAGCGCACACTCAGTCAATTCAACCAAGCAGCACAGGGTGACTCTGGCTTAGTTGATACTGTTTATGGCGAACTATCCAAACAACTCGAAGAGCAGGGCGCAACGCCGGTGACCTTGGTTTACTTGGGCAGTGCGGAGACGTTGCAAGGTCGTGAGGCGTTTATGCCTTGGAACAAGATCAAGTTCACCGAGCGCGGTCTTGCCACAATCCAAAAAGGCTTGGATTTAATGGCGAATCAGCCAGTACCACTGCAAGAGCAACAACGCTTACAAGGCTTGCCGGAATACCAGCTAGCTACCGCCATGGCAGCTACTACGTTTACCTCTCTGCCAGACATGTTCAATCACTTTGAGCGTGGCTACGAGCTGTACCTTTCATCGCTCGATGAGCCGAGTTTTAGCCAACAACCTTTCGCGGCTACTTCGTGGATTTACCGTTATGCCATTGAAGCGGCACTGCGCGCTGAAGATGTTCAACAAGCCAAAACATGGTTAGCGCAAATGGAGCAATTGGGCGACAGCAATCTAGAAACGCAAACCGCGAAAGCGCTGCTAGCGAAGTATTAGGGAGGCGTCATGATCGTTTTTAATCAACTTAGTCGCGATTACGCCCTTGGCAGCCAAACGGTGCGTGCATTGCGAGACGTGTCTGGTGAAGTGTTTGCCGGCGAAATGGTGGCATTGTGCGGGCCGTCTGGCTCAGGCAAAAGCACCTTACTTAACGTGCTTGGCATGCTGGATACTCAATACCAAGGTCAGGTGACATTTGCAGGCAGCCCATACCCAACTGGGCAAATGCAGGCTGCGAAAATGCGTCGTGAAAAGCTTGGCTTTGTGTTCCAAAAATTCAACCTTGTGCCTGTGATGACGGCATTGGAGAACGTGGCTTATCCGCTGCATCTCAACGGCTTTTCAAAAGCAGAACAAACCGAGCTCGCCACACAAATGTTAGAACACGTTGGCTTGGGCGAGTTTATTCATCACATGCCCGATAACCTGTCTGGCGGCCAGCAGCAGCGTGTGGCAATTGCACGCGCCTTAGTGCACAAACCAGCATTGGTGATTGCTGATGAGCCAACCGCAAGTCTTGATAGCCAAACTGCCAATAAGGTCATCGACATTATGAAAGGGCTCGGACACGAGCTTGGCACCACTTTTATCGTCGCCACTCACGACCCTCGCATGGCATCCCGTTGTGACCGCACCATTGAGTTGGTGGACGGCAAGATTACCCAAACGCACGCAAGTGTGGAGGAGGTTTCATGGGCAAGCTAATTCCAGTTTCCGTTCGCCTTGCTTGGTTGAACCTGCAACGCAATCGCCGCCGCAGTTTGTTGTCGATGCTGATCATCGCCATTGCCGTGTTTGCGTTAACCAGTGCGGGTGGTTTTGGTCTTTACACCTACGACAGTTTGAAAGAATCGACAGCACGTGACACGGGGCATCTGACGTTAACCACACAGGGTTACTTCGCCAAAGAAGAAGAGATGCCGCTGAGTAATGGGTTAACTCATGCGGACGACATCACCAAGCAATTGATTGGGTTGAATGAAGTGCGAGGTGTGCAGCCTCGAGTTGAGTTCAGTGGTTTGATTTCCAACGGCAACAAGTCGTCGATCTTTATCGGTATTGGCGTTAACGAACGCGAATTCGATATGAAAGGACCGTTTTTGGACGTGCGTGAAGGGCAAACGCTGTCCAACATTCATGCATCGCGTTATGACCCTGCAGAGCCAGAGGTGATGCTCGGCGCTGATTTGGCGAACAACCTAAGCGTGCACGTTGGCGATTGGATTACCTTGCTGGCGACCACTACCGATGGCGCATTGAATGCGTATGACTTCAAAGTACGAGGCATCTACTCAACAGGCGTGCCTGAGCTTGATAAACGCCAGCTGTACGTGCACATCAACAGCGCGCAATCGCTGCTCGGTTCAGACAAAGTCAGTGCGTTATCTGTCTTCCTGTTCGATACCAGTTTAACTAACCAAGTCGAGCAACAAGTGGCTTCGGTTTTGAGTAAGCAAAAGCAGAACTTTGGCGACCAAGATATTGAGATTACGCCTTGGCAAGAGCGCGCGTTCTTCTATCTCAAAGTGAAAGATTTGTACGACCGCATCTTCGGCATCATGGGCGCAGTAATGGCGTTGGTAGTCTTTGTCGCCCTGTTCAACACCATGACCATGTCGGTCACCGAGCGTACACGTGAAATCGGCACCTTGTCAGCTCTTGGTAGCTACCCTCGCGAAATCATTGCTGGGTTCTTGCGCGAAGCCGGGTTACTTGCGGTGATTGGCAGCTTAATCGGCGCTTTGTTTACGGCGCTAGTCACCATTTTACTGATGGTCGTGGATGTGCAAATGCCGCCACCGCCAGGACGCACAGAAGGTTACCCATTAACGATTTACTTCTCTTGGGAGCTGGTGGCTGTCGCTGGATTCGCAGTATTGATGATTTGTTTGGTTGCAGCGTTTTTCTCGGCACGCAAAGGGGTGAACAAGCCAATTACGGAGGCTCTGATTTATGTTTAATTTCAAATCACTATTACCAATGGCACTGCTGACGGTAAGCGGCATGGCAAGCATGAATGCCAGTGCGAATGAAACAGCGTTAGATGCACAGCAAGTTGCGCAATTGATTGAAAAAGCCGATAGCTACCGCTTGCAAGATGATTCCTCCAAAGTGGTGTCACTGGTGCGCTTATATCAAGACCAAGAATTAGATAAAACCCGCCTTTACCATGTGTACACGCGTCCAAATCGTGAATCGCTGGTGGTGTTCAAATCAGCAGTCGAAGCTGGGCAAAAGATGCTGATGATGGGCGACAACTACTGGCTGCAAATGCCAAAGAGCCGCCGCCCGATTCGCATTACGCCAATGCAGAAGTTGCTTGGGGAAGCGTCTATCGGCGACATCTCAACCCTGACGTGGAGCCAAGATTATCAAGGTGAATGGAAAGCGACAGAAACCGTTTCGGTGAACGGGGAAAGTGTCGCGGCTTATCATCTTGCTTTAACCGCGAAAACCAAAGGGGCGAGTTATCAGAAGATCGACTTATGGTTGTCTGAGCAAGATGCGTTTCCAATTAAAGCTGATCTCTACTTGCGCTCTGGCAAACTCGCCAAGCAAGCGCAATACGGACGTGCAAGCGACAATGGCGAAGACTACGTCAGTGAGATGACCTTGCTTGATAGCATTCAGCCGAGCAAAAAGACCGTTATCGAGTATCAAGAGATCGTGCCTTGGCAGCTGGACAACAAGTTCTACAACCCAAGCTATTTGCCGAAAGCCAATACGACTCAGCTTTAGCCTGAACTCCTTAAATAGAACCATGAAAACGAGCAAGGAAGTCACATGAAATCGCACCAGCCTAACCTTAACAAAAGCACCAGTTTGTTGATTGCTGCGTCGTTGTGTGTGGGCGCAGCAGCCCCAGTTTTTGCCAATGATGAGCTGAGTTTTGAGTGGGATTGGGCTGTCAGTTACGAAACTGCCAAGCAGCGTGACAGCGCATTTATGCAGGCGCAGGGCAGTTCTCGTGATTCACTTAATGCACTGTTGGATGTGCAAGTGAACTATCAAAACTTCAGTGGCTTGTTCGCACTGTACAGCCAAGGTTTGTACCTCAATCAACAAGGAGAGAGTGATTGGTGGAGTGAAGCTGATAACCAACTGTTGATTAGAGAGCTGGCTTGGCTAGGGGAGTGGCAAGTCGGTGATACCACTCTTGATGTGAGTTTGGGTAAGTTACGCGTGGATTGGGGCGTGGGTTATGGCTACCGACCTTTGGATCTGTTTAAGCCTTATCGACAAAATCCTGTTGGCTTAGTAGCAGAAGAAGGTGCGGGTGTGTTTTCACTTTCACACTACGATATGGCCGGCGAATGGACCGTCATTGCGACCGATTCAAGCTGGGGGCAACAAGACCAGAGTGCTCTTGATCAAGCCGCAGAGCAGCAAGGTGTTGGTATTCGTCGTTATGCGCTGGTGGGTGACACCGAGTATCAACTTATTGGTTATTACGATGATGTGCGCCGAGGTTTGCTTGGCGCCAGTGCCATTGCGGTGTGGGATGAATCCATCGCCATGCACGGTTCCATGCTGTGGCAAAAGCAAAGTGTCGGCTATCAGTTTCAGCAGGATGATCTTTACCAACCCGTTTCGGTTGAGAAGCAGGGCAGCGCATTCCAAGCCTTAATTGGGTTGAATTGGGCAAACCAAGTCGGGCACAACGTGATTGCTGAATATTGGTACGACAGTCGTGCATGGTCGAAAAGCGAATGGCAACAAGCAATAGGGCGTGGCGAATTACTCTCTCAGATCCCTGATCCTAACAACTCTCTGTTGGCTAGCAGCGCTCTACTTGCGACAAGCTACGCCCAAGGGTTTCAGCATGCCAATATCGTTCAGCATAACGTAATGCTGCACTGGAGTTGGGATTTGGAAGCGTGGGCTGCATGGAACGGTAAAGCGGATATGGGCTGGCTAAGTGATGTAACCCCTACGTTGGATGTGATGTTGGCGTCACAAGATGGTGGTGTGATTGTCACGCAGTGGCTTAACTACCAATGGATTGATACCGGCGATCAAAGTGTAGAAGTGGAAGTTGCCGCACGCTTTTTAACCGGAGACGACCAATCTGCTTACGCACAAATCAATGATAAGCATATGATTGTATTTAACATCAAAGGGAAATTCTAAATGTGTTCAGCAAAATCAATGGTGAAAAGTGGATGGTCGCGTAGCTTATTAGTGACCACGGCATTTTGTCTCTTTATCGCAGCAATGACGCTTTCTGTTTGGGGCGGCTCATTTTACGTTCATGTTATGGTGAGTTTTGGATTTGGCTATTCGGCTATATTCTTCTCATGGCTTGTCGACCGCCTGTTTCCTACCATTCCTCGTTTGGCGGAAGTGGCTATCTCGCTGACGGCTTGCTTATTGTTCGGTGTGGTAAACGCCGAGTTTTGGCTCGGAGAATATTTCGGCATCTCAGGTATGCTATCGGTTGGACTCATGGGGTTGTTATTCAGTGCCATGTGCTTTTTCTATTTCTACTCACGCGAGCAACATGCGATCGCTCAACGAGAGTTGGAAGCCATCAAGCGCGAGAAAGCAGAGCAAGATCGTGCGCTCTTGCTGAGTCAGCTTAAGCAGATGCAAAGCCAGATTGAACCGCATTTTCTATTCAATACCTTGGCGAATATCAGCGCGCTCATGTCGCAAGATGTCGATAAAGCCAAGCTGATGCTAGAACAGTTAACCGCGCTGCTGCGAGCAACGCTAAAAAGCTCACGCGAAGAACACACCACCATAGACAATGAAACGGCGTTACTTGAGGCTTACTTAAGCATCCAACAAACCCGTTTAGGTGACCGACTCAGCTACAAGATTGAGGTTGAAGAGGGACTAGGCAGAACCGAGTTACCGCCGATGATGCTCCAACCTTTAATCGAAAACGCCATCATCCATGGTATTGAACCGAAGCGAGAAGGTGGCGAAGTCAGCTTACTCATTAAGCGCGAACAACAGAACTTGAAGATTGAAGTCAGAGACACAGGTGTTGGCTTGAATCACGTGAGTGGGCACATGGGGTCTGGCGTGGGTCTAAGTAATCTCAAGCAGCGAGTTGAAGCTTTGTTCGCAGGTCAAGGAGAGGTTTCTATCAGTGAGTCTGCTCAGGGTGGCGTTTGTGTTCGCTTGCGCTGGCCAATGGAATCGTAATCAAGGAAGAAAGGAATGAATACAGGGTTTACTGCCATTATTGCTGATGATGAACCGTTATTGAGGCGTCATCTTGATAAAAGCCTAGCTGAAGTGTGGCCAGAGCTAGAGGTGATAGCCAAAGTCGCCGATGGTGAACAAGCGTTGCAAGCCATTGAGCAAAGTCAACCTGATATTGCGTTTCTCGATATTCGTATGCCAGTTTTGGATGGCATGACATTAGCGCAAAAACTCAATCAATTCGCCAATCCACCTTTGATTGTGTTTGTCACCGCGTACGATGATTACGCCATCAAAGCTTTTGAGCAAAATGCCGCCGATTATTTGCTCAAGCCTATCTCGGATGAGCGCCTCCTGACGACGTGTGAAAGAGTGAAAGCACGCCTTGCTAAGCGAGAGCAAGAAAGCAGTAATGTGCAGATGAGCAGCCTGTTAGAACAGTTGCAGCAATTATCCGCGCCACAAACACCGCAATATCTTCAGTGGATCAAAGCGACGCAAGGGGAAGACATTCATCTGATCGCCACGTCTGATGTGCTGTATTTCAAAGCGGAAGAAAAATACGTTTCTGTGTATGCCCAACAAGGACAAGGCAAAGTGCAGGAGTATTTGATTCGTACATCGTTGAAAGAGTTGATAGGGCAGCTTAACCCAGAACAGTTCTGGCAAGTGCACCGTTCAAGCGTGGTGCAAGTGTGTAAAATTTGCAAAGTAAACAAAGATTTTGCTGGCAGAATGTTTGTTCACGTAGGAGAAAACAAGCTCCCTGTGAGCCGTGCATCTCAAAGTTTGTTCAAAGGGATGTAATCGTTAGAACTGCTCACTCTTTACACTGTAAACTCGCTGCTCTTAACCCACATTATCAAGGAAGATAAATGAGTTATCGCGTAACCCTGTTAAATGCGACGGGAGAACTGTCTCCAATCTCTGAGTATTTGCATCAGAAACTTGATGATCTGAGCTCACCACTTTCTAGTTACTTTGATTTAAGTAACATTGACCTCACCATTAGCCCGTTTGATCGCAATGACGTACCGCAGACGGGGATTGGTGGCTATTGCTTAAGCGCCTATCGTGTAGAGATTCTGCTTGATACTCAACGTGCTGATATTAAAAACGTTATTGAGAAAGAACTAGCTGCGGTGTTAGCGCATGAGTTGCATCACCTGTTCCGTATGCGAGCCGGAGAGAATGGCGTTGCACTTGGTGATGTGCTGATTATGGAAGGGTTAGCTTGTCACTTCGAACGTAAGGTGAATGGCGGCGTCACTCCGAGCTTGTTTGAGCAAATCAAAGATCAAGATTGGCGCCCTTTCTACGCTGAGATGAAAGATAAGTTGACCAGCCTAGATTACAACTTCGACGCTTACTTTCTTGGCAGCGATGAAAGCCGCTGGCCGAAATACATGGGGTATTGGGTTGGGTACAACCTTGTTGCTGAATATCTGGCTGACTTTCAAGGCTCTGAACTGGATTTGGTTGGAGCCAAAGCTGAGCTTTTCTATCAATAACTTCGTTATAAGCCCAACTAATCGGCCGAGTTATAAAAACAAAAAGCGCCTAGGTCATCAGACGTTAGGCGCTTTCTTCGTTTATAGCGACGATTTCTCTGCAGAGGCGAATGGGTTTATTCGCTGATCGTCACTTTCTCGATAATGATTGGATCGCATGGCACATCATCGTGACCAAGCTTAGAGGTCGTTTTTACTTTCGCGATGCGATTTACGACATCCATACCCGCGGTCACTTTACCAAACACGGCATAGCCCCAGCCTAGGTTGGTGGTTGCGGTGTGGTCTAGGAAATCATTGTCTTCCAAGTTAATGAAGAACTGTGCTGTTGCAGAGTGCGGAGCATCGGTACGCGCCATTGCGATAGTGCCAACAAGGTTCTTTAGACCACGGTTTGCTTCGTTCGCGATAGGGGCGCGTGTTGGCTTTTCTGCCATGTCTTCGGTATGACCGCCACCTTGAATCATAAAGCCATCGATAACGCGGTGGAAAATGGTGCCGTTGTAGAAGCCATCTTCACAGTATTTTTTGAAGTTCTTTGAACTAACTGGTGCTCGTTCTAGGTTCAGTTCAATCTCGATGTCACCGAAATTGGTGGTCATAATAATCATCTGGTTTTGCCCTTGTGGGTGCTTAGTTGGCGGCATTATAGCTAAGTCGCATTATGATAGCAGAAATAAAAACAGCGACGTTTTGGCGTCGCTGTTTGCATGTTGAGTGTTTGAGGAAAGCTCTAGACCGTAAAGCGACCGACCAAGTCGTACAGTTCGTTGGCTTTGTGGTTAAGGTTGCCACTGCCTGCACGGTTTTGATTCGCAAGGCTTGCCGACTGACTGCTTTGTTGAGAGATCACTTCAATGCGTTGTGAAATCTCTTGCCCAACTTGGCTTTGCTCTTCGGTTGCCGTTGCGATCAGGGTGTTCATGTCCATGATGTTAGCAATTGCGGCTTGGATTTCTTGCAGTGCGGCAGAGGCAGCTCGTGCTTCCTCAACCGTTGCTTCACCACGCGCTTGGCTTGAGCCCATGGCTTTCACTGCCGCATCCGAGCCAGACTTCAATTGCTCAATCATTTGGTGAATTTCGCCTGTGCTGTCTTGAGTGCGACTTGCCAGTTTACGAACCTCATCGGCAACGACTGCGAAGCCGCGACCTTGTTCGCCTGCACGGGCTGCTTCAATGGCTGCGTTCAGTGCCAATAGGTTAGTTTGCTCGGCTATATCCTGAATCACTTCCAGAGAAGAAGAAATGTTTTTTACGTCGCTCTCTAAACGAGAAATCACCGTGCTGGCTTCCGACACCTCTAGCGCGAGTGCTTCGACAGAGTTCGCTGCCGAATCAACAATGTGTTTTGCTTGTTGTGAGTTTTCATCGGCGTCTCTGGCTGATTGCGCTGCTTGGTTAGCGTTGTTTGAAATCTCGTGCGCCGTTGCTGTCATCTCGGTCATTGCCGCTGCGACTTGTTCGGTCTCTTCACGTTGACCAGAAGCTAATTCATCCACTTGCGATGCACGCTGTGACATCTCGTTGGTCTCTGAAACCACTTCTTGTCCTACGTGGCTAACGCTCTTGATTATGCCTTGTAGGCTTTCAACGAAGATATTGAAGTTACGGCTCAGCTGCGTGAACTCCGGCACGCTCGATTCTTCCATGCGCGCGGTTAAATCTGCATCGCCTTGTGCGAAAGAGTGAATTGAAGCATCAAACTGCTCAATAGGTTTCATGATGCTGCGGTTAACAAATACGGCAAAGACTGCAACTATCGCTGTTATTGAGGCACAAAACAGGGCTATTGCCGTCAGTGTGGTGTTGAGATCTTCGTGTGCGGCTTTTTCCATGTCTGCCACAATGGCGTCGATATCGTCCGTGTAGAAACCCGTTCCCAACATCAAGTCCCATTCAGGAATAAAGACTGAGTAGCTCAGTTTCGGTAGTGCTTCACTCTGACCGAGTTTCGGGAAGTAATAAGTCGTGAACTCGCCAGTTTTGGCATTTTTTAACAAATCCTGGATCAGGTAATTGCCTTTCTTGTCCTGCAAGTTATAGAAGTTTTCCCCGATGCCTTTGGTGTTTTTACCCACCACGACGCGAACGCCTTTTGAATCATAACCAAAGATGTATCCGGATTGACCAAACTCTAGTTGTTTCAAGATAGGCAGAGCCTCTTCCAGTGGGGCATTTTGTGCGAGTAGCGGCTCGACAGCGGAACGCGCCATTTGTACGTAGCTTTTGAGTTCGGCTTTTTTCATCTCCATCATTCGACTTCGAGTTTGCTCAATCTCGTGCTCGTTGTAGGCCGTGGTTTGTTCGTAGGTGAACCACATCATGCCTATTGCCATAGTTAGAATTGGAATTATTGAAAGGATATATAGTCGTTTTCTGATCGTCAGATTCATAGAGACGTCCTTCTCTCGGCGCAGCGTTACAAGTGACAAGCTGAATAAGCTTGCCTGATAAAAGTGTTAATACTTATTGTTGTAATGCTTAGAGATTAACCGAGTTAATCAATCAGAAATACTGGAAATTTGTAAATCTAGACGAAGGTCGTAGCATTTTTAAGCGGGATCACAATTAACGTGAACACGACCCACTATTGCAACGAGAAGTCCCTGTTAACCAATATGAGACGCGATACCTATTCTTTGCGAATTTGAGGTAAAGCCAGTCAGCAACAGGTTTAACGAGGCGCCAACGCAGTGGAGCGTAGAGCCAACCGCGACCAACTAATTGCCACGCACGATGAGTCACGTCCAACCCAAGCAGAAGCTCTCCCTTTTCGTTGAGGGCGTGCAAAATGGTGTTGGCTTGTTCAGGATCGATCTGCGGATAATCTGCGAATGCATCACTATAGATATCGACGGTTTTGATGTGCTGCTTGGAATCGCGTTGTTTTAGCGCCTTCATCTCTTTGGCACAAAGCGGGCAGGTTCCGTCATAAAATATGGTGAGTTTTGTCATTGCGGTCTTCTTGTTTGAGATTTTCTAATCGCTTTTACGTGGCGAATTTTCTTTTGGTTCATTGTTTTGCAAGTAATGCAGCCAATTGTCGCGAATGTTGCCGTAATTGAATTGGCAGAACTCTTTGCGATCACGCAGGTAGTCTTTTTCTACTTCATCGAGTAAGGCTTTGTATTGCTCCGGATCACTACCGTACACCAAACATAACGTTGAAAAGTAACGCTGCAAATCAAAGCTGTGTTCGTCAATGTACTCGCCAAAATCGTAGTAGTCCGGTCTGTCGTCGGATTCGAATGCGAACATGTCGGCGGCGCTAATGGCCATATCTGCGCCATCTTCTAGGAAGTCAATCATTAAAATAGTGGCAAAATTATCGACCGCATCTTCTTCTTTTCCGAGAACAGGGATGCTTTGATCTTCGATGTAAGCATGTCCAGCTTCATGAAGTAAAGTGTGCAATAACGTATCTAGCGCCCCTGTTTTTGGGGATTTTCCGAAGCGTTCTTCATACTGATTATTGGAGAAGTAATTGAGCGACTCCAAATAAAAAGTGTAAGGAACGTATATTGTGTGTGTATCAGGATCATACATTGGACCATCTTCTCCGCCGTAAACCAGCGTGAGAGCTTTATCAAATGGAAAGTAGGCCTGAGATAGCTCAGCAAAGATGGTGTTTACATCGCTGCTTTGAATAGATTGTTGGGTTATTTTTTCATGAGTTGTCTCTACGGGAGAATATTGAATACGAATGTTTTCAGCTGCTGTAGCTGATGAGGCTATGCTGAGTAATAGCGCAGGGCAAAGCGAATGAATGTTCATGTGGGACTCTTGTTATTGAATAACTTGTATAAAAAATTATACATGTTTTTGTCTGATGCATAGTTGGGGTTGTACTCATTAGCCAAAGTCGGGACGTCGGTCTCGAAAAGCAATCATGATAACATCGCATATTTCGGCTGCTTGGTTCTCTAGGGCGTTTATCAAGACCTCTTGGATAAGAACGGCGGTGAAGTTATTAGCTATGCATCGTATTCTAAGAAGCTTACTGAGTAACTGTGCTTCGATCTTTATCTGTGAAAATGATAATAGGCAGTTAATCATTGCAAGGTTTAACCATGGGGTTGGTGAATGTCACTGAATTGAAGAAAATTATCAGCGATATGTTATAATCCTGCTCCGTTGTGACGAAAACGTTTGTTGCAGCCTGAGAGTTTCCTTGGATTCGGCTCGTTTATACACCATGAGCCAGAGTTGAAAAGCTACGACAGGAACAGGCAAACCCAATTGTTTTGAACGCGCTCTCGGCGTTTAGCGGTTACAACGGGAAGGAACTTTGTTTGATAGTAATTGACACATTCTGTTTAAGTAAGGGAGCCCGAAGTGGTTCAGAAAGTGTCACCCAGAATTTACTCACAACACAACACCCCAAGCGATAACGCACAGGTATTGCGAGGGGCCATTTGAAGGAGCTGTATCAGCTCCTTTCACATTTAAGGGCTTGCTAACAGCGTAAAAACTGACACATCGCTTAAGGAGCGCCCCTTAAACTAGCCTAAGGCGCATCTACACCAACTTTTTGAGTATTTTCGAAACAATAAAGCGAGAAAATTTGCTATTGAACGAAGGTTAAACTAACACTCATTCATTACGGAGAATGAAGAGAACAATAATAAGAGGCGATATGAATCATTTAATATCTGTAGGTGCACTGGAGTCCTTCTTGGTCGCAATTAGTGTGCTTTTCCTGGGGCATTTTATTAATGCTAAGCTACCGATTTTAAAGAAATTCAACATACCTGAGCCGATTGTAGGTGGCCTTATTGTGGCCTGCATGATTACTGCTCTTCATTTCAACGGCATCGATTTAGAGTTCGACTTGCCATTACAAAATACGTTTATGTTAATGTTTTTTGCGACAGTTGGTTTGGCCGCAAATTACACTCAGTTGATGAAAGGAGGTGCGAAGGTTTTTATCTTCTTAGCTGTCGCATCGTTTTACATCATCATACAAAACGGCGTTGGCGTTTCACTTGCGGCGGCGCTCGGTTTAGATCCTTTGATGGGGTTAATTGCTGGCTCGATTACTCTGTCTGGTGGTCATGGTACAGGTGCTGCGTGGTCACAAACCTTTCAAGACGTGTATGGATTGGATAACGTCTTAGAAATTGCAATGGCATCAGCGACTTTTGGTTTGATCATCGGCGGTATCATTGGTAGCCCTGTAGCGCAGCGTCTGGTGGAAAAGAACAGCATAGAGTCTGAGTATGGTCGTGGTGGTCGAGATGCCAAAACTCACGAGAAATTCCCGGAGTTGGTGACTTACAATGAATACGAAGAAGATAAAGTAACGGCGAAAAAAGTGGTGGAGAAACTCTTCTTCCTACTGATCTGTGTTACTGGGGCCAAGTATGTCGAGCAATGGGTAAGCACGTATGAAATCTCATGGCTGATGATTCCAGACTTCGTATATGCGCTATTCATTGGTGTGATCATTACGAATTTCTTGGAAGTGACCAAGATTCGTAAGTTAGATGCCGAAACGGTCGATATGTTAGGTACGGTATCGCTATCTCTGTTCTTAGCGATGGCTCTGATGAGCTTGAAGTTATGGAATATCTTCGATCTAGCGATTCCATTCTTGGTTATTTTAGCTGTGCAGTCTGTCGTCTTAGCTATCTTTACGTACTATGTTACGTTCAAAGTGATGGGAAGCAACTACGATGCTGCGGTTATTGCAGGGGGGCACTGCGGTTTTGGCTTGGGTGCAACCCCAACAGCCGTAATGAACATGGGTTCGATCGTTAACCGATTTGGCCCGTCGCCGCAGGCATTTATGGTGGTGCCAATTGTGGGGGCTTTCTTTATCGACATCGTTAACTTAATCATTTTACAAGGTTACATTTCATTCCTTGGTTAAATTTAAGTTCATGATCTCCTAAGGTCGAAATAAAAACGGTCACAACACAGGTTGTGACCGTTTTTTTATGGCTCGATTTTGGCCGTTTATCGGACGACGGATTATTGAATGGTTCGGCTGAACTTGAGGCTAGCTGTCCAACCAAGAATACCAATGAAGGCGTAAATGCCAACGTTTAACCAACCCGCTTGAGGAATGGTATTGAATGGGTTTGGTGTAATAATGGCGTGCAGCGGAAGGTAAAGCACTTCGGAGAAAAAGTGATCTAGCCCGTAGTAACCAAAAAGTGCGATAGGCATCCAACGTAGCGCATAAATGGCGATAAACAAAATGACCAGTGGTGAGTTCACTTTTTGTGAAATAGCCATCGCAGTTAATGCCAGCGGTAACAGCAGAATACCGGCGAAAAACATTCTGATTAAAAACTCTCCCCAATGCAGCAGCACGTAACCTAACGAGGCTTGGCGGTACAATAAAGCCAATTGGTGATCAGTAGAGATGTTCAGCAACCACAACATTAAATTTGCAGCGAGTACTAGCACCGAGCAGACGAGCGGAATCACCAATAAGCCAAATCCTAGCTTCACTAAATGGGTTTTTATGTCACTGACAGGCATACTGCGCCAAAACATAATGCTGCCTTCCGCCCGTTCTTTGCGTAGCGTTCTTGGGAAGTACTGAACGGCTAACAAGATAGACAGCAGCCCTGCTCCTCCGGAAATCAACATATTGACGTCATCACCAAGCTCTTTGTGAATGTCACTGACATCGCCACCAAAGCTCATTTGGAAAAACATATTGTGTTGTAGAGTATCGTTACTCATTAAACTCACAAAGAGAATAACTCCACACGCCAACACAAACAGTGGAATACGTAAAACAAGAGGGTTTTCTAACCACTCTTTTTGCAACATCGCGACAACTGAACGCATTACGCTGCCTCCTTCTGCAATGCTAAAAATAGATCCGCTAACTTCACCCCATGGATGGAACCCATTGTTTCTGCTTGTTGGGCATACTGGGCTTTGAGTAACCATTTCGTTGAACCGAGGCCTTTTTGTGACGAGAGTGGGTTCATCGCTTCAATTTGTGTGCGGTGCTCGTCGTTGGCTTCAAGAATGAAATAGTCTTCACTGATACTGTCCATCGAGGTTTGCAGAACGGGGCGACCATGCTTAAGAATCAGAACATCTGTCAGCAAGTGCTCAATCTCTGATACTTCATGACTGGCGATGATCAACACGCGCTCGCCGTCGTGAAACCATTCCAATAAGTGACGATAAAACGTCTCGCGATACACGAGATCTAACCCGAGTGTCGGTTCATCCAATATGAGGATTTGGGTGTTGGTCGCGATCACAATCGCGAGGTGTAATTGCACCTTCATCCCTTTGGATAAAGATTTGATACGCGCACGAGGTTTGATGTCCGTTTGACGAAGTAGCGTATCTGCTTGGGCGCGATTGAACCCTGGATGCACGCCCTCGGTATAGTGAAGCAGTTGAGCAACGGTCATCCAATCTGGCAGAACGTTGACATCCGAGATGTAGGATAAGCTCTGCATTATCTTGTCGCGTTGCATAATGGGTTCAAATCCGTTGATACGAATAGTGCCCTGATATTCATGTGCACCGAGTAGGGCATTAATAAGCGTTGATTTACCTGCGCCATTATGGCCGAGTAAGCCAAGTACTTGTCCTGCATGTAGGTCGAAACTCACTTCATGCAGTGCTTCTCCTTGTTGCTGATATTGCTTGGAGACGTTGTTTACACTGACTAATGCGCTCATTGGTCACCTTTCAAGTGTGGTTTTAGTTGTTGAATGAATTCGTCGAGTGACATATCCAGACGCTGTATTGTGTCGGCTATCTGCGGAATTTGTTGCTGAAGAAAACGTGCCTTCTCGTCTGCGAGTAATTTGAGCTTTGCTCCTGAAGCGACAAACATACCTTGACCGCGTTTTTTCTCCACTAGCCCGTCATCAACAAGCAATTGATAGCCTTTCATAACGGTGAGGTGGTTAATTTTCATATCTGCAGAGATGCTACGGACGGAGGGCAGAGCATCGCCTTCTTGCCAGACACCTTGCAGTATTTGCTGCGTGATCTGGTCTGCCAACTGTCGAAATATCGGTTGGCGATCATGCCAATTAGTCATGAGTTAATCTCTTGGTTGAGATGGTGTTATATATATGTATAACACCTAGTGCATTAGAGAGAAAGTAATAATTTAAAACCTAGTGTATCCGCCTGTCTCATTCGCACTAAATATCCACCTAAGTGGTCGTTGTTTTGAGGTTTTGTTTTATATGGAAATTAATTGCTTCTCATAAGTTGAGAAGTGTTGTTTTTCTCTTCCCATCAATACACTTATCGCCTGTTCTAAATAAATATTCTCACTGAATGATAATTAGCATAATTTTAGGTCTGCCTATTTCTTACTTGATGAGAATCAATGGTCAAAGAGGCCTAGAAAACAAAAGTTTCGAGAGGCAATCTGACTGGCTTAGGCACCTATCTCACGTTGAGCGCGTGCTCAATGAATGAGAAAGAGTAGAGTAAAGAGGTCTCATGAATCAGGTAATATCTATCGGCCCACAGGAGTCGTTCCTCGTCGCAATTTGCGTGTTGTTTTTAGGGCAGTTCATCAATACCAAGTTACCAACCTTAAAAAAATTTAATATTCCAGAGCCAATTGTTGGTGGTCTAGTGGTCGCTTGCGTCATCACGATGATGCACTTAAACGGTGTGGATGTTTCCTTTGATTTACCACTGCAAAACGTCTTTATGCTGATGTTTTTTGCAACCGTTGGCTTAGCGGCAAATTACACCCAACTGATTAAAGGCGGTGCGAAGGTTTTCATCTTCCTAGTTGTGGCATCGGTCTACATTCTTATCCAAAATGCGGTCGGCGTGTCCTTAGCAACAGCGCTGGGGTTAGATCCACTCATGGGGTTGATCGCCGGATCCATTACGCTTTCTGGCGGACATGGAACTGGAGCTGCGTGGTCGCAAACTTTTCAAGAAATGTATGGTTTGCATAATGTTCTAGAGGTGGCAATGGCTTCTGCTACATTTGGCTTGGTGATGGGCGGGATTATTGGCAGCCCTGTTGCACAAAAGCTACTAAACAAACACAACTTGGAATCGGAATACGGACGCACCAATCAAAGTCATCAGAGTTTCCCTGAACTGGTGACGTACAACGAACATGAGGAAGATCGCGTCACAGCGAAAAGAGTCGTTGAAAGCTTGTCCATCATTCTACTTTGCGTGACAGGCGCGAAGTATCTGGAGAGTTGGGTAAGCAGTTTTGACATCAAGTGGTTAATGATTCCCGATTTTGTGTATGCGCTGTTTATTGGTGTTGTTATCACTAACATCATGGAAGTGACGAAGGCGCGCAAGGTTGATTTAGAAACCGTTGATATTCTTGGCACGGTTGCACTATCTCTATTTCTTGCCATGGCCTTGATGAGTTTGAAATTGTGGAATATTTTCGATCTTGCGATCCCATTCCTTATTATTCTTGCTATTCAGTCGGCAGTGTTGGCGATGTTCACTTACTACGTAACATTCCGCATGATGGGAGGCAACTACGATGCGGCGGTGATCGCTAGCGGACACTGCGGTTTTGGGTTAGGTGCTACACCGACTGCGGTCATGAATATGGGCTCCATCGTGAGTCGATATGGTCCATCACCACAAGCATTTATGGTGGTTCCAATTGTCGGTGCATTCTTCATCGACATTGTGAATTTAGTGATTTTGCAAGGATGCATCGCTTTTATTCGATAACATTCGCTTTTTTACCGAAATAACAAAGCCAGCACCTATACGCTGGCTTTGCTATTTGTAACACGAAATCTTGTTTGCCTGACTTCAAGCTGTGAAATCAATGCGTTACTATGACGACATAGTGTTCAATTTTGCAGCAGCATGAGGTACCCACATGTCTGAAAAAATATCGACGTCGGCATTAGCGAAAATGCGCAAGGTAGAAGCTAAGCTGCTGTTTGCCGATCTCAAACGTGCAGGCTACATCGTTCGCCAAGATGAAAAGTGGATTTTGACCGAAGAAGGGGCAAAGTTTGGCGGTGAGTATGTGGATCACCCTAAATTTGGCCAGTTCATCGTCTGGCCGACCAACTTACATATTGAGCTGACTCCCAGCTCAGGGAAAACATTGAGCGCGACACAACTGGGTGAAAAGCTGAAATTGAATGCGAAGCGCATGAATCAGCTTTTGAGTGAACTGGGTTGGTTGACCAAATCCGAAGAGGGATGGAGTGTCACAGAAGCTGGTGTGCGCGCTGGTGGGCAGCAAAGAACCGATAAAGAAACACAAAATACCTTTGTCGTATGGCACGATGTGGTGCTGCGTAACAAGCGTCTTAAGCAGTCTGTCATTGAGTTTTTAGGGCAAGACGCGGAGTCACATTCTACGGATAAATCGTACTCAAGCTTTCGCCAAAAATTTGAAGCCAAGCACCGAACATTAGATGGGCATTACGTGCGCTCTAAGGGGGAGTTGCTCATCGACAACTGGCTGTACTTGGCTGGTGTTGTGCACGCTTATGAGCGTCAGTTGCCGATTGACCAAGATGTCACTAGCGATTTTTACTTGCCAGGTGGCAAAGTCTATTTGCAATTTTGGGGAAGTGACGATGGGGAGATGGCTCAGGCCGACCGTGAGACCATTCGTACTGTTTATGAGCAGCATCATTTCAATCTTATCGAAGTCGAACCGAGTGAACTAGACAAGTTGGATGAAGTGCTTCCTAAGCGTCTTCGTCAGTTTGGTATTAAAGCTTATTGACGACTTAAGCCCGCTGTTCAGATAAGAAAAAACCCGTGTTCAACACGGGTTTTGTATTTTTAGTGTGTTTCTAGGCTGCCATCCTATGGGTTAAAAGCCTTTGATGTTTTCTGCTTCTAGCTCAGAGAAGTACTTCACTGTCTTCACTTTCAGTTCTTGTTGAGCTGGTTCGTCGCATACGATCACCGCTTTAGGGTGAAGTTGAAGAGCAGAAACTGTCCATAGGTGGTTTACACAACCTTCCACGGCTGCTTCAAGTGCCTGAGCTTTGTTATGGCCAGTGACCAAGATCATCACTTCTTCTGAGTCTAGAAGCGTACCAACACCGATAGTCAGCGCGTATTTAGGCACTTGGTTGATATCGCCGTCAAAGAAGCGAGAGTTCGCAATGCGAGTGTCTTCAGTGAGGGTCTTGATGCGAGTACGAGAAGAAAGAGATGACGCTGGCTCGTTGAACGCGATGTGACCGTCGTTACCCACGCCGCCCATGAACAGGTTGATCTTGCCGTAAGACTTAATTTTGTCTTCGTAACGCTTACATTCTGCGTCGTGATCGTCTGTGTTACCGTTCAGTAGGTTGATATTTTCTTCTTGAATATCAATGTGATTAAAGAAGTTGTTGTACATGAACGAGCGGTAAGATTCTGGGTGATCCGCAGGGATGCCAATGTACTCATCCATGTTAAAAGTCACGACGTTTTTGAAGCTGACTTCGCCGGCTTGGTAAAGCTCGATTAGGGCTTTGTAGGTTGCTAGAGGAGTGCCACCAGTTGGTAGACCCAGAACGAATGGACGCTCAGCAGTAGGTTTAAAGTCGTTGATACGCTTAGCGATATGCGCAGCTGCCCACTTACCTACTTGTGCTGCTCGAGTTAACGGGATAAGTCTCATTTTGTGCCCCTAGTTATTGGAATTGACGATGTACTGAAACATTAATTCGCATTATAAAATAAGTAATGGCGAACTGCTATTGTTTTAGGTCAAAATTTTGCTTTTTCTTTAACCAATGTTGTTTTTGTCGACGATTTTTATATCTAAATGCTTTTATAAGACGATTTTTTACAAAGAAATTGCATTATGAAACTGACGAATCAATAGATAAAATTTATGATCTAAATTAAGTTCTGACTTCGCACTTAACCTTGTTTTTTAATAACCTACAGAGTGCGAAATCGCACACGAACTTCAAATATTATGGGTTAGATATGGCATGGCGCTCATTCTTTAACCATAATTGAAATGTGTAAACCAGTGAGGAATTCGGTATGAAAAATGAGTTAGATCCGAGCAAAGTACTACAGGCTTACGAATGTGTGATGAACAACGGTACGCCAACCGAATTTGGTAAAATGTATGAAGGTGTAGAAGCGTTTTCTGACTACGATGGGTACAACGTTTTCTTGAGAGGGAATGGTGTTGAGCTAAAAATTGGCTTCCACAACACCTATCACTTGGAATATGACCAAGAGCATTTGAAAGAGAGCTTTCTGAAAAAGATTGCGACGCTCGCCAAGTAAACGGTTATCACCCAAATATTAAAAAAGCCCTTGGGAGAATGCCCCCTTGGGCTTTAGGAGAAGAAATGAGCTTGTCTTGCTCGCTCAGTAAAGTCAAACGAGCTTTCGCCTACTGCTAGAAAAAGGCGAGAACTAGGTTATTGGTTATTAATCGTCTTCAACCAAACTCTCTTCAATGTATTCTTCTGTGGCGTCAGGCTTGTTACGACCATTTAGCGTATGGAAGCGCTTGCGACCACGAGCAAGTTGGGTGTACTTTAGCCACGTACGCTCAAGTTTTGTTTTTGCTTTGCCCGGGTTTTCTAACACCTTGATGAAGTGTTTCTCTTCGCTGTTTTCAGGTGTTAATTCGCCTGACTCTAAGCCAAGCATTGTATCCCCATAAATTGTTAGGATTTCCTCTTCTGAAAGAGTAAAATCGCCAGACTTTGCAAAGCCGCGTGGGAATTTTACGTTATCGTAAAAACGTTTTTTGCCATGACGGAATTCAGTGTCAGACATGTCAACAGCCTCTGTAACCGTTATTGATGAATGTAGTGAACTTACGGCGAAAATTAGGCTTAAATCTAACAAAAGAAAAACAAAACTTTTTTGTCGTCATGATTTTAATTAGTTGTTAATCTGGTTTTATATTAACCAGGAGATGGTTTATGGATGTAAAAGTCTTTCGAACATTTTTAGAGCTGGCAAGAGTTCGTCACTTCGGACGTGCTGCTGAGAACCTTTATATTACCCAAGCCGCTGTGAGCGCACGTATCAAACAATTGGAAAGTTACTTCGATACGCAATTGTTTATTCGTGATCGAAATAACATAAAGTTGACCTCTGCAGGTGAGCGCTTAATCAGCTATGCCGAGGTAATGGTCACTACATTGCAACAAGCGAAGCTAGAATTATCGCTTGAAGATGGCAAAGCGCTGCAACTAACGTTAGGTGGCACGCCAAACATTTGGGACGCTTATTTACAGAATTGTTTAAGTGTCGTCACAGATTCGTTTGGTGGTTATGGCTTCATGGCAGAAGTGATGGGACGTGAGATGCTCAGTCGTAGCTTGCTAGAGCGCACGTTAGATATGGCATTTGCGTTCGATCAGATCAAAGCTGATGAGCTTAACTGTAAAAAAGTGGCGGATGTTGTTCTCGTTCTGGTATCAACTGAGAAAGATTCTTTAGACACCGTTTTCGAAAACAAATATGTGTACGTTGACTGGGGGACGCGTTTCTCCTCAGAGCATTCTGAACGTCACCCTAAGATTCCGGCTCCATATTTACGCACTTCAACAGCGCGTATCGCATTGGACTTTATTTTAGAGAAGGGTGGAGCCGCGTACTTACCAATCTCTCTCGTGGAGCCATTTATCGCTAATGGGCAGCTTCACAAGGTGCCTGGAGTAGAAGATTGGTGTCGCCCTATCTATTTGAGCTATCGTAAAGCTAGCTCGTCTGTAGACGCGATTAAGCAAGTGGAAGAAATTGTCAAAGAGATCGATCCACTGACCGCTTACAGTTTTCAGCAAATTGGTTCTGGCACTTCCGACGAATAGCGTTGAATGAAAAGTCAGAAAAACGAAAAAGCCGCCTTGAGAAATCAAGGCGGCTTTGTTTTTATCTCGATGAATCGATAGTTATGGTAAGTCAAACAACAGGGCTGTTGTGCTTTCGTTTGATGTATTGCGCAAAACAACCTTACTCTGGTGTTCAATCTTCGCGCCGTCGTCAGCCGTCAAAGTGGTATTGTCGACACTAAGGCTCCCAGTCACTTGATGGATGAATAGATTTCGGCCCGACTCAATCTCAAAGTTTAGTTCGCTACTTGGCTCAAGAATTAACTGATGCAAAGTCGCATCTTGCTTAATAAGTAGCGTGCCGTTTTCTCCAGTTGGAGTTGCGATAGTCGTTAACCCAGGATTGCGACCAAAATCTTTTTGCTGATAACCTGGTTTGGTTCCAAATGTGTTCGGTTGAATCCAAATCTGTAGAAACCGCAGCGTATCTTGGTTCGATGCATTGTACTCACTGTGGTAAATCCCTTTCCCTGCCGACATGAGTTGGAATTCACCTGCAGGTAGTGTTTTGACGTTACCTTCACTGTCTTTGTGTGCGATAACACCTTCCAACACATAGCTGATGATCTCCATATCACGGTGGCCATGTGTATCAAAACCCGCGCCAGGCTTGACTACATCGTCATTAATGACTCTCAGCTCGGAAAAGCCCATTTGTTGAGGATCGTAGTAGCTACCAAAAGAAAACGTATGTTTGCTATCAAGCCAGCCAAAGTTTGCTCGACCTCGGTCTGCTGCATGTCTTACCGTAATCATAAGGCCTCCTTAAGAGAGCTTTTTGTTTAAAAAGTTATCTAACGCTGCTTTACCTGCGCCAGAGAACGCCAGAGAAACGCTTGCTGCCAGTAATGCTAAGCCAAACTCGTAACCGTTGTTTGCCATGAATAGGCCATTTTCAAAGTGGACAGAGAATATCGCTACCACCATCGTGAACGCCAAAGCAACCGCTGCTGGTCGAGTTAGCAGACCAAGTAAAATGAACAAGCCGCCAAAGAACTCTGCGCTGCCCGCAAGTAACGCCATGAGTACGCCAGGACCTAAACCGATAGATGCCATCCACTGACCTGTGCCTTCTAGGCCGTAGCCACCAAACCAGCCAAATAGTTTTTGTGCGCCGTGCGCCATAAAGATAATGCCGATTGGAACGCGAAGTGATAGTGCGCTGTAACCTGCGTTTGATGTGGTAATTTTCTGTAATAGTGCTTTCATGATTCTGTCCTCTGACTCTTTTCAATGAGTGGGAAGCGTGTGCTCCCGTGCTGTTGAGAACAGTTTAGGTAGAGGCGAGCATAAAAATAACGGGAGGATTTTGATAAACTCGTTCTAAAAAATTGAATGATTGGTTTTTATTTAAATCAATGTCTTGATTTTTATATTCGGGTGTTTATTTGCCGATTATTGTCTGTTTTAAATCAAGGTCTGTCATTATTTTCGATAAACATTTTTGCTGTTAAACAAAAAAAAGAGCACATGTACTGTGCTCTATTGCTTTCGCTTTTAACAAGGGAGAAAGGTGTGTTAAAGAAAACCGTCAGAGGTTCATTAAGCTCTCTAATGACTCCTCTACATTGTTGTAGTGATAAGTTCGAATATTACGTCCATCCGTCGCATTAATCTGAATTTCTGAGATCTCGTTATCTGAGTCTCTTTCGATAATTCCAATAGAATGATCTACGGATTTACTGGTAATAACCTTTTGGTTTCTTAATACAATTACGCAAGTATGTAAGTCCATGCCAATTCCCTTTAGCCGACGTTGTTGTGATGTTCTGGATCTAACTTTAGTGTACAAAAGCGCTAATGCCAATAAATCTCAATATTGAGTTCCGAAAGTGGCTAATTGTGGGCGCTTAAGCAAGCTACAATAACACTATATTGAACGATGCCTATGAACAATAAATGACAAAAGGCATGAGCAAGGAAAGCACTATGTTTATTCACCCCTATACCTCACTGACCTTCGAGCAGTGTCACAAGGCGCGAGTCGCGCGAGACAGTCGTTTTGATGGGCGATTTTATGTGGCGGTAAAAACAACGGGAATCTTTTGTCGTCCGATTTGCCCGGCAAATTTGCCTAAAGAAGAAAATGTTGAGTATTTCGCTGATAAGACGCAAGCCCTTCAAGCAGGGTACCGTCCGTGTTTACGCTGTCGACCTGACAGCGCGCCTGGATCTTGGGCATGGAAAGGTGTCGAGACGACCTTTCAACGAGCGATTTCGTTAATTGATAGAGGGGAGTTGCATCACCATTCGGTGTCTGAGTTGGCTGAGCGTGTTGGGATTTCTGACCGTTACTTACGTATGTTGTTTGAGCAGTATCTAGGTATGTCACCCAAGCAGTATGCGCAATATCAGCAACTAATGTTCGCCAAACAGTTGCTTCACTCCAGCTCTATGTCGGTCACCGACGTGGGGTTTGCGTCAGGTTTTAACAGTACGCGCCGCTTTAACGATGCTTTTCAAAAGTTTCTCAAACTAACGCCTTCTCAAGTACGCCGTAAAGAGTTTGATGGTGCGGGTTGCAATCGAATTGCCTTACCTTATCGAGGTGAGTTGAATTGGTCGCACATGTTGGACTTCTATCGTTTACGAGCGGTTGAGGGGGTCGAGCAGGTGAGGGATGAGAGTTATCAGCGCAACGTTTTTTTGGATAACAGCAAAGCCTGGTTTAAAGCGACAAAAGGTGAAGGATACTTAGAACTGGCGTTTGAAATTGAAGACGTAACGAAGCTGCAAAACTTGGTGTCTGACATTCGTCGTATGTTCGATCTTGACGCTGATATTTGTACTGTTGAGCAGCATTTGGAGTATGTTGCGCCTGGGCTCGTGTCGAGTAAAGGTATTCGTATTCCTGGTGTATGGAGTGCATGGGAAGCAGGGGTTAGAGCGATTTTAGGCCAGCAAGTGTCGGTTAAAGCTGCGATTGGTCAACTTAACTTATTGGTGGCCACACTTAGTGGAGAGTCAGAAAAACGTTTTTTCCCGACTCCCAGTGATATTGCGAACGCCGACGTGAGCTTTTTGCGCATGCCGCAAAGCCGTAAAGAGACGCTAGTGCGCTTCGCCCAGTTTATGCAGGACAACTCAGAAGCTGACCCCCAACAGTGGCTAGCTTTGAAAGGCATTGGACCTTGGACTGTCAGTTATGCTCAACTGCGAGGGCAATCTCAACCCGATTGCTTTCTAGATAAAGACTTAGTGGTGAAAAAGGCGATGCAGCGTTACCCATCACTGAATACGCACACTGCGGCCCCTTGGGGAAGCTACGCGACGTTTCACTTATGGAATCAATCATGAAAACATTTTATACCGAAATGCCGAGTCCACTAGGAACGGTGACTATCCAATCGAACGCTGAGGGCTTACTTGGCATTTGGTTTGAAACATGCACCACTAAGCCGAGTGAGCTGGGGGTGCGAGACGAGCAGTATCCGGTCTTGCGCCAAGCTGTCACCCAACTGGATGAATACTTTGCTGGTCTGCGCAACGAATTCGACTTGCCCCTTGCAGCGACAGGCACTGATTTTCAAAATCAAGTTTGGCAGGCACTAACGACCATTCCATATGGGGAAACGTGGAGCTATCAAGATCTCGCGAATGCGATAGGTAACCCTAAAGCTGTGCGTGCTGTTGGGTTAGCAAACGGGAAGAATCCGATTTCTATCGTGGTACCTTGTCATCGCGTTATTGGCAAAAGCGGAAAACTGACTGGGTATGCAGGTGGAGTGGAGCGCAAGCAACGTTTGCTCGCGCTGGAGCAAGGTACACCGCTTTAAGTGAGGCGATTCTCATATTGGGATTAAGCGTGCTACACAGGGGTAACGATAGTGTAGAGTTTCATATTCGTTATACGAATAGAAAAAGGACAATAAGGACATGCCTTTCAAAACGGATTTTGATGCCTTCATGAGTGAGTGTTGGCAGCATCACGAGGAAAATCCCGAACAAGTTTATGCTCAGCTAGAAACGGCTCTGAGCGAGGTGGAAGACGTTACCCAAATCGAGCGAATATTCGCATTGATGCTGCATACCGCTATTGGGCATCTCCAGTGCCCAGAACAGTTTCTTACTTGTTTAGAGCACTTTGATGAACGCAAGGTTGCTGAGAGTTTGGCATTTCAACGCAGTATTGCCGTTGCGCGCTATTTCGTAGATGGCACTGACAATATGGAATTATTGGAAGAGCAAGAACAACGCCGAGTTTACGCTTTGATTTCGAATGAACTTTCTGCACTTGCTCAGCTTGAACTGGCGAGTCAATGGTTGGTGAAAGCAGCGTTAGGAATGACGCCGAACGATGCAGAAGGGCCATTAGCGCGCGCTATAGCGATCACTGCAAACAACTTAGCATGTCAGTACGAAGCGCTGGCTGAGCGCACGTCCATGGAAAAATCGAAGATGTTAGAAGCAGCAACACTCGCGCTAGACTATTGGAAAGTGGCTGGGGGTTGGATGCAAGAAGAGCGCGCAGAGTATCGCTTAGCGATGAGCTTGCTTAAAGCGGATAAACCGCAAGAAGCCAAAGTGCATGCTGAGCGCTGTGAAGATATTTGTCAGCAACATGGTAGCGACGCGCTTGAGCTGTTCCACGCACATGACTTGCTGATGCAAGTACACTTCCATCTTAGCCAGAAATATAAAGCTAAATTGGATGAAGAGATGCAGCAGCACTGCAAAACGAGCTCGTTGACGTGATCTTAGCGTTGAATGAAAAAAGCCCCGAGCGACTGGCTGGGGGCTTTAGGGTTGTTGACTATGCAGCGATGATTATGCTGCTTGCGCTTTTGCTTGGTATCGTCCTGGTTTATGGTTCATCGCCAAAATCAAGTTCGTAGCGATGGCACCTAGAACAGATAGAGCGATAAGGTGCACATCTACAATCAACAGTGACATCACCACGATGGCACAATCTAACGCCATTTGAACTTTACCCGCTCGAACTCCAAAACGTTCCTGAAGGTACAACGCTAGAATGTTAAAGCCACCCAAACTCATTTTGTGACGGAAAATTACCAACATACCGATTCCAATCAGCCCACCACCCAAAAGTGCCGCATAGAAAGGTTCGATTCGTGAAATCTCAATCACATGATGCAGATGATCGACCGCAAAAGAGACAATCGAAACCGCAATAAAGGTATTGATAGTGAAGCGCCAACCCATGCGCATCACAGATAAAATATAAAAAGGGAGGTTAAGAGCGAAAAATATCTGACCAAAACTGAAGTCACTCACTTTGGTTAGGAAGATCGCCAAACCAGCCGTACCGCCAGTGAGCAATCCTACTTTGCTAAAAAATATCACCCCAAGTGACACCAACGCACTGCCGAGCGTCAGAGCCAAGAGGTTCTCTCTTAGGCTATGATCTTTGTCCATAAATTAATTTCCTTGGTTTAAAAACCGCGCCGGAGATAACACGTCTCACGGACGCGATAGACAATCGCCAAAATAGCAACTAACAAATCGGCCAATAAAATGTCGCGAAAAGTGATGGATGTCGAGTTTTTGGACGAGATTATGATGATATTAACCTGTTTAACATAATGTACACAGATAGAAAAACAACAAGGAAAAGTTATGATTAAGAAAGTTGGCAACACCCAAATCAGCACATTACATCGACTGAGTTGTCACTGTGGAAAAGTTGAGCTGGAACTGGCGTTACCCAATGGTATTGAGAAGCCGAGACGGTGTGACTGTTCTATGTGTCGACGTCGTGGCGCGATTGTCGCGTCTGTACCTTTGAACGGTATTCGTATTGTGCAAGGCGAAGAAGTCTTGAAGCAGTATCAATTTAATACACACACTGCGAAGCACTTTTTCTGTGGCGAGTGCGGTATTTATACGCACCATCAGCGTCGTTCTGACCCGAGTGAGTATGGCTATAATGTCGGCTGCTTAGAGGGCGTCAACCCATATGAGTTGGGAGCGATTGAAGTGATGGATGGCGTTAACCATCCATCCGACCGTTAGGTTACATTGCAAGTTAAGTGACTAATTCTAGGTGTTTTTAAGTAAATAAACCGCTATTCATCCACAAGTGTACCGCAATACTGGCGGCATAACCCAAGGCGATGACGGGAGCCCACTTTAGGTGGCCAAAGAAGGTGTATTGTCCACGCGCGGCTCCCATTAAAGCGACGCCTGCCGCGGAGCCAATGGAAAGCAAACTGCCCCCGACACCTGCGGTTAATGTGACCAGTAGCCAGTTGCCCATCGACATGCTTGGTTCCATGGTCAGTACAGCAAACATAACCGGAATGTTATCGACGATAGCAGATAGGACACCAACCATTACGTTTGCCCAGACTGGGTTCCATTGCGTGTACATGACGTTTGAAACCAGTTCGAGGTAGCCAAGTAAACTTAAACCGCCAACACACATTACAACACCGTAGAAGAACAACAAGGTGTCCCATTCGGCTCGAGACACACGATGAAACACATCAAACGGAACCACTGAGCCTAAGCGCTTCAATGCCTGATCATCGCCATTGGCAATTGCCATAGCTGCTTTTTTTGCGAGTGAGTGTTTGAGAGTTTGGCGCAAAAAATATCCGAAAAACTGTAAGTACGCCAAGCCCATCATCATGCCCATAACGGGTGGGAAGTGCAGCACAGCATGGAAAGAGACTGCGGTGGCAATCGTCAAAATGAACAACGCGACAATACGCCTTGCCCCGCGTTTTAGCTCAACGTGTTGGTGAATCGTATTCGGTTTTGTGTTTGGAACAAAAAGTGACATCAAAAATGCGGGAACCAAGTAGTTCACTAATGACGGTACAAACAACGGAATGAACTCAGCAAAGCTGACATGACCGGCTTGCCACACCATCAGGGTTGTAATATCCCCAAATGGGCTGAATGCACCGCCAGCGTTGGCTGCGATAACAATGTTGATACAAGCAAGATTGACGAACTTAGGATTATCACCAGAGACTTTCATCACTACAGCGCACATCAATAGGGCCGTAGTTAAGTTATCGGCAATCGGTGAAATGACAAAAGCGAGAAACCCCGTCAGCCAGAACAACTTTTTGAATCCAAAACCTTTACCGACCATCCACGCTTGTAAGGCGTCGAAGAGTTTGCGTTCTTCCATTGCGTTGATGTAGGTCATCGCCACGAGCAAAAACAGCAGCAACTCGGCATATTCCAACAAGTTGTGTTCTAGTGCGGATTTGGCGATTTCAGGCTGGTTGTGTTGAGCAAAGGTGTAGCCAATCAGAATCCAAATTAATCCTGCAGCGAGCAGCACTGGCTTGGATTTTCTCATTTTCAGATACTCTTCCAACATAACCAGTATGTAAGCGATCGAAAAGATAATCAGAGCCGCGTAACCGACACCAGAATTAACAAGGTTCAGTTCATTGGTTGATGCAGCAAAGGTGGCGCTAGAGAACAACAAACAGCAGAAAGCCACAATTGGATAGATTGGCATATACATTTCTCCTTTGTCTGGTTGGAGAAATATTAGCCACAAATGAATGAGTTAGTTGTGAGAGAGCTCGAATTAACAGTAGGAGTTAGGAAATGATAGTGTGCGCCACTATTTTCTGAGTGACGCAATGCTTGCTGCGCCGAATAAAACCGCAGCGGCATATAAACCGTAAGTTAACCAGTGACTAATCTCTAAAAAAGGAACGAGTCCTTGACCTGCCCACATACAGCCTCCGTTTAATGAGCAATGTTGTAATAGTCGAGCCAATTTAAAGGAAATGAACAATGTTTTTTGTGAGTGAAAGCAAATTCTGAAGGATTAGAAAGTCAAAAATTGGTCAGTGAGAGAGAAATCTCATTTTTAACTGGCTAGCTCTAATCCTTTTGAGTTAAAGATAGCTATATCTAGAGCTGAATGCATTTAGCGTAGGAGCCATTTTTTCAACGGTGAAGCGTCGATTGCTTTCACAAGCAGTATGGTTGCAACAATCGTTGCAGGATAAATAAACACATCTTTCGCGAGGTGTTGCAGCCCGATAAATCCAGCGACATTCATCATGACAATTATGATAAGCAGATGGCTAACATATATCCCTAACACGCTAGGAGATAGTTTGAAGATCCAAGGCATGTCGCCAAAATGAGGGTGAGCCAAAAGCCACATAAAGACACCTACAGCCCAGATAACGGTACCGAATAGGAAGTCGTGCGAGTTGAAAGCGATGTCATGTTGCATCAGCCAGTAAGCTTCACCAAAATGCAGTGCCATGCCAAGAATAATGCATCGAACCGTATTGTTTCGCGACCACCGCCACTGCACTTCTCGTGCGAAATAGCCTAGAGCAACTAGCAACGTGCTGAAAAAAGGCCCGTTACGAGTAAAGAAAGGCGCTGGCAGGTCGGTAATGGTCGCGTAACTGCCAGCAAAGGCCCCGTATATGTATAGCAATACTGCGGTTGGCAGTATCAGTTGCGCCATATTGATATGCACGAGAAAGGCAATTAACGCTACGGCAATGACCAGAGCCGGAATAAACCACAGATGAACGAGTCCGCCTTCGATGAGTGAATTGATCGGGGTTGACATTAAGTACCCCCAATAACCTTGCCTTTCGGCGAGATACCCAGCCTCAGCGACCGTCTGCCATTGGAATGGCATCAGTAAACTGATCATGCTCCAAATGAGCCAAACCTTCATTAACGGTTTGGCGTAGTTCTTAAGAGTATCGATAGGTGAATGACTCAACTTCGGCTGGATTAGATAACCCGAGATGAGAAAGAACAGCGGAACAGCAAAACGAGCCAGTTGGTTGAGCATATAGCCAACCCATGGTATCCCATTCCACTGCCAGTACGTCAGTGCCATCTGGCAATGCAAACCCACAATCGCAAGCATCGCAATGATACGTGCAAACTCTAAGCTGGCTATTTTTTGTTTCTTTGCCATTACATTGTTTACCTAAATAAAAAACTTAGGTGAAAATAGCAGGTTGTTACTGAAGTAATACGTGAAAAAGTCAACAGACTTGCGCTTACATTGAAGCTGTTTTGAAAATTAAGACTTACTTCAAACTTCTTAATTATTAACCTATTAACGCAATCAATACCTGATTCGTGAGTCGAAAATAGCACTGAATAATGGTTAGACCAGTTAACTCGAGATTGCAAAAAAGAACGATCGTGCTAAAAATAAGACTATGCAAAAAGGAAAAGTGACAAAAGAGTTTATTCTGCAGCGGGCTTTTGAGATCGCCAGCGAAGACGGATTAGAAAGTCTTACGATTGGAGAGTTAGCCAAGCAATGCGGTATGTCGAAAAGTGGTCTGTTTGCCCACTTTAATTCGAAGTTGAATTTACAGCTATCGGTGCTTGATCACGCCAATAAAGTGTTCGCTGATCGGGTTATTGAGCCTGCTCGAGAACTCGGGGATGGCAATATCGAGCGTAAAATTCGAGGGTTGCTCGACTCTTGGATGACTTGGAATCACGCATTCCAAGGAAGTTGTATGTTTCTTGACGCTTGGAATGATACGGCAGATAAAGATTGCCCGCTTCAGGCCGGACTGCGTAAATCCATAGACACTTGGCTGAGTTATTTGGAGATCCAAATAGCGAAAGGCAAAGAGAAGCAAGAATTTGCAGCAGACTTAGATACACGCCAAGCAACGTTTGATTTGTACGGTCTCTATTTGAGTGCGCATGTTTTTTACTCAATTAAAGGTGAGCAAGAAAGCTTGCGTCTGTTTTGGCAAGGGATCGACAACTTATTTTCTCGCTGGAAAGGCTAATATCGGTTATTCGCTTCCCAGATTCGTAGACATAAAATCACAAAGAGCGGCTGAGTTCGCTCTTTCTTATCAGCGTAAAAAGCACGACCGTTCTATTTTGTGCAAAGCTGATAGTTAAGGACATGATTATGAGTGAAAAAATTTACTTTAATACATCGCAACGTTTCAGTATTAAGCGCAGTTTGGTGAACATTAGTACTCGGTTACACCATACACTGGCCCCGTCACATGCAAAGAAGACCGCGCGCAAGCTTCTTCTGACACCTGCTCGTACGCAACCTAAAAATATAGAACCTCAAGGGCTTATCAAAGGTGAAATTAAAGGGCATGCAGGCATCATCAAAACCTATACTTTGGGATCTGGACCTATTTGGGTGCTAACTCATGGTTGGTCTGGAACGGCAAGTCAGTTTTATCCACTGATGGAACATATTGCGTCGAAAGGGTTTACTGCTTTGGCGTACGATCATCCGGCACATGGTGAGAGTGAGGGGCAGTATGGGCACATTCCGGGGTTTGTCAGAGGATTAGAAGATGTGTTGGATACGGTCGAGGATATTGTTGGCCTAGTTGGGCACAGCATGGGCACCGCTTCTGCTCTTGAGTGTAGGCACAGTAAGTTAGAAAACAAGCCTTTGCTGCTTATTGCTCCGGTATTAAATTACGTAGAGAACTTATTCGGTAGCATTGCACGTTCCGGTTACTCGATGAAGCTTTTTAATGCTGTGGTTTCAGAAGTTGAAGACCAATTTGGTTATCCGTTACAGTCCATTGATCCGATGAAGCGTTTGTCTGAGCGTCCGTCTCACACCATTATTATTCATGATGAGCAAGACAAGTTCACCAAATACAGTGTCTCGGCAAAAGCGGCTGAAGAGATTAAAAACGTTGAGTTAGTGACAACACAAGGTCAGGGGCATGGTCGAGTGATGAAGTGTGAGCAAGTCTTCAGTAGTTTTGACCGTTTGCTCGATAGTGCTTGGTAACCCTTACTTTTACTGATTGATTCGCTCCGTTTTGCGCTAATTCGGTTTGAAAGTAACACCTCAGACTTTTTCGTCTCTGGTGTTGCTCTCCTCGTTAAGAGGTTAAATCCAAAAAGGACAGCCGAAGCTGTCCTTTGTTTATTTAGCAGAACGTCTGCAAGGCTGAAATTAGTTACAGTTAGCTACGCCAACTTCTTTCCAAACGCCCCATTCGCCAGATTGGCTAGGATCGTCACCCTGAGTCCACCATTTCGCTTCCCACGTTTTACCTGCGTGAGTCACTTGGTTACCACCTGTGTACACTGCGCTCGCATCCCATGCGTTGTCACAAGTACCAGGGTTCGGATCGGTTGTGTGCTGTGCAACAACCACTGTCGCGCTTGCCGATGAAGACGCTTTACCGTCGCTCACACTTACAGTGAAGCTTAAGCTTGTGTCTTGCGGGTATTCCGCAGCAGTGAACGTGACTTTAGAGCCTTCAACCGTTGCATTCAGACCTTGAGGTAGAGTCCAGTTGAATGTCAGGGTATCGTTGTCTGCATCGCTAGACGCAGATGCATCTACAACCACAACGTCACCAGCGTTTGCTGTTGCTGGAGCAACAACTTGTGCTACTGGTGCGCTGTTCACTGGGTCAACAACACCTGCTGGTTTCACTGTTACTACAACGAGGTCAGATGCCGTTGCACCCTCGTTATCAGTCACCGTCAGCTTGAAAGTTAATTGCTCTTCAACAGTAACTTCTGCTGCATCAAAGCTTGCTTTCGCTGTGTTTGCACCTGTTAGTACCACTGCTGTGCCAGATACTTGTTCCCAAGCGTAGCTTGCGATGGTGCCGTCAGAGTCTTTTGACAGGCTGCCATCTAGAACCACATTTGCAGGACCTGTTACCGATTGATCTGCGCCAGCGGCTGCGGTTGGTTTACGGTTTGGTTGAGGAACCACACCACCAGCCATACCTTCGTGCATCGCGTTTAGAATGTCACCGTTATCCGCGTCAATTTCCCAAGAGAATAGACCAGCAAGACCAAGAGACTTCGCGTAGCTACCTTTTGCTAGCACTGAACGGTGGTCATCAAATGTGATCAACTCGCCCGTAGTACGGTTCCATACCCATGGTGCTTCAGCTTGTGCATCGTAGCCGTACTCGAAGCCGTTAATACCAGTGTTGTTTGCACCTAGCATGAATGACTTAATGCCTTTGTAGTCAATTACGCCATCTTCCCAAACACCTTGCGCTGTGCTGCCCTTCAGTTTACCTGTAGCAGTACCTGTCATTGGGTCGTTTGGATCGGTTAGCGTATCTGGAGTTACGCCTTCCCAGCCACGACCGTACATTGCTGTACCAAGTACTAGCTTGTTTGCAGGAACGCCTTGAGCAAGAAGAAGTTGGATGCCGTTATCTGCTGTGTAAGCAGGACCTTTGTACGGTTCGCCGTTCTCATCAACGCCACTACCGTCACACTGACCAGGACGCATGAATGAACCACAGTAAAGCGCAGTTTGGTGACCAGGAACGTTATTCCAACCACCGTAGAAGTCGTAAGTCATTGCGAAGATGTAATCCATGTACTGAACTGCATCTGCGTAGTCTACGTCTTCAATCTTGTCGTAACCGACACCGATAGCGGACGTTAGCTCGTAAGTACGGCCTGTCTCAGCTTCTAATTCATCAAGCATTACGCGCAGTTCACGCATCAGTGCGATGTATGCTGGGCCATCGTTTACAGGGTCGCCCTTATCGGCTGCTGCACCGCCGCCGCCAGGGAATTCCCAGTCGATATCAACACCGTCGTAGAATTTCCAAGTTTTCAGGAACTTCTTAACTGATGCGACGAATGTGTCACGGTTTTTCTTGTCCACGAAATCGAAGAATGGGTCAGACAGTGTCCAACCACCGATCGATGGGATGATTTTTAGATCAGGGTTACGTTGTTTCAATGCCATTAGCATTGCGTAGTTACCCTTGATAGGCGTGCTGTATTCATGACCAGCTTGTGGGAAGCTCTTCTGATAAGCAGCCCAAGGGTCATGGATAACGACTTCATAATCAGGCACACCTGTACAAGCAGTTTGTAGCGCGTTGAAACTGTTGCCGCCAACAGACTTCACAGACTCATTTGGGCCACAAATTGGGATAAAACCGTAAAGGATGTGAGTCAAGTTGTCGACCGGCATATTATCGACTGTGTAGTCACGGCCATAGATGCCCCATTCAACAAAATACGTACCCATCACGACGCTTGGATCGGTATTGTAGGTTTTGTTGTTTGGATCAACATTCATCGTTAGTGGCTTCAGGTGAGAACCATCGGTATCTGCAATCGTGATTTCAGCTGGTGCGCTTTTCGCACAACCTGTCGCATCACATGCTTCGATTTCCATTTGGTATAAGCCACCTTGGCCGTATTCAAACGAAGCTGTCGTTTGGCTACCAGTGATAGGGCCGCTTGCTACTTTTACACCATCAAAATAGACGTTGTAAGTGTCACCAGGTGTGCCACTCCACTGGTTAAATTTAACAGTGATCTTCGCTTGCTCATGGTATTTCACCATGTCGTAGTAGCCTGACGTGGTTTCCATCGCGAGTTCAATTTTAGAAAACTGAAGGTTGTTGGAACCGTACATATCGATACTTGGTGCGGTTGGAGCCGCAACTGCAGCACCTGATAGCGCTAAAGCAACTCCAGCTGCACATAGGTTAAATCGAATCATAACTTCTCTCTCAATCCTTGGATTCATGTTCTACCTAGAACATAGGCTGCTCTTGCACCAGATAAGATGATTGGATTTACTCCACGTGCAAAAGCATCACACTCAGCATTTCAGAGAGTTTTTTTTCGTCAAAAAAAATTAAGACGGTTTTCGAGGCACTTGAGAGAACTTAACTAAAACTCGCACTCTGTTACACAGAAAGTGTCAGACTGAGTCAATAATTTATAAAATCTCAGCAGAAACTAAAATTATTGTTTACTCAGTAACGAGTTAGTTAAATGCGATGAAGACCTTATTTTGTTGTTTATTAAGGTTTTGTTTCATTGATATAGAAAGAGAATTGAAAGGAAAAATAGCCGTGAAGACGTATTAGTCACGGCTGAAGTGTTCACTCAACGCGGCACGACGTTTAGAGGCTGCGCCGGTTTCTGAGCCCTGAACGGTATGCTCAAATCCTTTACGAATGAATCGCTGATCTGGAATAAGAGGCTCAATACGGCGTATTTGAGGTGAAAGATGAGAGCCCGAGATCTGATACGCGGTCTTTCCTAATCCGGTATTCAACGTGATGACCTTGCCATCGAATTCAAATTCCGTCGTAATAAGTCGATGGTTTCGGTATACCCCATCTTCAGTGAAAACGAGACGTTCTGTTTGGTAGGGTGGCGCGCCAATCTCAATCCATTCGCCGTACACCTTTTCCGGATCAATGTGGTCTTGATAGGAGAGGTGGATTTGATAGCCAAAAAACGTCAACAGACCCATCCCGAAGCAGACAAATGTACTCTTGAGGATTTTGGATTGGTGGCGAGCCAAAAATGAAAGTTTTGGTTCTTGTCGTGCTTTTCGCCTTCGGCGGGTTGAGTACGTCATAGATCTAATTTTCTCCACTTTTTTAACATGGTGGAAAGCTTCCTTTTTAAAAACAAACAATCCCGCCATTGAGACGACGAAACTATGATCTAATGTCCACTTTTACATTCAGATACACATCTTATTGATGGTTTTGTTGTTTGCTCACATTCATTACTTCGCAGTTTTTCTTGCTCGGTTTAGGTCGCCTGATTAATCCTCGTGAAAAGAGGTTCTCGCTCAGTAGCAAAGGATGTGCGTTATTACGTTGAGTTTAATGGCTTTCAAAGCTTGAGTAACGGAAAGAAACAAGGTAAAAAAGAGCGGACTTTTGATAAGGAAACCAATAATGAATATTAAGGAAAATAGCTATTTTGCTGGTAGTGTAAAATCACTAGGCTTTAACCAGAAAGATCAGGATGTTAGCGTTGGTGTGATGCTTCCTGGTGAGTACACGTTTGGTACTCAAGCACCAGAGCGTATGACGGTTGTAAAAGGTGCGCTTGTGGTCAAGCGTGTTGGCGAGAGCGATTGGACGACTTATCAAAGTGGTGAGTTTTTTGAAGTGGAAGGTAATTCTTCATTTGAGCTTCAAGTGAAAGAAGCGACTGCGTATTTATGTGAGTACTTCTAGCGTTCATTTGTTGCTCGTCATAAAACCACCTTCGGGTGGTTTTTTCGTCTATGTGCTTCACTTATAACGCATCTTTTTGGTTATTTGGGTATATACTTAATAAAAATGTACCCATCGACCAGGGAGGAAGTGATGGCAGTACAACGCAAGCATTCTGATCTCCCTCCTCGTTACGAGGACAAAGATCTCACCAATGAGCAAAGACAGCGCTTTACCGAAGTTGCCAATGCCGCTCATAAGAGACGTGAATTTTATCGACGTGCTCTAGGAAAGAGCTTAATGGGCAAAATGAAGGGCCGTGCGTTTAAAGATTACCCCACTCGTCAGCAAGACAAGCCGAACAGAACGTTGCAAGTAGTGTGGTTAATCGTATTCCTCGTTGTGGGGCTTTGGGTGATGCATGTGTTCGCTTAGTCATTAGCAAGCTTCTGGTACAGCTGGTGCATCAGATGTTGACTGTTCTTCCGTATTGCAGTGCTCATAAAAGGCGTACTGGTTTTTACCAGTATGTTTAGCTGCGTACATTGCTTTATCTGCACATCGAGTCAATTCAGACAAATCCTTTGCATCTTGCTTATAGATAGCAGCACCTACACTCATCGTTAACTCGTTAATCATATCGTAGCTTCGGTAACCTGTCGGAAACAGATTTACGATCCGTTTTAGGATGCTGTCGAGGTCATCTTTACTTTTTACATCGTAAAGCATGATTACAAACTCGTCGCCCGCAAATCGAGCGATGGAGTAGTCGTGTTTATCTGTTTTTCTGTCTTTGTTGCGAATGTTATTTTTTAATCGAGTTGCGAAGGCTTGAAGTACTTGGTCACCAATATCGTGCCCGTAGGTGTCGTTGATGTGCTTGAAGTTATCGATATCGAGAAAAACCAATGCGGTGATGCTGTCATCAGATGAGTGCTTGATTTCATCGAGCTTTGCGCGCGCCCAAGTCTCAAAGCTCCAGCGATTGGCAAGCCCAGTGAGCTGGTCAAAATATGCTAACTCCTCAATCCCCTCACGATACAGTGTTTGAATGTAATTGAGGACTTTCGTGTAGTAATACGAGAACGTGTGACACACAAACGCGGTCGCTATCAGGGTCAGCATCAATCTCCGCTCTATGATTTCTGTGGCTGCTGGCAGTCGATCTAAAAAAGCGACCCCAAAAAAGATCAGTAAAATGTAGGTACCACTGAACAACAGACCGACCTTAAACTCATTAATTAATACCAGAGTGGCGACAATAGGATATAGCCATAACATTTTGCCTGACGGAGCGTCGTTATACAGAAGTAACAATAACCCTTCGAACATTAAGACAGCACTTAGCCATAAGTCGGCGTATTGATGGTGCCGCTGGACTTTTATTACATAACTGATTGCTAAGCATGCCAAGGCACACAAAGCATGGAAAAAGCTTAAACCCCAGTTATTCTCAAGTGATTGAGCAATGGAACCATAAGTTAAACAGGCAGCGGCGATACTGGAGCATAAAAAGACAATTTTCTTTTTTCTTGTTGAACGGATGTCCGCCATTTCTTCTAAGCGCGCCCCAGCCAATGTCGACATTATGTATCCTTGCTTAATTAACGTGTACGCTTATTCTAGGCGGTATTTTCGCGATAAATAGAACAACAAAGTTTCCAAATGTGATATCAGTCATTTTTAGTGCAAAGCCATCAGTGTGATTTGGTGCGAGTGTTCAAAGAGGAATGGTGGCGCATGCAGGTTTTCATGACGGTTCTTCATGGCTCTATATGGTTGGACTGATAAATCAAAGTAATGTATCTAGTTAGACACATTTCTATTGATTATCCTGATTCTGTTCGGTGCTCGTTGATTGAGAGTATTGTTCACCAATCTCTGCTCTACGTATCGTCAAGGCATATGTCGTTTCGAAAATGCATTAGAAATATTTTTCCGAAACAGGGCGAAATATTGTTGTCGTTATGACCAATATGCGACTAGAATCCGCGCTAAATCACAACCTCATATCGAGCTTCGTTCGAGTCACTATTTTTAAACTGCTTCACAAATATTGTGAGGCAGTTTTTAGTTGTAGGAAAGGTTACAAGCATGCCTAAAAGCCAAAACATCAACCAACGAATGTCCATCGTGGCATTAGCTTGGCCAATTCTTGTCGAAATTTTGCTACGGACGGCTTTAGGAACCAGTGACGTGTTCATGCTGAGTGGCTACTCAGACAAAGCCGTATCCGCTGTTGGTGTGATCACGCAGATTACCTTCTTTTTAATCATCGTTTCGACGTTTGTCAGTAGCGGTACGGGGATTTTGATTGCCCAATACAATGGCGCTGGACGCGAGCAAGAGTCAGTGAGCGTTGGTGTTGCGAGTATTGCGTTGTCTGTGCTCGTCGGTGTGCTATTGAGTGTGATTGCCGTGCTTGGTGCGATGTATCTACTCCCGTATTACGGCTTGGAAGCGCAAGTCGAGCAGTACGCTCATGAATATCTGCTGATAAGCGGTGCGATGACGTTTAACGTTACGATTGGCGTTGTTTTTACAACTATTCTGCGTAGTCATGGTTATTCACGTTCCCCAATGGTGGTGAATTTGATCTCGGGTGTGTTCAACATCATTGGTAACTATATTGCGCTTTACCAGCCATTCGGTTTACCTGTGTATGGTGTGCAAGGTGTAGCAATAGCAACCGTCGTCAGCCAAGTCATCGGTACGTTAATGTTATGGTTTATTCTCGCTCGCAGTAGCATTGAACTACCAATGTCGACTATGAAACAAGTACCGGCAGAGATTTACAAAAAGATCTTAAAAATCGGCGGTATGAACGCGGGTGAAGTGCTGTCTTACAACGTGGCGCAAATCTGCATTGTGTACTTTGTGGTGCAAATGGGGACGGCATCGTTGGCGGCTTTCACTTATGCACAAAACATTGCCCGTTTCTCGTTTGCTTTCGCGTTGGCAATTGGTCAGGCAGCGCAAATTCAGACTGGTTACTACATCGGTAAAGGTTGGGTGAGCAGCATTTTAAAACGCGTACAAATCTACTTCTTAGTGGGATTTGTGGCATCAACGGCGGCAACCACACTGATTTACCTGTTTAGAGAAGAGATTCTGCGCGTATTTACCGATCAACCAGAGATACTCGCATTGGCCGGTTCGTTAGTCATGGGCTCAATTTTGCTCGAGGCCGGACGTGTGTTTAACCTGATCTTTATCGCGGGGCTCAAAGGCGCGGGTGACATCAAGTTCCCAGTGCAAATGGGGATTTTGAGTATGTGGGGACTAGGCGTGCTTTTCTCTTACATCTTTGGCATCCACTTGGGTTATGGCGTTTTAGGGGCTTGGATGGCAATCGCACTCGATGAATGGGTGCGTGGTATCATCATGGCAAGGCGTTGGCGTTCTCAGGTGTGGACCAAGTTTAAGGTGAGCTAACGGTTTTCGGTATCGCGCATCACGCTTATTCTGTTGTTAGAAACCAAAAAAGGCACTGATAGTCAGTGCCTTTTTGTTATTTAAAATCTGGAAGACGTTAGAATTCGCACTCAGCTTTGAACACCATACGCTCTTTGCTGTATGGATGATCCAGCTCTAGCATCTCAGCATGCAGGTGTAAGCGATTCGCTTTTTCGCCGTATAAACCATCACCAACCATTGGCATGTTTAACCCCATGTGATGAGCACTGTGTACACGTAGTTGGTGAGTTCGCCCGGTTTTCGGATACATGTATACCTTGCTGCGTCCATCTTTGACTTCAATCAGTTGCCAGTAGGTTTCCGCATGTTTCCCGTGTTCAAAACACACCAGTTGACGTGGGCGGTCGTCGGGGTCACCACGCATTGGCAGTGAAATTTCCCCTTCCGGCTCGTTTAATACGCCTTCGAGCAGTGCCATATAACGTTTTTGTACGCCGCGAGCCATAAACTGTTTTTGCAGACCCTTGTTCGCGCGCTTGGTTAAGGCAAACACCAAAATGCCAGAGGTCGCCATGTCGAGACGATGAATCACAAACGGCCCTTCCACATCAGGGTACATCGCTTGTAGGCGCGTATAAGCAGAGTCCTTGATAGTTTTACCAGGCACTGAAAGTAAGCCCGAGGGCTTGTTGACGACGACCATAGCGTCGTCTTGGTAGATTATCTCTAGTTCTTTGTCTTCTGCCCAATTCTCCGCCAATGGATTAGGTTCGACATCCAGCCCTTGCATCATATGGCCCAAAATCGGCTGACATTTGCTGTTGCACGATGGGTAGAATTTTTTGTGTTGGCGAACTTCAGACTTTGGCGACACACCCCACCAAAATTCTGCCAGCGCCAGCGGTTTGAATCCGTGTTTAAACGCGTATTGAAGCAGTTTTGGCGCAGCACATTCCCCTGCACCTGCTGGTGGTATTGGGTTTGTGGTGTCCGTAAAAATGTCCACCAAGTCGCGTGTTTCGCCATGGCTGTTTAGGAAGCGGTATTGTTTATGCAGTTTGTGCTGTAAAGCGTTGGAGAGCGTCTTGCGCTGCTCTTTCAGGTGAGCAAGTTGCTGCTCTAACTCGGCCAATCGTGCTTCTTTGGTTGCAAGCTTTTCATCCCACGCTTGCTTTAAGTATTTGAGAACATTTTTCTCGGCGACACTTTGTTGACCCAACTCATCCAACAAGATTTTGAGATCATCGGCATTGAGCGTTTGCTCGCCCTGTTGGCGCTGTCGTTTGCGTGCGGCGCGGCCATCAATCATCACTTGGCGCTGTGTTTGCTCCTCTTGCTGATAAGCGGCTCGGTCGGCTTGGATTTGCGCTTTAAGATCTGCCAATTCCGGATTCGCAGCACAGGTTTTGTACTCCGCATTGGCGGCGTTGATGGCATCCGTTTCTGCGCGGAAGAAGCCTTCATCGGTCAGCATGTCGTACACAGGAGGGACAAATCCTGGAATCAAGTTTTGGTCGGCAATTTTGCCAGAAAACGCACTTAAAAAGCCGAGCTCGCCTTGAGGGCTTTTTACCAGCAATACGCCAAACATTTTGCCTCGCCCCGTTTCTTCATTAACCAAACCAAAATCGTGTTCGAAGTCGGTTTGCGCTAATAAGTGCTGTTGCAATTGCTTTGCGGCCACAACGCAAAGAGGATGCGGCGTGTAGTAGAACGGAAACGTAAACTGCGTTGGTAATTCATAGTCAGAAGTATCAGCAGTAAAACGTGTAAAACAATGTTCAGGCGAGTGCATGGTGGGTATCCGCGCGAGTAAAAATTCGAGCGAGGATTGTACCTGTTTGAGTCAGGATTGCCATGTCGGTGTTGGCACTCGCTCTTGGATTAAGGGCAAGAGCGAGTGGGGAAGAGTTTATTGCAGTTTTTGTAATGCAAGCTTCCACTGTGCCGGTTTGTCGTAGTAGGCCGAGTGCGGCAAGGTCAAGTACTCGCCATTTACTTCTGCAATCAGGGTTGGATAACCACCAACGTGCAACTGGCGCATCAATTGTCGGCTAGTGCGAATTCTCTCACCTAGTTCGGCTTCGCTTAACGTCATGTTTTGCTCCCACGCATCACTTGTTAAACCTAGCGATTCTGCAATGGCTTTGAGCGTCGATGCTTCATTCACTTTTAACCCGAGCTGATAATGCGCAGATTGGATGGCCTTTAGCATGTGCCATGGATTCAGCCCCATTTTCTCCGCACTCAAGATCGCTTGTGTGGGTAGATAAGAATCAAGAACAAACGCATCTTCGCTTTTCACGCGTTGCAGATATGCTTCACCAAACGTTGCTCCGGTTTCGGTTACGATACGAGCGTCACTGTTGATGATGTGCTGACGAAATTCAGATTCAATCGCGCGTTTCTCAATCATACCGCCGGGATGAAGCTCTACCTTAAATTGAGAGGTGTCCATCAAGGCTTCGATGAGTGGTGATGCCCCGTAGCACCAACCACACATGGGATCGAAGAAGTAATGCACGGTTACCATGACATTTCACCAGTATGCACTTTTGCACCGATTTCTAGCGCGATTGGCAATTGAGCTTCTGGGTATTTCGCTGACATGGTGTCAATGAGTTGAGCGCTGTTATTGCTGTGTTTTTTCGCTTGCTGAAAATCCTGCAAGTATTGTTGCGAGTAGCGAATAGTGTCTGCGTTCAGCTTTGTGCCTGCTTTCATGTGACCAGGAATGACCACTTGAGGTTTAAGCGCAAGCATCTCGCTAAGTTGCTGCTCCCAAGCATTGATGGCGGTTTGGTCTGCGGCATCTGCCATCCACAAATGTACGTTTGAGTACACGGCTACGTTACCCAGAATCGCTTTGTTATCTGGAATCCATAGGTAAGGGCGGTGTGCTGATGTGCCATGGTTACCACGGATTTCAATCTTATGACCTTCTAGCTCTAATGATGCTTTATCGTACGCGACAGGGATCACTGGTTTTACCGGTGCGTTTGCGCCAAGCTTTGGTCCCCAGTACGCCAGCTTTCCAGCCAATTTCTCTTTAATAATTTTTTGAACCGCAGGCGTTGTGATGATCTGCGCATCAGGGAACTGTTGGTGTAAGGCCTCTGCGCCAAAGTAGTAATCTGGGTCCGCTTGACTGATAAAAATGGTTTTAAGTGTTTTGCCTGAGTCCAGCACTTTAGCGGCAATGCGCATCGCGTCAGCTTTGGTGAAGCCAGTGTCGATAACCATGGCGTCAGTCTCACCGTATACCAAGGTTGAGTTTACGTGGAAGCTGTTACCGTCGGCGTTGTAAACCTCAAGGGTAAGGGGAGAGTGGTTTGCCGCTAGAACTGAGCTTGCCATTAAAATGGATGCAGCAATCAAAGTGAATTTTTTCATAATAAGCTCCTAAAGAATTTGGGGCCAAGCGACCATGGCTTGGGAACGGGAGCTATATTAGGAAATTGATACGCTCGGAAAAATACACAATAATGTGCATCACTATTTCTTATTTCGAGCAAATGTATGGATAGAGTAACGGCAGCAAAAGTGTTTGTGGATGTGGTGTATTCTGGCAGTTTTACCTCGACCGCAGAGCGGTTAGACATGTCTCGGCCAATGGTGACTCGTTATGTAGAGGCGATGGAGAACTGGCTGCAAACTCGTTTGTTACACCGCACCACGCGCAAGGTGTCCCTCACCACCGCAGGGGAGCGCAGCTTGCCTCAGATTGAGCGCTGGTTAAAACAGGCCGATACATTAACGTCGAACATTGCCGCTGATGGTGAGCTGTCCGGAAAAATCCGTCTTGCGTCTAGTACTTCATTTGGATTCTCACAGTTGATCCCCGTAGTAAACAGTTTTATGCAAAAGCACCCCAAAGTGCATATCGACATAGATCTGCAAGATTCAGTGAGTGATCTAACCGAACAACGTATCGATCTGGCGATCCGAATTGCGTCAGATCCCGATCCTTCTTTGATTGGTAAGCCGATTGCGGTGTGCGAATCGGTGTTGGTAGCATCACCGCAATATTTACAAACTCACCACGCGATCGCGCATCCGCGAGATTTATCTTCACACGACTGTTTGGGATACAAAAACTTTGAGCGCCACGTGTGGCATTTGTCTCAGGGCGACCAGTTCGAATCGGTGGGAATTGAGTGTCGCCTAACCAGCAATGAGGCCACGGCGTTATTGCATGGCGCTTTACAAGGCATGGGTATTTCGATGTTGCCAACTTACTTGAGCAATATCTATCTCAAATCGGGTCAGCTTGAGTCGGTGTTGCCGGATTGGAAGCCAAATGATCTCAACATTTACGCGCTGTATTCATCACGTAAACACTTGTCTCCTGCGGTGAGAGCTTTCATCGATCACAGTGAAGATTACTTTAAACAGCATCCTTGGTAATAGCGAAAGGCGTCGTCATCCCGACTTGAGATTCATACAAGATCCTGTACCTTACATGGATATATTTTCGCAGCGTCATTTAGAGTTTTAGTTAATGTCACAAGTTCGCATCAAATTTATTGCTTCCGATATGGATGGCACATTGCTTGACCAATACGGTCGTTTGGATCCGGAGTTTTTCGATCTGTTTTTGCAACTGGAAGAGCAAGGTATTTTGTTCTCCGCTGCGTCTGGTCGTCAGTATTACAGCCTGCGAGACACGTTCGCGCCAATCAAAGATAGAGTGTTGTATGTGGCCGAAAATGGCACCTTGGTGATGTACCAAGACAAAGAGCTCTACAGTTGCGCCATTCCTAAAGCGGAAGTGGCGGAGATTGTGAAAGCGGCTCGTGAAATTGATGGAGCGAACATCGTATTGTGTGGCAAGCGCTCGGCGTACATCGAAACGCATGATCAGCAATCACTGGAAGAGTTTCAAAAGTACTACCATCGCTGTGAAACGGTGACGGATTTGCTTGAGGTCGAAGACGAGTTCATCAAGGTAGCGATTTGTCACTTTGACGGTTCGGAAGAGCTCCTGTTCCCGACCATGAACGCGAAGTTTGGTGCAACGCATAAAGTTGTAGTGAGCGCAAAAATTTGGCTGGATGTGATGAATGCCGAGGCATCTAAAGGCGCGGCCATTAAGCATCTTCAAGATACAATGAATTTTACTCCGGCCGAAACCATGACGTTTGGTGATTACCTCAACGACCTCGAAATGCTGCAAGTCAGTGAGCATTCGTACGCGGTTGCCAATGCGCATGAAGAGATTAAGAAAATCGCTCGTTATTCTGCGCCAAGCAACCAAGAGGCTGGGGTACTCAAAGTGATTAAAGAGAAAGTGTTAGCGAAGTAACGCCCTCCTTTCGATGTTACTTTCTTGTTAACGTAAAAAGCCCCGCAGTACATGCGGGGCTTTGTTTTTTTGTGTGTGATGGGAGGGGGGAGTAATGTTCCCGTTTTTTAGCGCACGTAGTTGGCAGTTGCGCTGACTAAAAAGTGCTGCAACTTTCCATCCGATTTTGGTACCCACAAGTCGTTGTGGTATTGGTAGATACGGCCATTGACGGTCACAGACAAGGTGTTATCACCCGTTTGTTCCATGCGAATAAACTGATCCGAAGTGACCAAAAACGGCTCTTGTTCTTCAATGCTCTGACCCGTTGCCAATACGAAGTAACCGAATCGGTTACCAGCATCCGGATCGGTTGAGTAGATTCGATGGCCAACGAGGCTATAGTCGTCGTTGAGTGCCTGCTCAAGCGTTTTTTGCCCGATGGTTTCGTGCGATGGAATAAATACCCAAGCCAACACACCTGCCGCAATGACTGCCAGTAGAAGCAGTACTTGCATGAACTTTCTCATCATATATACCGTTTAACGTTGAAATTTCATTTTGTACATGCGCTTATCCGCTATGCTGATAAGAAAGTCAACATTGTCACTGTCTTTAGGGTATTGCGCTAAGCCCATGCTTGTTGAAAGTGTTGAGACTTTATCGGAGTTTAATATTTGTGCATCAAAGACGGTATTTATCTGCTCACGTACGTTCTCTTCATTGAGATGTTCACCTTCAAGGATAACCGCGAACTCATCTCCTCCCATGCGATAAACAGTAAAATCATTGAGTGCCATAGAATTAAGCCGCCTAGCGATTTCCCGCAGTACAGTGTCGCCAACTTGGTGTCCGTGTGTGTCGTTGACTTCTTTAAAACCATTTAAATCTAGAATCCAGAGAGAAAAGGGCCTTTTTTCTTGAGTAAATTTGTTTAGGGTTATGAATAGTGCATTGCGGTTCCCTAGGTTCGTCAAAGGGTCGCTTAGCGCCAATTTTCTATGGAAATGGGATTCACGATAAAAGAAATAAGTTAGAGAGATAATCGACAAAACGAACGTCGCAAACAACATATATTGTGCTTGCATTAAGCGCTGGGTTTGACCTTTTTGTGCTTCATAAGCTTTACTGCTTAGACGGAAGTTTTGATTAACGAAGTCTATTAAGCCTAAATATAGTGTTTGAGTTGAACGATAAAATGCAGCAGCAGCTTGGCTATCACCTGTTCTAGCTTCTACTAGTTGTTTTTCTAGCTCTTTGAACTCTTCAAAAAGGTTAATGAAGTAAAGGTGCATGTTGTTCCGAGAAAAGAACTTATTGGCTTTCGTGCTACTGGTCAATAAGTCAAAGCGACTCCACGCTAACTCGTATTGAAGCTCTGCACCATCAATATTCAATACGTTTTCATCTAACCGTCTGGCCTCGCCGACAAGTTCTGATAGTTCTTTGGAGAGTTGGAATAAAAACCAAGTCGCTTGTTTTTGTTCGTTATTAAAATTTTGTGAGAGTGAACGTGTTTGCTGTAAAAGCACGACATTCGCGAGGAGCAAAGAAACGGCAAACACCACCAGCAGCATTTTGCTGGTGGTAGAATATTGCAATATTCTTTGTTTCTTAGAATAGGGTTCTGATAACTTCATTCTTATTATTTTTCTTTTATTTCATTTACTTGCCATACCATTTGCGCATGATATTTATTGTAGTTTAGCTCTGGATAGAGATTGAGTGGATATATCACCCAGAAAGGGCCTTTATTCCTGACTTTTATGTAATTCTGATCTTGTTGATAAGCCAGTATTGGTTGATATCGAAGAATATCTTGTCGGGACAATGTCGAGTGATAGTCATTTAAGCTGCTGATATCAACCTGCTCTGGTACCTTTCCGTAGACGTGTGTAAGAAGCGTGCTGAGTTTAACGCCTAAAAACTCTGACGAAGCAGGAAGCCAAGGCAATGTCATCGTGTAGCTAGTGGTAGGTAAAGCTTGGATCTCTTCCAGTTCCAGTATGACACTAGGCTGCTGGCTACTACTAAATACGATCGTATTTGCAGACAAGAATGGCGCAACAAAAAACAGACCTAGCGCGACTATCTTTTTCATCATATGCCCTTTTGAGTTTTATTCTTTTTTCTTAGCTAGGACAAAGGTGCTAGCGGTAATTTATTTATAATTATAGAGCCAACCGGATGAGATTTTATAATACGTTATGTTTCAAAAATAACTGTCGGTTTACGTCACGTCAAGGTTATTAAGTTGCTTCTTAATTAAAAGCTCAGAGTATTGGGATGATGGTAGAGTTTCGTAATGATTTCGCGGTATTTAATTGGTTTTTAGTGCAGCTTTGTGTCATTTTTAATAAAGATACTGTGTCGGAAATGAGAATTTAATAAGGCGAGAAATGGATGTCGAATTTGCTCTTAAGTTACATTATTTTACATATTTAAATCATCGATATTCAGATATGTATTTGTTAGTACGTAAAGAAAATAAAGTCACCTAGTTTTGGTGACTTTATTTTTTATTTCATGAGCTTACTTAAATTAACTATGCAAACAAATATTTTGCATGGAAGTTGAGGTGCTCTTCAATAAAGCTTGAGATGAAGTAATAGCTATGGTCATAGCCTGGTTGCATTCTCAAGGTTAGGTTTGAATCGTGTATTTTTGCCGCAGCAATCAGCGCTTCCGGTCTAAGCTGCTCATTTAAGAAGCCATCAGCATCACCTTGATCAACCAAAATTGGTAATGGTGATTGTTGTTGTTTTAGAAGTTCACTTGCATCGTATTGCTTCCAGCTTTCAAGCTCCTTGCCTAAGTAAGCAGTAAAGGCTTTTTGTCCCCAAGGGCATTGCATTGGGTTACTGATTGGACTGAACGCTGAAATAGAACGGTACTGTTCTGAATTTTTCAGACCAATGGTGAGCGCTCCGTGGCCGCCCATACTGTGACCGGAAATTGACTTCACGTCAGAGACTGGGAAGTTACTTTCGATGATCGCAGGCAACTCCTCAGTCACATAGTCGTACATACAGTAATGCAGTGACCAAGGTGCTTGCGTCGCATTAAGGTAAAAGCCAGCTCCTTTTCCTAGGTCATAGCTTTCGTCGTCAGCGATACCTTCGCCTCTCGGACTTGTGTCTGGTGCAATGATCGCAATGCCAAGCTCGGCCGCCATACGAAATGCGCCCGCTTTCTGCATAAAGTTCTCATCGGTACACGTTAAACCAGAGAGCCAGTATAGCGCGGGTACGGGATTTGATTTCGTTGCGTTAGGTGGCAAGAATATCGCGAAGCGCATGGTGCAGTTTAGGGCATTGGATTCGTGTGTATATTGCTTGTGCCAACCGCCAAACACTTTGGCTTGGCTTACATTTTCAATGGTCATGAATAAACTCTCTAATTAGCAGAAGGAATTCAGGCTCCCCAAAAGGAGAGCCTGAGGCAGCATTATTGATCCATATGGATAACTGTTCGGATGCTCTTACCTTCATGCATCAGATCAAACGCTTTGTTGACGTCTGCTAATCCCATTGTGTGGGTAATGAACTCCTGTAAGCCGAATTCACCAGCCATGTAACGGTTTACGATTTCTGGAAGCTCAGAGCGACCTTTAACGCCACCGAAAGCGCTGCCACGCCATACACGACCAGTTACCAGTTGGAATGGACGAGTTGAGATCTCTTGACCTGCACCAGCAACACCAATGATGACTGACTCACCCCAACCTTTGTGACAGCACTCAAGTGCTTGGCGCATCACGTTTACGTTACCGATACATTCGAATGAGTAGTCAACACCACCGTCTGTCATTTCAACAATCACTTCTTGAATTGGCTTGTCGAATTTTTGTGGGTTGATGCAATCAGTTGCACCAAGTTGTTTCGCTAGGTCGAATTTGCTTTCGTTGATGTCTACACCGATGATGCGGCTGGCACCAGCCATGCGAGCACCGATGATTGCAGAAAGGCCGATACCGCCTAGACCAAAGATTGCCACTGTGTCGCCTTTTTCAACTTTAGCTGTGTTTAATACCGCACCCATACCAGTGGTTACGCCACAACCTAGAAGACAAACTTCTTCAAGTGGTGCTTCTTTGTTTACTTTAGCTAGTGAGATTTCTGGAAGAACCGTGTACTCAGAGAAAGTAGAACAACCCATGTAGTGGAAGATAGTTTCGCCGTTGATAGAGAATCGGCTTGTGCCATCTGGCATTAGGCCTTTACCTTGCGTTTCACGAACGGCCTGACATAGGTTCGTTTTGCCAGATTTACAGAACTTACACTCACCACATTCAGCAGTGTAAAGTGGGATAACGTGGTCGCCAACTTCAACGCTTGTTACGCCTTCGCCAACCATTTCAACGATGCCGCCACCTTCGTGACCAAGGATTGAAGGGAAGATACCTTCTGGATCGTCACCTGATAGTGTGAATGCGTCAGTGTGACAAACACCAGTTGCTACGATGCGTACTAGCACTTCGCCGGCTTTTGGAAGTTGTACATCAACTTCTTCCATTTTAAGCGGCTCACCTGCAGCCCAAGCGACCATTGCTTTTGATTTTATGTGAGTTTGACCAGGTTTGATTTCAAGCGACATTGGATGTTTCCTTTATATTTTCAGTATATGGAGTGACGTAATAAGCGTAGTTAAGGTTTGCTTACCGCGCTGCGTCGTTTTGTTGGTGCTCATTTTAGGTGTTTCAGTAAAAATGATAATCCGTCCATTTTGAAAATGATTTTTACATATGCGTAATAATGATAAGGTGAGCATGTAAAAAGAGTGCTATGCCTCCTTAAAGCGGAAGGGAAATGGAAAAGGTGATTGACCTGAAGTTAGATAGAGGGGCTAAAGTAGAAAACAGTCAAACCATCAGCTAAGTAAGAGTCATTATGAATAAGACGGATCTGAGTGCCTATTTAACCAAGCTAGGCTTGCCTAGTGAATTGCCCGCCGATTTGGAGTCATTGCACAGAGTTCACGTGGCGCAGCATCGTTGCCTGCCGTTTGAGAATTTTGACATCGCATTGCAGCGAGGCGTTTCTGTTGAGATTGAAGATATTATTCAAAAAACCGTGTACCACTCTCGCGGTGGTTACTGCTTTGAATTAAATGGTTTAATGCTTGATGTGCTCAACACTCTTGGGTTTGAAGCGCGAAGTTTGCTAGGGCGTGTACATGTGTCTGGTACACCAACAGGTCGTAGTCATCAAATCACGTTAGTGACGTTAGAGGAACAAACATGGATTGTCGATGTGGGTTTTGGCTCCAATACCCCTCGAGCGCCATTGCCATTTATCCTTGACCAAGTGATTCAGACGGATTTACAAACCTTCCGTTTTGTCAAAGATGCTCAGTTTGGTTATTTCCTCCAAGTGCTTTCAACCGATGGAACGGACGTGTGGAACAATCTATACAGCTTTGACCTAGAGTTCGTGTGTGCTGGTGACATTGCATGTAGCAACTTCTTTACCTCGACTTCGCCTAATTCGCGTTTTACTAGCGCAAGAGTCGCTGCTAGAGCGACAGAAAGTGGGTTGGTGACGCTGCTTAACTACACACTCAGATGCACCAATCATGAAGAGCTAACAGAAATAGAGCTAGAGCCAGGTCAAACCTACCTGGATGCGTTGAAAGAATATTTTGGCATTGAGCTTGATGCGCAATACGACGAACTTCGTCCGTTACCTGACGCGTAAAGTTTTCCAGTTTTCAAAGCGTAGCGCGACGAGAACAATGTAATCACTATTTGTCTAGAAGAGGTCGACAGGAATACAGCATGGCGAATTGGGAAGGAGTCAGCGAGTTTGTTGCCGTAGCGGAAACTAACAGCTTTACAGCTGCCGCGGCTAAACTGAAAACGTCAGTGGCACAAATCAGTCGCCGCGTATCGGCACTTGAAGAGCGTCTTGCGGTTAAGTTACTGCATCGCACGACGCGAAAAGTTTCTCTGTCTGAAGCTGGACAGCTTTATTATCAGCAGTGCAAACATTTGGTCGAAGGGCTAGAACTAGCTGAGCTTGCTGTAACGCAAATGCAGACCGAACCGCGAGGTTTGCTGCGTGTGACGGCGCCTGTGACCTATGGGGAAATGAACCTCGCACCGCTCTTGCATCAGTTTTTGGAGAAATACCCGCGTGTGGACCTCGATTTAGTTCTGACCAATCAAAAACTGGATTTGATAGAGCAAGGGGTAGACGTGGCGATTCGTCTTGGCCGCCTGCAAGATTCCAGCATGATCGCAAAGCGTCTTTCGTCGCGTCAAAATTACGTGTGTGCTAGCCCTATGTATTTGGAGCGATTTGGCGAGCCTCACACATTATCCGAACTGGCTCGACATCAGTGCCTAGTTGGTTCGGTCGATTATTGGCATTTTAAGGAAAATAAACGCGATAAGTCTTTGCGTGTGTCGGGGAGGATTAAATGCAATAGTGGTTTTGCGCTAATGGGCGCCGCCAAGCGTGGTTTGGGTTTAGTGCAGTTGCCGGACTATTACGTTCAAGAAGCTCTAGATAACGGTGAGCTAGTCGAGGTGCTGACCGATTACCGAGATGACCGTGAAGGCATTTGGGCACTGTATCCACAAAGCCGAAATTTATCGCCCAAAGTGAGGTTGTTGATCGACTTTTTAGCGCAGGAACTAGCGGATTAGAGTTTTCATGAACTTTAATACAACTGAAGTTGCTAAAAGGCCCGGTGATGCCGGGCGTTTTTATTAGGATGAGAGCTGGAATCGAAAAGACATGAATCACTATTGGTTGGATTCCGCGTCTTCACGTTTAATCACTTTGTGCCCATCTTCAGACACGCCTTTTTTCCAATAGCTGCTGATGTAGATATTCTCGCGATCGACTTCTTTCTCATTGCGGAAATATTGGCGCAGCGCGCGCATTGAATCGAACTCACACGCACACCATACCGAAGCGTTACCATCTAACCACTCGAGTTCGCGAACGCTATCAGCCAAGGCTTGCCCTTCGGTTAACCAAATCAACTCCATGCCTGCTGGCGCGTGTAGGGGTTGGATGTCGTCTGGAGACATCACGCTGATCACAGCGTAGCCTTTGGCCTCTTCTGGCAGCGTACGAATTTTCGCAGAAAGTGCTGGAAGTGCTGTCATATCGGCAGCCATGAAGAACCAATCCGCCTCAGTATTTAAGTTGGAGATGCTACCTGGCCCAACAATGCTGATCGTGTCGCCTTTTTGCGCGGCCATTGCCCAACGCGCTGCAAATCCGCATTGCAGATCTTGCGTTACGTGTCGGACGAAATCCACTTCGATTGAACTGGTTTCTGGATGAAAGCGTCGAATAGTGTAGGTGCGCATGATTGGTCGGTCGTATTCTGACAGGATGCTCAGATCCGAGCCACCCATATCGTTAAACAGTAATTTGATGTAACTGCCTTCGCAGTCACGAGAAAAGTGGCTCAGCGCTTCACCTTGCAAGGTAATGCGCTGCATGTTTGGAGTGATGGTTTCTGTGTCTGTGACAACAAGCGTTTTAGGTTGAGGCTTCTTTTTCATTGTTACTTTACTCGATAATTATTCTCTTTCTCATTTAAAGATTATCAAGTTCCCTAACAAGAGGGTAGCGTCTTTAAACAAATTTACACTGTGAATTAACGCCAAAGCCTCAAGAAAAATATTACCTTTATCCTTTCTCTAACCACGTAAAGTGAGTCGTTTTTTAACCATAAATGGACTTATATCATTGGAATCGTAGACAAAAGCAACAGCGCAGCCATGCTGTAGTTGAACCCCTTAACGCGTTTATCGGTGGTCAACCAACGCTGCAATTGCATACCTGCCGCCGTCCAAAATGTCACCGATGGCAAGTTGGCTAAACAGAAGATACCGGCGATAAAAGTCAGTTCGAGCCAAGAACCGCCACTGGTGTATACCGTAATGGCCGTCAACGCCATCGACCAACCTTTTGGGTTCACCCATTGGAATGCAACAGCCCCTAAAAAAGACATCGGGCGAAAATCGTGTTTTGCTTCGGTTTTGTCGCTGGTGGCGATTTTGTACGTCAAGTACAGCAAATAACTCAAGCTCAATACTTTTAAAATGGAGTGTGTAATTGGATATGCGTGGAACAGGCTCATCAAGCCAATGCCCACCAAAATTAGCATGGCACCAAAGCCAAAGGTAATGCCCAACATATGTGGGATAGTGCGTTTAAAGCCGACATTTGCCCCTGAGGTCATCAACATAATGTTATTGGGACCCGGCGTAAAAGTGGAGACAAAAGCGAACAACGCCAAAGCGCCCAGTTGATGATATTCCATAGATTGTTCCTTGAATCAGTTCTCGATAAGTTGAGAACAACTATAAGTAGAACTGAGGTCAATATTGTGCTTTTATTTGATGATTAGAAACTAAATAAGCAATGAAACATCATCATGGATAGATTTGACGAAAGAATATTGCAAGTGCTCAAACGAGACGGAAGAATCTCCAATGTGGAGCTGTCGGAACGCGTTGGTTTATCTCCGTCTGCAACCTTACGCCGAGTGCAAGATTTAGAGCGTAAAGGCGTGATCAAAGGCTACCGAGCAGTACTGGATAATCAGCAACTTGGCGTGGGTTTTGTCGCTTATGTGTCGATTGGTTTGGCCTCGCACTCTAAGCAGGCGCAGTTGGGTTTCGAAGAGCATGTGCGTTTTGTAAACGAGGTGGTGGAATGTCACAACATCACTGGTGCGAACGAGTATTTGCTGCGTGTGGAAACGCAAGATCTCGCCGCTTATAAAGCGTTTCACGCTGATGTGTTGGGTGAGTGCGAACACGTCAAGTCGATCACAACCATGGTGGTGATGGACACACCAAAAGACGAGCGCTAGCCAAACGAGAGTGACAGTTTTTGTGGCACATGAATTTGAAGTGACTCGAAAGAGTCAGTCGAGTATGAGAATGGTTCACAACAAATGCTGGAAAGCAGATGGCACTCTTACAATTTCCATATTTATTCTCACCTTCTAAATAATCCCATCCTGCTAGTTTTGCTTAAACCGCTTGTGTTTCAGAGCGGCGAGTCAGCAAAATTAAGGATGAACGATGAAATCACATGTAACACTTCCTCTTTTGAGCTTAAGCGCTGTTGCCGCATTGAGCTCATTTAACGTCAACGCCCACGGCTGGGTAGAATTTCCAAGCGCTCGTCAGAATACGTGTTATTTAGACGGTGGTTTTTGGACCAACGAGATCCCTAACCAAGCGTGTAAAGCGGCTTTTGAAGAATCTGGCGCGTATCCGTTTGTGCAACGCAGCGAAATCGCGGCGAACGTACCAAATTACCGAGATATGGAGCATGTGCAAGCCGTGGTTCGCGACGGTGAACTGTGTTCTGCCGGCGATGCGGCTAAGAAAGGCTTGAACATTCCTTCTCCAAACTGGCAGCGCACCAATGTTACGCCAGATGCAAACAACCAGATTGAATTGGTGTTTTACGGCAAAGCGCCGCACAACCCATCGTACTGGGAATTCTATCTCACCAAGCCAACTTATGATGATTCAAAGCCTCTTACTTGGAGTGATTTAGAGCTGATCGACACCGCAGGTGATGTGTATGTTGATGCGGAAAAACGCTACCGTATTCAGGTGACTTTCCCTGCTGATCGTTCCGGCGATGCGGTGCTTTATACTCGTTGGCAGCGCATTGATGTCGCTGGGGAAGGTTTCTACAACTGTAGTGACATTACGTTAAACGGAACGAGCACGACGCCACCGACTGACCCTGTTGATCCAACCGAACCGGGCAACAATCTGACATCTCTAGGCTACTTTGTTCAGCAAGGTTTTGGGCCAGTAGAAGCGGGTGACACCATTCGTTTCCGTACGTTTAATGCGACAGGCAATGAAATTGTCGATATTTCACTACCAATCAGTGCAAACAATACGGCGACTTGGGCGGCAGAAATTGCGGATCAATTTAATGCGCAGCAAACGGGTGATTGGTACGTGGGCATTTGGCATCAAGAGATGAACCACTACATGTTCGATAGTAACAACGTGAATGCGAATCAAGTATTAGCGCCAAGCGCAGACTTCAGTTATGCGTTGTCACTGATCAAAGCGGATGTACCGCCACCAGTTGAACCAACCAACTTGTGGGACAAGACGGCCGTTTACGACCAAGGTGATGTGGTGACGCACAACGGTAAAGAATGGACTGCCCAGTGGTGGACGTCTGGTGAGGAACCAGGCACAACGGGTCAATGGGGTGTATGGCGTTAAGCCATTTATTCGGGCCCTGATCAATAAAACCCTTCTCATGTGAGAAGGGTTTGTTTTTTCAGTCTAAAACGACTACTTTGGTCGAGTGGTTGTCTTGAAAATCAGAGCATATATCGTTATTCGCTTGCTCTCCACTCGCTCCAGTTGAGCATCGCGTAGTCTGCCAGTTTGAGCATCGGAATGTCTTCGTGTGTATCACCGTAGGCATAAACAGACGCAAACTCGTCGAGCGAAAACGCCGCCTTCACGCGCGAGACTTTTCTTTCTAAACTGCAATCACCTTGCTGGTAAAAGCCACTCAGCTTTGGCTGCTCTGAGATCAGTTCACTGCACAGCAAGTGGTAACCGTTCGCTTCACACCAAGGCTTGAGATATGCATTGAGTGATGCCGACACCACCACAATGGTATCGCCTCTGTGTTGATGCCACGCCAACCTTTCCATCGCTTCTGGCCGTAAGTACAGCGGGATCACTTCATGGGCAAACTGAGTGCCAATCGCTTCAATTTTCTGCGTTTCTTTCCCTGAAAATGCAATAAAACTGCTGAGAGGGCGCATAACACGAGCGGGTAACACTCCGAGTTTGTACAGCGCATAAAATGGCATGATAGCGACCTTTCCTACTCGTTTGCGCAGGCCATAAGCAGAATAGTGGAGGAAAAGGCTAAACATATCCTCTCGGGTGATGGTGCCATCAAAATCAAACAGTGCCAGTGACGGCTTAGTAGTATCGAGCAAACTCAGCGCCTATTTTTGGGTTTAAGATCGTTTTGTGTTTATTGATAAAACACCGCCAACCAGATGGTTTCTTGCGTTGGGTCAGTCCAGCTCACTTTGTGTTTGGTATGAGCTGGAATCGTAACGTGATCGCCTGCCTCAAGTCGTTGCACTACACCTGATTCAAAAGTCAGCTCTCCAGCTCCTTTAAGAACCAAGACCCATTCATGTTCTTCTTGATCGTACCAGCCACTTTCGGGCGAGGTTTGCCCCGTTGAGACAATGCGTTCTATACGCAGGTTTTTGTGGGTCAGCAGGTCTTCGAACACTTCCTCGTCGAGGTTATTCGGTAAGTCTTTAAACAGGTTCATGGCCTTTCCTTAGAGAATGATCAATCCAAAAGGCGCAAGCAATTGCTCTTGTTGCCAATCACAAATTTTAACACCAAACAGAGAAACGCGGCGAACATCCAGCCCGTCTAGTTCGACATGAGTCAGATCACATTGCTCAACGTTAAAGGTTCCCCATTGTTCTGGCGAGAATTCGCAGCGAGATAAATCCGAGCCTTTGAGAGTTGCCCCTGCGAGGTTCGCACCGTTCCAACGGTTTTCAAAGAGGTCACATTTTTCTAGTAACACTCGTTCGAAGTTACAGTAGGTGAGGTTGCAGCCAGTAATAAAAGCAGAACAGAAAAACATGGTGTTACTGACGCGATTAGCAAAGTTCGCACCTTGGAAGTTTGCCCCTTTGAGATCGCACTTACGCAGCTCCAAGCCCATACAATTTGCGCCGTTAAACAGGCTCATCGCCAACATACAGTTCGTAAAGCTGGCGTCTTTTAAGTTCGCGAAGCGAAAACTACACCCTTCTAGCGCTTTGGATTCGATAAAGCGACAGTCGATGAACTTAGCATCGCGCAGATCGGCATGGTCGAAACAGCACATATAAAAGTGGCAGTTTTTAAAGGTGGCATTCTGAAAATCGTGATGAGAAAAGTTTTCTCGTTCAAAAATGAGGTCGGTTTTTAACATGTCTTCTCCTTAGCTGCGAGCAGACTAGCACTCCAAGTGACTGATTTTCCATAAAAATAACTTCTTGTATTTCAGTGTTTTACAAACCCCTCAAATCGCGATTTTAAGGGGTCAAACGAGCTTTTTAAGTGGTTTTTTTTTGAAAATAGAAGAAGTAGAGGACGAAAAAAGTTTTTACTGGCTACGAGCCTTAACGAGAGGATTCGCATTTATGGGTATGCATGGCAACTCACACGCACAGTTTGCATTACAGAATTGTATCCTATTTGCATAATTTGTTGATCAATATGGCGTTTCTCCATACAAAAAACCTATATTTTTCACAAATTGATTTCCATCAAAATAGTAGGGTTTCTATGTGCTAGATTGCGCACAGCTCAAAAAGATATAGATACCCGTGTGCTTCAAGGCGCTGAGTTTACTTGAAATCTCAGATCAGTTAGCAGGCACCCCTTTGGGTACGACATAACGAAGCCCTACGAAAGGAAATAAAAATGAAAAAAACAATCTGCAGTCTAGCAGTGGTTGCTGCACTCGTGTCACCAAGTGTTTTCGCTCATAAACAAGGTGACTTCGTTCTTCGTGTTGGTGCGGCGTCTGTCGTTCCAAACGACAGCAGCGATAAGATTCTTGGTTCTCAAGAAGAATTGAAAGTGGATTCAAATACGCAGCTTGGTTTGACGTTTGGCTACATGTTTACAGACAACATCAGTTTAGAGCTTCTAGCAGCAACACCATTCAGCCACGATATTTCAACAGACTTGTTAGGTCTTGGTGATATCGCGGACACCAAACACCTTCCACCAACGCTTATGGTGCAGTACTACTTTGGCGAGCCACAAAGTAAGTTCCGTCCATACGTGGGTGCAGGTCTCAACTACACCATGTTCTTTGATGAGGGCTTCAATAGCACGGGTAAAGGCGCTGGTCTTTCAGATCTTAAGTTGGATGACTCATTCGGTCTAGCAGCGAATATTGGTGTGGACTACATGATCAACGATCAATGGTTCCTCAACGCTGCTGCGTGGTACGCAAACATTGAAACAGAAGCAACTTACAAAGCAGGTGGAGCGAAGCAAAAAACCGACGTCAAAATTAACCCTTGGGTATTTATGATCAGCGGCGGTTACAAGTTCTAAGAAAAACCAGTAGTTACACGCACATTACTATTATTGGCATGACTTTGGGGGCGGTTACGGGGACTGCCCCTCTTTTTTATCCTCGTTCTGATTGCACATCATTTACTCCACTTAGCAACATGCAAAATTGGATCTTTACCTTGCAGATCATTTTATTGTCGGAAGATCGAAAAGTCCTACACTGATCACATAATTGAACAAGTGGACAATATAAATGAGCGACGACATCGCAAAGCATTCTTCTTCCAGATCTAAGCTGGTAAAAACTCTTTTCTTTACTCTCTGTGTTATCGCATTTGGTGCGATGTATTGGTCTTGGCAGTATTCAGACAGTCACCCAAGCACGGAAGATGCCTACGTTAGGGCAAAAATTTTGTCGGTAGCGCCTCAGGTAAAAGGCCAAGTGGTTTCTGTGGATGTCAAAGACTTCCAATCTATTAACAAAGGTGACCTACTGCTGAAGATAGATTCACGCCCATATTTGTTGGCAGTGAAGCAAGCAAAAGCGGCATACCAATTGGCGGTCCAGCAACATGACGTTGCCGATAAGCAGGTAACTGAAGCTGTTGCGGGCTTAGATGCGGCGCGCTCTAACCTGACAGAAGCGCAAGTAGAGTACAAACGTACGGATTCCTTGGTGAAACGCAAACTGGCGTCGGACCAAGATTTAGATACGGCAAAAAACAAACTAGCCAATGCCCAAGCGAGCCTGGAGCAAGCGCGCGCGACGGTAGAAAAAGCCATTGCGAACCGTGGTGAAGAAGGCGCAGAGGCTGCGGTTGTTCAACAAGCGGCAGCACAGTTAGCGCAAGCAGAGCTGAACTTGAGCTACACCGACATTACGTCACCAGTGGATGGCATTGCCGGTGAGATCAATACGCACGTAGGCTCGGTCGTTAGCGTGGGTCAAACGTTGTTCCCTGTGATTTTAAAAGACAGCTATTGGGTACGCGCGAACTTTAAAGAAACAGATCTTACTCACATCAAACCTGGTATGCATGCGGATGTGGTGATTGATATGTACCCAGACGTGGTGTGGAAAGCAACGGTAGAACAGCTGTCGCCTGCGAGTGGTACATCGTTCTCCTTGATGCCACCAGAAAACGCAACGGGTAACTGGGTTAAAATCAAACAGCGTTTCCCTGTACGTTTGGCATTAGAAGTACCTGCCGATGCGCCGCAACTTCGCGTGGGTGCGAGCTCAGAAGTCACCATAGATTTGCAAAGTAGCGTGCAATGAGCCATCAAATTACGGCAGACAAACGGGGGATTGCCACCGTCGCCGTGATGCTTTCTGCCATCATGGTGTTAATCGATATGACCGTTGCGAACGTGTCGCTATCGCACATGATGGGCGCGTTGGGCGCAACGGCAGACCAAATTACTTGGGTGCTGACGGGTTACAGCATGGCGGAAGCGATCTTCATTCCGATGACCAGTTTCTGGGTGTCGCGCTTTGGTGAACGCAAAGTCATGCTGGTTGCCGTGGTCGGTTTTGTGATTGCCAGTGCGCTTTGTGGGCAAGCACAGTCTCTTGAAGAGATGGTGCTATTTCGCATTATCCAAGGCGCTTTCGGCGCGTCGGTGATTCCATTGGCGCAGTCGACGTTAGTGCAGATTTATCCGTATGAGCAAAAAGGCAAAGCGATGGCAATTTTCTCCATCGGCATTTTGCTTGGTCCTATTTTGGGCCCAGTTGTGGGTGGTGTGATCACCGACAACATTAACTGGCGCTGGATTTTTTACATCAACTTGCCATTCGGTTTGATCTGTACCTCTTTGATTTATCGCTATATCCACATCGACAACAAATCCAAACCTAACTTTGACTGGTGGATCATCGGTTACATGGCGTTAGGTGTGGGCGCGTTGCAGTTTGTGTTGGATAAAGGGAATGAAGAAGACTGGCTCGACTCACGCATGATTCAGACGGCGATATTGCTCGCAGTAATGGGATTGGTGATGTGGATCTATCGCAGTTGGAAAACCAAAAGTCCAATAGCGCCATTGTGGCTGCTGAAAGACCGAAACCTTATGGTCTCGTCATTGATGATTGCCGTGGTGTCGATGGCGATGTTTGGCCTGACGACTCAACAACCAATGCTGTTGGAAAGCTTGCTGGATTATCCGGTCTCAACCACTGGTTTATTAATGGCACCGCGTGGGTTGGCGTCAGCGGCGATGTTGATTTTGGTGATTAAGCTCAATCCGCAATTCGATCCCAGAATCAAAATAGTCTTTGGCTTGAGCTGCATCGGGATTGGTAGTTATTTGATGACGCAATACTCACTGCAGATCGATACATTTTGGATTGTGATGCCGAGTATAATTCAGGGCATGGGGCTTGGTTTAACCTTCTCGACTCTGTCCACCTTGGCGTATTTAACGATTCCGAAAGAGCAATCTGTCGCGGCGGCAAGTATTTACAATCTGTTCCGTACGATTGGTAGTTCGTTTGGTATCTCTATCGCCACCACGTTCCAATATCGTGATAGTCAGCAGCAATGGCATGCGCTGGGAGAGGGTATTAATCCATATAATCCTAACTTGCATGACTGGGCGGCCAATCAGGGACTTTCCATTACCGACCCGGTTGCGTTAGACCAATACCAACAGATGTTGCAGCAGCAATCGCAAATGGTCGCGTTTGTGCACACCTTCCAGCTTGTGGGAGTGATGTTCGTGATCATGATGCCGATGCTGGTTTTCATCCGGTCGCGTGAATAACAACAAGTTCAGGTGAACCGTGTAAGAGAACGCCTCTCAAGTTGTGTCAGCTTGAGAGGTGTTTTTTATTGGACGGTGTCAGTGAAAGAAGGACGTTTACTCAAACGTCACTTCATCAAAATGCGGATTGGCTTTGAGCGCGCGCATTGCGACTAATTGTTCAGTCGGGAAGGCGGTGTGCTCACCATCCATATCTAAAAACAAGCACTCTTGTCGCTGCATGTCGTAGCCTGTGTCGAACGCGTTGCCCTGATGAGTTTCACCATTTTTTAGTGTGATCTCGATAGGGAGCTTAAACATACAGGCGATTTCAATAAAATCGTATTGGCTGCAAGTCACCATAGTTTTCTCCTTTTAAACCGACGCAGTATTCAGAAGGTTTGAGAGCCGTATCCTTAAATAGAAGACGTTTGATTGAAACTGAATCTTCATCTTACACCTCATTTTGGTCACGAAATAGACATACACGCACGTTTTAATAAACCTACTGTTGAGCGTTCGCAAGCGAGACAAAACTACGATATGTCTGAGACGATACTTAAGCGCACATACCTAACGAGTGAACAAAAGACACAAAAGCCAAGTTCACTGATTCCGCCTCAAACCTACCATGCGCAGTTGGCGCACCGTGTTCACCACTCGCCTCAATTTGAAAACGGCCGCGTTAAAAACGAGATGCCAAATGTCCCTAGTCCGCAATCATTCTGGCAGGTGTGTTGGAGCTATCTTGGTGGTAGAACGCCATTGAGTCCTAACGAACATCTGCCACATTTCCCAATTCAACCTACGCAGTTTGCACAGCGAAGTGAATCGATGCGCGTTACTTGGCTGGGCCATTCCACCATGCTGGTGGAGGTCGATGGCATTCGAATTCTGACCGATCCGGTATTTGATTACGCTTCTCCGTTCGTCGCAAAAGCGTGGTTTGAACGCAATATTCCCAATACCTACGCCAGAGATTGTTTGCCGATTCCTGAAATTATCGTGATTTCGCACGATCATTACGACCATTTAGAAGCATCGACCATACGTTTCTACGCTGATAAATCCGTGACGTTTTATGTGCCCTTAGGGGTTGGCAAGCATCTGATAAAGTGGGGCGTTTGCGCAGACAACATCGTGGAATTCGATTGGTGGGATAGCGTGCACTATGCCGGAATCGAACTGATTTGTACGCCCGCTAACCATAATTCTGGTCGTACTTATTTCGATAAAAACTCGACCTTGTGGGCTTCTTGGGTCATCAAAGGTAAAGAAGAGACGCTCTATTTTAGTGGCGATTCAGCTTACGATTCGCACTTTTCCGAGATCGCACTGCGATGTGGACCAATCGACATTGCCTGTTTGGAAGTGGCTGCTGATGTGAAAGGCCAAGGTTATCCGGTCGAAAACTGGGGGCACATGCAGGCTCATCATACCGTGCAAGCGTTTCGCGATTTAAATGCGAAAAAACTGTTGCCAGTACATTGGGCTACATACGAACTGTTTACTCACCGCTGGGACGAACCGATTTTAGATTTGCTTACCCATTGTCAAAAAGAACATATAACGCTGCTGACGCCAATGCCGGGGGAGAGTTTTTACGTTCATCAAGAACATATAAATAAACAATGGTGGCGAGAAAAAGAAATAGGTGAGCCAGATATAATTTTGACTTAATAATATGTTCTTACTTCAATAATTATTTTAGAAGTTAACCTTGTTATTTTCAGAATATAACAAGGTTTTTTACTCGCTTACTCATCAATCACTTGAGGTTTTAACTCGACGACATTTCCTTCCGGATCATGTATATAGAGTGATCTACCGAACCCTTGTGCGCCATACCGCTTCGCAAACTCTTCGGTTTCAATGCCGCGCGCACGCAGATATTCCAGTAATTCATCCTCGGAAAAAGGCGCCAATTGCAGGCAAAAATGATCAATATTACGACCATTTTGAACTGGTGGCTTTCCGCCGAGTTGACCCAATTCGCTGTCTACCGTCACTACATCAATCAATGCGTTACCTGCCCTAAGTTGAGTTAAACCAAGTTCCGTTACTTGGCGCTCGACAGGGCAGCCCAAAATGTCTCGATAGAAATGCAACATAGCATCGAGGTTACAGGTCCTTAATACAACATGATCAAGCGCTTTGATGGCGATTGGATTTTTGGTGGGCATGCTTCACTCCTTTTTGCATTGTGTTGAGGTAAGTATAAAGTGACCTTAAAAGTGGTGAGAGAAATGATCAAATTCCAGACGTTTTTTTGCTAGAGCGAGTGCAGAAACACTGCAACTTAAAGCAAACAAAAAAGGCTAGCGTATTGCTAGCCTTTTGGAATATGGATGGGGCTATTACTCGTAATCAGAAGCGTAAGTTTCTTCGTAAGAGTGTGAGTAAAGCTCGAATAGGTTACCGAATGGGTCTTCTAGGTAAACCATTTTCGCAGGCTTATTATCGTCTTCTGGGTGGTAACGCATGATGTCCATGCGAACTTTGCCACCTAGTGCTTCGGTGCGTTTGATAGCACCTTCAAAATCGTCTGTCTGCAAACAGAAATGGAAGATACCGATGCGAGAAAAATCCACTTCATGGCGCTCTTGACGCTCTTTCATTTCGAATAATTCAAGGCCGATGCCATCACTTGTCACAAGGTGCGCAATGTTGAAGCCTTCAAAGCCTTCCCCAAAGACCGCAATACACATTCTGCCAATTGCCGTTTCGCGTTCTTCAATCACTTTCGTGTTGCCCATAACGACTTTTAGACCTAGCGCTTGCGTGTAAAACTCAACCGCTTTGTCCATATCTCCGACCATAATACCGACATGATTCATTTTCATTTGTTTGCTCCCAACATGTGTGTTTGAACGTTGTCTTGTTTCGATGTGGGAGAGTATATGGCGTGATATTGATTACATGAAATTATCATAAATTATAAAAATGATAATTTTATTTAATGATGTGCGTATTGGGATTGATTTAGTGAGCTAAGGCCTCAACAGCTTGCCTCACCGAGGTGAAATGAATCTTGATAATGCACCGTTGCGCGAGGCTGAATTCATGCGATTGGATTAATGACGTAACCTCTTCTACGGACAGCGTTCGTTCTTTTGGGTGTAAAAGAGTGGTGTTCGAACCATTGTTTTTCAATTCGAACGTGTTGCCATTGTTTTTCAATTCGAACGTGTTGCCATTTGAGTCAATAACGTAATCATCTTGCCCAAAAATGAGGGCTTCGCATTCAGAGTCTAAGTCGGACTGGGAATGCGTGTAGATCAGCTCATCGTCGCCGTCTAGTTTTAGCAAGCATGGCCAGCATACTGCGTGGTCTCTCATGGTTAACTCATTATTCATTGTTATTTAGAAACTTGACCCAGGTTGTTGCAAAAACGCTAACTCTTCGGGAGTGCTCTTTCTTCCCAGTATCGCATTGCGATGAGGATAGCGCCCAAACTGGTCGATGATGGCTTTGTGTTTTAGCTCAAAATCGTAGTTATTTTCAAGCCCTGATGCGCGAAACAATTTTTCAGCTTCGACATGAATGAGGCGAGATTCGCTATGCATAAACGGCATGTACAAAAAGCTTAGCTGCTCGGGCGCTAATTCTTTGTCGTGACCTAACCGAATTGCCTCTTGAGCCAATGCTAATGCGAGTGGGTCTTGTGCAAACGCTTTTGGGGTGTTGCGATACACATTACGTGAAAACTGGTCGAGGACGATGATTTCGGCCAATCGTCCTTGTGCGCTGTCACGCCAATTAAACAGTTCACAACGAGCCGCTTGTTCTAATACCGAGGCAAATCGCGATGTAATACGCTTGTCCAGTTCTGGGTTGTTTTCAAACCAATTTTGGGGCGATAGCTCCTCGAACCAAAATTTGATGACTTCTTGGTACATGGATCTTCCTTCCTATTGCATTAGCTAAAGAATAAAAAGCCAGAAGGCGAGCTCCTGGCTTTCTGCGTGTTATCGACCGTAAGTCTCTACGATGTAATGTTCAAAATCGTCACACATTTGTTCGTCAGAGATGGTGTTGCTTGCCAGCTCTTTACTGCCGTCGACGACTTTAATCGCGGCGTTCAGTGAAGCGACTGGTACTCGCTCTCGCGTCGCAAGTGAGTCGATTTTCTTCTGCTGCACTTCCCATGCCTGTTCTGGTGACAGGTTACACACGTCTGCAAGGTATTTGGCATTGAAGCCTTCGCCAGTCAGGCTGACAATGGTTTCGTTGTGCGACAAGTGATTGCCTGCGTGCCAGTAGTGTTTTGCCAGCAGTGGGCCAATTTCTGGGTTATCCGTCAGGTAACCAAACTTCTCAAGGAAGTATGCACGGGTCTGATACACCGCCATGTGCGCGAGTAGATAACCTTGATACGCACACGCCGCTTCGTCGGATAGCAAATGTGGAATCGCCATCAGTGGGCGAGGGCTGCATTCCAAACCAAGGATCTGTTTTTCACAATCGCGAGCTAGCTTAGTGATGCGCTCTGGCGTTAACTCGTCATCGCTCAGTTGATACAACGCGCGCTCAAAATATGGCACAACCAAGATGCTACGTTCTTCATAAGCTTTGAATGGCTGACGACTGTTGATCATCGCTTGAATAATCTCATCAGGAACCGGATTCCCTTCATCATCCAGTGCGTACTGTTTTAGCCAATCGGCATCGGTTAACAGGCTATCACAGAACATCGACTGAGTTTCTGCATAAGCCATTGACGTCGGCGAAAACTCCTGCGAGAAACAAGGCGCGTTCATTTTTACGTTCGCAAAGTGTGCTGCGTGGCCGCCTTCGTGGAACAGCGTGTTAATGCCATCGTAGCCACTGCCCACTTGGTCTGGTTTGGCATTACTGGTGAAGTTCACCTGCGCTGCGACCCATTCGCCTTGATTATAGAAAGAAGGAATAGGGCCGTGGCAGAACCCATTCGGGTACTTACCTTTGCGATCTAGTAAATCCAGCGTTAGCGTCGCACCAGAGTAATCAATATTTAGGCGACCAAATGATTCTACCCAGCGTCTCAGAGATTTTGAGAACGGCACGTATGGGTCAAGGTCACGCATAACGTCACCCGCGAATGAGTAAACAAAGTTGTAGCCTGCTAGTGCGCTTGCGCCTTTCTCTTTCGCCAAGTTTTCTAAGCTGTTTAGATGCGCATCTCGCGTGCGTTGTTCGAAATCTTCCAAAATCTCGAATAGCTGTTCAGAGCTCATCTTTTCCGTTTTTTGCACGGAGTAATCAAAGAAAGTCGCATAACCGAGTGAGCGAGCGAACTGGTTGCGCAGTTTGATCAGCTCTATAAAGCCGTTTTGCAGTAGCCATTGTTCAAGGTTCAGCAACGCTTGATGAGCCGATTGGCGAACTTCTTCATGATTGCTGGTGCGAATGGTTGAGCTTAATACGGGTAGTGAACCTTCTACTTGCTCGCCGTTCTCATCGGTAAATGTTTGTACGTGGTTCTGTTTTTTCTCGAAGAGCTCAGCTTCAAAGGCAATGAGCTGATTTTTCAACGCTTGTGCTTTTTCGCCCTCGATAGCGTGAGATTCAAACATCGCCAGCCAACCAGATAGACCCGTAATGGTTTGTTGTTTCTCTTGTGGGTCGGTAATTGAGTCCGCGGCTTCAAGTTGTTGTTTGATGGCAGTAATTTGCTCGGCGTTGCTTAAAAAGCTTGTCCATGCCGTTTGTGCTTGCGTCGAGCCATCATGGTCATCGCTGATCCCCATGTAAGTTTCCCAAAAGAAATCTTCTTTGGTGCGGTGAATCGCAAGGTAACGTTGATTGAGGTCGTTGAGGTAATCCGTTGCGGTCATTTTGATCCTTCAAATGGTTTCGTTATGTAGACAGTTGATTATTGCACGCTTGGTCGCGAGAAAGGAACGCTAATCTCATTTGTCGATTTTGCATCGCGTAAAGGTGATTTTACTATTTGTTTACATTTGGGTGAGTTAATAGGAGTTATGAGCTTGCAGTGTTAAGACTGGTATGGAGTTTACAGTTTATTAAGTAATTAATCTGCGGTGCGCTATCGATGATCCTTATCAGGTGTAATAAGATTTCCATATCGTGGCGATACAGTTGGAAACGATATGATAAATAAGACAAAAGTTACGTTATTGGCGGTAGGTACGATTTTAGTTGGATGTTCCACAGTCGCGCCACCAAGAAATGATGCGGTTGAAAGCATTCAACAAAAGTGTTCTGTGATTTTAAGCAATGATGTTGCGGGCGATCAGCGCTGGCAGACGTACAACGGCTTGCTTGTAGAATATGCCGTGCATGGCGTTAAGAGTCAGGCACAACTGGAACGTTTTGAAGCGTTTGTGCAGAGAGTGCAAGATGATGAGTCTGGACAGTTAGTTACAGAGTTGATTGAGGTCACCGACTGGGGATGCTCAAACGGCAATTATCTTGAAGAGATGAGCTTGTTTATTCAAGAAGTTCAAAAGTAAAAAAAACCGAGCGTTAAGTCGCTCGGCTTTTCTGTTTGTGGAACGCTTTTGTACGCTGGTTCGTCAGGACGTTTACTCCTCTGGATACTCGCCCATACCTTGCGTTTTACCTTCCGCTTTCCAATGCTCTCCAGGAGCAAATGCTTCATCGCATAAATCTACGGTGTAGCCCATTTCTGTGATTTCCTTCAAAGTGAGGTTATCAGCAATATTTGCAACTTCCCCTGATTTATTCCGTAACTCCATGTTGATCTCTCCTCTGTAGGTAGACGAGTGGCATCAATGCACAGTGAAGAATGCATTGGTAACCTTTGTTCTAAGTATATAACCCGCTGCTAAAAATGAAGGTTTAATCCACTTTTTAAATATGGGTAATTGGATAATGCTTTGAGCTGCTTCCGTTATTTAGAACCGCAGCATCGCGATAGTTTGCCATTTGTGATTTATTGAGTGATTAAACGGTCAATTTGGAAACTCGAAATGGTGATTCTCGACCACGCTTTAGCACAACAAATTGTTGATCGAACCATGTCCATCATTGGTCACAATGTGAATGTGATGAACTCGGCAGGCATCATCATTGGCAGTGGCGACCCTAAACGTGTTGGGCAAGTGCATGATGGCGCGGTACTGGCGCTGAATCATGGCGATTCGCTAGAGCTTAATGAGCAGCAATGTTTGACGTTGCAGGGTGTCAAACCCGGTATCAATATGCTGTTGAAATTGCATGGTGACGTGGTCGGTATTGTTGGTGTCACAGGCGAGCCGGAGAAAATCCGAGATTTTGCCAAACTGGTTAAAATGACCGCTGAATTGACAATCGAGCAAGCCGCGCTGGTGGAAAAATTTCAGTGGGACAGACGTCATCGCGAAGAGTTTATTCTGGCTTGGATCAATGGGAAATTGACCGATGAAGAGCTGAAAGATTGGGCGATGCGTCTTTCTATCGATGTTACTCAACCACGGGTGGCAACGGTGATTGAAGTCTCGACGCCGTCGGCCTCGAAAAGCATGAAGAGTGTGCGCAATATTGTTGAGCTGCTTGAATACCCAGAGCGTAACAACCTAGTTGCGATTGTCTCAGTGAATGAAATTGTGGTGTTGAAACCGTGTCATTCCGCCAAGCAGTGGGATAGCCAAGTTGAAAGTGAGCGCATTGATAAGTTGATGTCGCGTTTAAGCGATCACGATTCGCATACGTTTCACATTGCGCTAGGGCAGCTGTTTAATGAGCCTAAAGATGTCGCGTTGTCATACCAAAGTGCGAAGCAGGTATTAGCTATTGGCAAGCAGTTCTACCCAGAGAAACGTAAGTACCTGTTCGATGAACTTCGTTTGCCTGTTTTGTTAGCGCCGTTGGCGGATATTTGGCAAGGTGAACAAATTATTGATGGTGTGAAACGGTTGAAAGAGAAAGACAAATCTGGGCAATTACTGAAAACCCTAGATGCACTGTTTGAATGCAATGGCAATGTAACAGAATGCTCTAAAATGCTGTTTATTCACCGGAACACTCTGCGCTATCGGTTAGAGAAAATCACCGAGATAACAGGGCTACCAACCACCAATTTTGTGGGGTTAGCGGAGCTTTATATTGCGACTCGGCTCTCAAAAATGTCGTGATGTTGTGCATTTGCACAATACGCGTTATTTTTTGACCACATCATTTGTCACTCCGCCTAAAGGAATTCGAAAGCAAACGATTAATAATTCATGCGTCCCTACATGTTGAGTGAGCCAACACGGACTCGCTCAGCAAAATAAGAATAAATGGAGTTATCATGAACCTTATATTAATCCTGCTTGGGGTGATCGCATTTATTGTGCTCACGACCACCAAATTCAAATTACATCCTTTTTAGCGCTGATCATCGCGGCGTTCCTTGCGGCATTTGCTTACGGCTTACCGGCAGATAGCATTGCCAAAACCATTGCTTCTGGCTTTGGCGGCATCCTTGGTTACATTGGTTTGGTTATCGTTTTAGGTACCATCATCGGTGTTATTTTGGAAAAAAGTGGTGCGGCGATCACCATGGCCGATACGGTCATCAAAGTGTTGGGTGAGCGTTTCCCAACATTGACTATGAGCATCATAGGTTACATCGTTTCTGTTCCGGTATTTTGTGATTCAGGCTTTGTCATTCTGAACTCGCTCAAAGAATCACTCGCGAAGCGTTTAAAAACCTCAAGCGTTGCGATGAGTGTGGCGTTGGCAACTGGCTTATACGCAACGCACACGTTTGTGCCGCCAACTCCTGGCCCGATTGCCGCTGCGGGTAACTTAGGCCTGGAATCTAACCTTGGTTTAGTGATTGGTGTGGGTGTGTTTGTTGCAGCGGTTGCGGCGTTAGCGGGTATGTTGTGGGCGAACCGATTCCAACATGTTGAACCAGATGGCATTGAAGCCGTAGAAGAAATTCAGCAAGACTGGCAAGCACTCAAAGCGTCTTACGGCAAATTGCCAACGGCGAACCAAGCATTCGCTCCTATTTTTGTTCCTATCTTATTGATCTGTTTTGGCTCTATCGCGAAATTCCCAAGCCTACCGCTGGGCGAAGGTTTTGTGTTTGATGTTCTGACTTTCTTAGGACAGCCACTAACGGCATTAGTGATTGGCCTGTTCCTTTCTGTTCGCCTACTCAAATCAGACAACAAGATTGAAGAATTTGGCGAGCGAATCAGCCAAGGTATTACGGCTGCTGCGCCTATTCTTTTGATTACCGGTGCGGGTGGCGCATTTGGCGCGGTATTAAAAGCCACGCCGCTAGGTGAATACTTAGGTACAACGCTATCGGCGCTGGGTGTGGGTATTTTCATGCCATTTATCGTTGCGGCTGCGCTAAAGTCGGCGCAAGGATCATCAACGGTTGCATTGGTGACCACATCGGCTTTGGTTGCGCCTATGCTCACGCAATTGGGGCTCGATTCAGAAATGGGCCGCGTATTAACGGTGATGGCGATCGGTGCAGGTGCGATGACGGTTTCTCATGCAAACGACAGTTTCTTCTGGGTAGTTTCGCAGTTTAGTCGAATGTCGGTGGGCCTAGCGTACCGCGCGCAAACCATGGCTACGCTCGTTCAAGGTGTCACGGCAATGGCATTGGTGTACATTTTGAGCCTCGTTCTCTTATAAGTCTCTGGAAATACGTATGAAAGTGGTAATTGCACCTGATTCATTTAAAGAAAGCTTAACCGCCAAACAAGTGAGCGAGGCGATCAAAACAGGTCTTGCTCGCGTATGGCATGATGCTGAGTTTGTTACGGTTCCGGTCGCAGACGGTGGCGAAGGCACGGTTCAATCTTTGATAGATGCAACTCAAGGCGAACAAGTCTTCACAACGGTGACCGCGCCATTAGGGAATGATGTTGAAGCGTTTTATGGCATCCTCGGCGACGGCGAAACCGCGGTTATTGAAATGGCGGAGGCCAGTGGTCTGCACCTTGTGCCGAGTGATGCTCGCGACCCAAAACTGACCAGCAGCATTGGTACTGGACAGCTGATCAAACACGCGCTAGATAGAGGTATTCAACGCTTAATCATTGGTTTGGGCGGCAGCGCTACCAATGATGGTGGCGTGGGCATGTTGACCGCGTTGGGGGTGGCGTTTCTTGATGAATCTGGTCATGCAATTACCCCAAATGGAGGCGGGTTAGCGGCGCTTGCGTCCATCGATATTTCTGGTCTTGACCCTCGTTTAGCAACTTGCGAAATGTTGGTAGCGTGCGATGTTGATAACCCACTCTGTGGTGACAAAGGCGCGTCGGCTATCTTTGGCCCGCAAAAGGGAGCGACCGTATCAGACGTTACTCTGCTCGATAACGCATTGCGCAAGTTTGGCGAGTTGACGGAACAAGCGACGGGTAAGCATGTACTGACTCGTGAAGGGGCGGGTGCTGCTGGTGGTATGGGCGCGGCCTTGCTCGGGTACACGCCAGCACGTTTGCAACCGGGAATTGAGATTGTGCTTGAAACGGTCAAACTTGCTCAGCATGTTGCGGATGCGGATATCGTATTTACAGGCGAGGGTCGAATCGATCATCAAACCGCACATGGCAAAACGCCGATGGGCGTTGCTCAGGTGGCTAAGCAGTGTAATTTACCAGTCATTGCATTAGCAGGCTGTGTGGGCGACAACTATCAGGCGGTTTATGAGTGCGGCATTGATGCGGTGTTTGCTTGTGTACCAAGGGCGATGAGCTTACCTGAGGCCATGAAAGAGGCCGACGTCAACGTTGCTAATTTAGCCGAAAACGTCGCGAGAATGTGGCAAATTAAGTCGCACTGAAGGCGATGACGATATGAAAAACTCCACCTTTGCGTGGAGTTTTTTGTTGTTACCTGTTTACGTGTGTCGGCATAAGTTCATTTAGTAAGAGCGAGTTAACAGGCATGCTTTGCTATCAATTTTGCCAGTGTTTGCATCGCGTGACTCCAATCGGTTTCATGACCAAAGTTTGCCACGCTGAGGCGCACGCAATGTCGATATTGCCCTTGAGTGCCAAATACGGTGCCGGGAAGTAGGCTGATTCTGTGCTTATTGCATGCTTGATACAACGCATAGCTGTCCGTGTCTTCGGGCAGTCGCAACCAAAGTAAGAACGAGCCTTGTACGGCGTTGATCTGGTATCGATTTTTTAGAGGTTCGTATTCATCCAAGTATTGATGAAGCATCTGGATAAATCGTCGCATGTTGTTTTGATAAACCCGACCCATTCGCGCAGTATGCGTTCGATACTTGCCTGACGTTAGAAACGTTGCCACGGCGGATTGCATCAGGTTCAAACTGCCCATGTTCTCACACAGTAGATATTGTTCAATTTGGTCTCGATATCGCCCCGCCAACATCCAACCAATTCTCAAACGCGAATCGAGCGTTTTGGATAACGAATTCACGTAAATTACGCGTTGCTTGTCATCGAGCAATCTCAAGCTTGGCAACGGCTTATCATAACTTAACCCGCCAAACACATCGTCTTCGATAATAGGAATATTGCCGGACGCCAATAGTAATTGTTGACGCTTTTCTAGCGGCATCATGGCACCAGTTGGATTGGTGAAGTTTGGCGTTACGATGATCGCTTTTATGTCCCATGTCGCCATTGCTTTTGCTAAGGCTTCGGGGCACATACCGTCGCGTGGGCAACTCGGAATTTCCACCACTTTGAGGCCGAGTGATTCTAGCATCAATAAGTTGCCAAAATAGCAAGGGGACTCCACCGCGACGATATCGCCTTTTTGTGTCGTTGCGCGCAGCGCTAGGCTAATGGCTTGTTGCGCGCCGTGCGTTACCATGATCTCATCCAACTTGGCTGGCGTGCCCAAATCTTGTGTGATTTTCGCCAGTTGTTTGATTAAGAGGTGATCACCGGGTGGTAATTGGTAATGGCTCGGTACATGCGTTTGCTGGCGGCTGTGGCGGCCGATCTCGGCGTACAAGCTTTTGATCGCGGGGGAGTCAATGTTTGGGTGGGCAGAACCGGTAGGCAAACGCTCTTGGTATTCAGGATAAGTAAGGATTTCTTTGCAGATCGAGAGCAAATCCACGCGAGTCGGATCCGGAATTGAGCGAGAGGTCGGCAAGGCGACTTTAACTCGATAACCCGATTTGGGAACCGAGTAAACCAAGTTTTGTGCTTCCAGCTCTTGATACGCACGAATCACGGTATTTTTACTGACGTTTAATTCTTGGCTCAACGAGCGAATGGAGGGCAGTCGATCATCCGCCTGATAAACGCCACCATTGATGGCTTGTTTGAGGTGTTTTTCCACCACGAGGTACTTATTCCCTTCACCGCTTCCCAATAAATCTGTACCCATAAAAACACTTCCATCTGTCACTTTTTGAAAACACTGTACCTAATTACATTAGCAGTATCTCAAAACATAAAACAAGCGTGAGTGAGGCGATCATGTTAATCCGAGCCATCCCTTTTGTATTTGTCATCCTTTGGGCTTCTGGATTCGTTGGTGCGCGTTTTGGTTTGCAATATGCCGAGCCAGCGACACTACTTTCTATCCGTATGGCATTCAATGTCTTATTGTTTTTGGTTCTTGTGGCGGTATTGCGTAGAAGGTTGCCGACAGGAAAAGATTTTTGGCACAGCTGTGTAGTTGGTGCGTTGATCCACGGTTTCTATCTGGGCGGTACTTATTTCGCTATCGCCTTGGGTATGCCTGCTGGGTTGAGTTCGTTGCTGGTGGGTATTCAACCGATTTTAACCGCGGCTTTGCTGGTGGCGTTTGTTCGTGAGGAATTTAAACCCTCGCAATGGTTGGGTTTGGCTCTTGGTTTTGTCGGTATCGCTATGGTGTTGATGGGCAAAATGGAGTGGCAATCCGAGCAGCATAAAGTGTTGGCCATTGGTTTGTGTTTGTTGGCTTTGGTTGGTATCACGCTAGGGACGCTTTATCAGAAAAAACATTGCCAACAAGTGGATATGGTGGGTGGTGCGACGGTGCAATATTTGGCCGCTCTCGTCATGTTTCTGCCCGTTGCGATGCAGTTTGAAACCATGCAAGTGCAGTGGGAACTGGAGTTTATTTTGACTGTGTTGTGGTTGGTCGTCGTGCTCTCTTGTGTAGCTATTCTACTGCTGTTGTACATGGTTAAGAACGGTGCTGCATCGAGCGTAGCTTCTGTATTCTACCTGGTGCCGCCAACGACGGCGATTCAGGCTTGGCTCGCGTTTGGAGAGTCATTTGATTGGATGGGGATTTCTGGTTTCGTACTGGCAGCTACGGCGATGTATTTGGTGGTTAAAAAGCCGGATCTGACGATAAAGAAATCGATTCAAACAGAATATACCTAAATTGGGTAGGGACATTTTCGTACCAGTGGGTACAATCTGCTTCATCTTAATCCGTGGAGCAGAATGATGAAGGTAAAGCCAGATCGAATGACCGCCATGCGTAGCATCATCGAGCAAGTAAAAGCGGAACTACCAATTTATGAACCAGAAACGTTTGTATGTGGACCAGAAGGGCAGTGCATTGGCTGTCCGAAGAAATTGTTGGAAATGGTCGATTCAGAAGTCACTTATTGGGAGTCAGCCATGGAGCGCGGCATTGTTCCGCAGTTCGATGAGATTCGTCGTTTTGGCAAAATGTGCACGAATGTTCGTCGTGGTCTGGTGCGAAATAATGTGCCTTTACTCAGTAACTAGAGAGTAAAAAACCGTCTAATATCTGACACATAGCGTCGTTTTGTTACACTGCTCTTTGGCTGCTGTTCTCAAGTTTGAGTGGTGTTTGTCTCTTCTTACCCCTTAAGCCTTTAATCGTAAGAAATTGGCGATATATTGGCTCGGTCTCACATGGATGTGGGGCTATTGTCTTGGGCTAGTTGAGATAAGAAACGTGAAATCAAAGGGATTTACGCTGATGGAAATCACCATAGTGCTTACCACTTTGGCTTTCATCGCATTAGCTGCTTTACCAGTATTACTCGATATTCATCGCCAAGCATACGCTGCGATGCTGCACAGTTCTCAGTCTTCTTTGGGTACGGCTCTCAAATTCTTTCATGCTCAATCAGTGATTGATAACGCTTACGGCCAAGAGCACGTTCACTACATTGACCGACATGTCAAAACACGCAAAGGCATGCCAGAAGCGAGTGCCGATAGTATTCGAGCTTTGTTAGAAATCGATCTACCAGCCAGAGGTTATTCGAAAATTGACGTGCCGTGCAAAGGCAGTGATTTTTGCATCATCGGTCAGCAGCACCCAAACAGTGCTCATTTTGTCGCTATTCCTGATTATCAGTTCTTAGATAAATCGGGTGTTGATCGCGTGGTGTACATTTGGCCGCAAGGTTACACACTGGCAGAAGAGGCATGCTATTTCTACTACGTGAATCAAGCCTCTAACGATTCAATTGTTCGAGGGCATGTGACGCAAGGGTGTTAACCCCGAATAAGTGTTGCGAACAACGGTTATCGTGAGTCTACAAATCTGGGCTTTTCGAACGGCTTTGCGCTTTATACAATATCATTTTTTGACTCATCAAGACTTTACCATTTGGCAAGGTCACTTCCCCAAGTTCCCCCTGATGTTCAAATCCAAACCGTTCATACAAAGCAATCGCTGGTGTGTTGGTTTTGTATACGTAGAGTGCGATTTGGTCGTAACCAAATTCCCAACCACGTGCGATCGCGACAGCCAACAGTTTTCGCCCCAATCCTTTGCCTCGGTAGTTTTTGTCGATGTGAATACCAAGAATACCGACGCGAAGGCGTTGCTCTCTTTCGTAACCGCACATCTCAGCTGGGTAGATTTCAACACTACCGATAAGTTTTTGGCGGTCAAACGCGACAAACTGAGGGATGGACTCGTTTTCCACACGTTGCAGGATTCTGCGAAGCGTTGCGTTATCGGGTGCAGGAGAAATCAAAAATTCCCCTTCGGAGTACACTCGATTCCACAGCGCGGTGAAGCGCGCGATATCGCTCACCTTGATGGATCTGATTTGCATTCATCTTCCTTGATTAGTGCAGGTTAGTAACGGTTAGGGGATAAGCTCAGATAAACAACGAATTTGGTTAGGAATGGCTTCGGCTGGTGCATCAGCGCCCGTTGGGTTAAACCAAATTGTGTTTACGCCCGCTTTCATCGCAGGGTAAATATCTTTGTGAGGTAAATCGCCAACCATGGTTATTCCACTCACGTTAACCCCTAACTGTTTTGCGATGGCGAGATAAAACTCAGGTTGGTTTTTAGCGATGCCGAGGTTGGCAAAACAAAAATAGCCATTTAAGTATTGGTCTAAGTCGACGCGAACAAATGCACGCTGAACCTCTTCCATGTTGGAATCAGATGCACTGGTCGCAATGTAGATGGGATGATTTTGGGAAAGTATTGCCAGTGTTTCTCTGGCTTGAGGAACTGCTTCTACGTGTTCCCAATCGCACATTTTTCCTTGTGCCTCAGGGAAATCTACCATCAAGGTGTTCCCCCAATCGAAAAGATAAATCATGTTCGAATCTCCTTATCCGCACATCATATCGTCTTTTTCTAAAATTAGGGGGTAAATTGCATCGATAAATACGATTTAGGTGGGTTTAGTCGTGAAAAGCGCTTAATTGTCGTTATCGTTACAAATGTTTCAGCATAATGCGTGAGTTAGTTTTAAAACCTTGATTATCGTAAAAGCGCTGTGCTGGCTGATTGAATTCCATCACTTCCAATCGAATTTGTGTGGCATTGGCGTCGCGCGCCCATTGCTCACAGGCTAGGAGCAGTTGGCGGCCGATTCCTTGCTGCTTTTGCGCTTCATCGACAACAATTGTTCCCACGCGACAAATTGGGTCTTTGATCAGAAAACTGACGGTGTCGTTTTGGGTGATCATCGCGGTTAAGAAGCCGAGAATTTGCTGTTCGCGTTCGGCAATCAAAAAGAGTCGCTCTTTGTTCTCTAGTGCTTGTGCAAGAAATTCACGGTCAGCTTCTGATGGCGCAACAAAGGCTTCTGGCGCATTCGCAAAATGCAGTAAATTAATTTGAAAATTAAGCTGAAAAATTTCGTCTAAATCATCGGGAATCGCTTGTCGGATATGGACTTGCATTCTATCTGCCCCCTGCAATATCGATAAATGATCCTGTGATATAAGAGGCTTCGTCACTTAATAGCCAAGCGATCGCATTTGCCACTTCTTCTACCGTGCCACCGCGTTTAAGAGGAATTTGAGGGCTGAGTCTATCTACTCGGTTTGGTTCTCCGCCGTCGGCATGCATATCAGTGTAAATGAAACCAGGTCGAACGCCATTGACGCGAATATTGCGCTCTGCCAACTCTAGCGAGAGCCCTTTAGTTAAGGTATCCATCGCGCCTTTTGATGTGGCGTAATCGACATACTCAAATGGCGCGCCTGAGCGCGACGCTCCAGAGGAGACATTCACAATTGCACCGCCTGCACTGAATCGCCTCGCCGCTTCTCGACAGCAGAGAAAACAGCTATTCACATTGGTGTTCATTACTTTCTGAAAGCGTTCCAAGCTGATTTCTGACAAAGGCGATTGAGTAAATAGGATGCCAACGTTGTTGACCAAGTGCGTCACTGCACCAAATTCACGTTCTGTTTCATCAAACAAGGAGAGCACTTGCTTCTCATCGGCTACGTCTGGGGCGATGGCAATCGCTTTTCCACCGTTTGCTTGTATTTCTGCCACAACTTGGTCGGCGGCCTCTTGCTGAGTGCGGTAATTAACGCAAACGCGATAGCCTTGCTCGGCCAGCTTTTTTGCCGCTGCGGCTCCAATGCCTCGGCTTGCGCCGGTAATGATGACTACTTTATTCAAAATACGTCCTTATTTATGTAGTGAGTAGATTTTATCGGCGTAGGGTTTGCCACCAATTTGGTATGCGTCTGGAATGACCTCAATGAGTTCGAAACCACATTTTATCAGGACACGCTCTGATGCAATATTGCCTTCAGTGACCGTCGCGGAAAAGTGGTTGATGTTATGTGTCGAGGTTGCCCAGTATAGAAGCGCTTGAAGAGTTTCTGTTCCAAACTGTTGGCCATGAAATTCCGGCAAAAGTAAGTAACCTACCTCAGCCTTACCGTTTTCAATAGCAAAGCCAGTGATGCCGATGGGTTGTTCAGATTGCTTATCGAGTATTACAAGGCAAAGCCAATGCTGGCAATTTGGGGTCCATGGTAATAATCGCGAAGCAAATTTTTCTCTTATTTCTGTTTCGCTGGGACGATCGAAACAGAGCGCAATAACCTCTTGTTCGGAGAGTAATCGTTGAAAGAGTTCCCAGTCACTGGCTTTGGTGGGTCTTAATTGGCTTCTGTGCGTCTCGATGTAAACTGACATGCGTGTCCTTACTGCATCAATGTGGAGATTCAGTCTCTCATCCTCTTATCTATTTAATCAAATAGTTGCATTCATAAAAGTGATTTATGTGGTGAATAGTTGGCTGGGTAATGGATTATTGCAATATATTCATCTTTGAGATGCAAATAACAAAATTTCATACTTGAGGCATACAGAGCAACACGGAAATGATGTGGATCAAGAGAGGACTACCCATAAAGTAGTAATTTGCGACCTATAATTACATTTTATTTGGAAGTGTTGCTAATTATGTCAATAAAAAAACGATATGTTGCACTGCTGGTTGCTGCCGGCATTGGTGTGGGCTGGTTAACTTTGGGGGGGAGTGCGGCAGTAATGCATTACACCTCAGATACTGAATTTTGTCTCTCGTGCCACTCTATGGAAACCCCTTACAAAGAGTACCAAGGCTCAGTGCACTTCAGTAATGCGAAAGGCATTCGCGCGGAATGTTCTGACTGTCATATTCCTCAAGAACCAATGGATTACCTGATCACCAAAATTCGCGCGTCGAAAGACATCTACCATGAATTTGTGACAGGTAAGATCGATACGCCAGAGAAATATGAAGCACATCGTAAAGATATGGCTGAAACGGTATGGGCTCAGTTCCGTGAAAATGATTCAGCGACGTGTCGTTCGTGTCATGATTTCGATGCAATGGAAGAGTTTGAGCAATCACGTGATGCGGCGAAGATGCACGCTTACGCGAAAGCAAACGATCAAACGTGTATCGATTGTCATAAAGGTGTGGCGCACTTTGCACCAGAAGCAGAGCTAGACAGCAAGGCATTTGAAACGTTGATGAGCTTCACCACAAAAACATCACCTAATGCCAAGGTTGTTTACCCTGTGACTGAAATCGCAATGGGTGAGATGGGTAAAATTAACCCAACGACGAAGTTGGAAGTAATCAGCTCTGAAGGCGACAACCGCACTGTTAAGTTGAACGCATTCCAAATGAAAGGCGCAGAGCAAGTGCTTTACATGGGAGAAGGTCAACGTGCCATCGTTGCAACGCTAACAGAGCAAGGCCAACAAGCGCTTGAAACTGGTGAATTTGAGGCAGATGTTTACGGCAACGAATGGCGCGCGGTTTCTCTAACTGGCGCTATTGATTCTCCAGTTGTTGACACGCTTGAACCAGTATGGTCATACGCAGAAGAGTTGGACAACGTTTACTGTGCAACTTGTCACGCGAAAATTCCTTCAAATCACTTCACAGTGAATGCATGGGGACCGGTAGCGAAAAGTATGGGTGATCGAACTGATATTTCAGCCGAGAACCTAGAAATTCTAACCAAGTTCTTCCAGCACCACGCGAAAGATGTGGTTGGTCACTAACGATAAATAGAAGGATAAGATTATGACTAATATGACCCGTCGCGGATTTCTAAAAGGCACTGGTATGGCGGCTGGTGCAATGGCATTCACTTCATTTGCACCTATGTCTGTTGCTTCTTCTAATGCTCGCGGCAAAGGCATTCTAACGGCGGGCCGCATGGGCCCAATGCTGTGTGAAGTGCAAGACGGTAAGCTGGTTTCAACCACGAACGCATTGCCACAAACGGTACCAAACAGCCTACAAAGCACCGGTCCTGACCAAGTGCACACTAAAGCGCGTGTTAAGTACCCAATGGTTCGCAAAGGTTACTTGGCAAACCCATCGTCGCCAGAAGGTGTGCGCGGTAGTGATGAGTTTGTGCGTGTGTCTTGGGATGAGGCTTACAAGCTGATCCACGAACAGCACATGCGAATTCGCAAAGAATATAGCCCGGCTTCTGTGTTTGCTGGTTCTTACGGCTGGCGTTCAAGTGGCGTGCTGCACAAAGCACAAACCTTGCTGCAACGTTACATGAGCATGGCGGGCGGTTATTCAGGCCACTTGGGTGACTACTCAACGGGTGCTGCGCAGATCATCATGCCGCACGTTGTGGGCTCTATCGAAGTGTACGAGCAACAAACCACGTACCCAGTGGTACTAGAGCACAGTGATGTGGTTGTGCTTTGGGGCTTAAACCCAATCAACACCCTAAAAATCGCGTGGAGCTCAACAGACTGTGCTGGTCTTGAATTCTTCCATCAATTGAAAAAATCAGGCAAGACGATCATTGCGATTGACCCAATTCGTTCTGAAACCATCGAGTTCTTTGGCGAGAATGCGGAGTGGATTGCTCCTCACCCAATGACCGACGTGGCAATGATGATGGGTATCGCACACACCTTAGTGAAACAAGGTAAGCACGATAAAGCCTTCCTCGATAAATACACCGCAGGTTACGACAAGTTTGAAGCGTACCTGATGGGCGAAGAAGACGGCGTAGAAAAATCAGCAGAATGGGCATCACAAATCTGTGGCGTACCTGCGAAGCAACTTGAGCTACTGGCTGACATCTTCAGTAAAAACCGCACCATGCTGATGGCTGGTTGGGGCATGCAGCGCCAACAATACGGTGAGCAGCGTCACTGGATGCTGGTTACACTGGCAACAATGTTGGGTCAAATCGGTTTACCGGGCGGTGGTTTTGGTTTCTCTTACCACTACTCAAACGGTGGTAACCCTGCTCGTGATGCTGGCGTACTTCCTGCGATTTCGGCATCGCTGGGTGGCGGCTCTTCTGCGGGGAACGACTGGGCGGTGTCTGGCGCGGTGCAAAGCTTCCCTGTGGCGCGTATTGTCGAGGCGTTGGAAAACCCAGGTCAATCCTACCATCATAACGGTCATGAACTGACGTTCCCGGACATCAAGATGATTTGGTGGGCAGGTGGTGCGAACTTTACTCACCACCAAGACACCAACCGTCTGATCAAAGCGTGGCAAAAGCCTGAGCTGATCGTGATTTCAGAGCCTTACTGGACGGCGGCTGCGAAGCACGCGGACATTGTTCTGCCAATCACCACATCGTTCGAGCGTAACGACTTAACGATGACGGGTGACTACAGTAACCAACACTTGGTGCCAATGAAGCAAGTGGTTGAGCCGCAAGGTGAAGCGCGTAATGACTTCGATGTATTCGCGGACATGGCCGAGATGCTAGCTCCGGGTGGCCGTGACGTATACACCGAAGGCAAAACTGAAATGGAATGGCTGTACGGCTTCTACAAGGCGGCGCAACAAGGTGGCCGTGGCTCTCGCGTAGCAATGCCGAACTTCAGCAAGTTCTGGGAAGATAACCAACTGATCGAGATGAAGTGGAACGAGAAGAACGCACAGTTTGTTCGTTACGCAGATTTCCGTGAAGACCCGATCATGAATCCACTCGGTACACCAAGTGGTAAGATCGAAATCTTCTCGAAAACCATTGAAGGTTATCAGTTGGAAGACTGTCCTCCACATCCAACGTGGATGGCACCAACCGAGTACACGGGTACTGCGAAAGATGGCGAGTTGCAGCTAATGACCGCTCACGCAGCGCATCGTCTACACAGCCAATTCAACTACGCGAAGATTCGCGAAGAGTACGCAATTGCAAACCGTGAACCTATTTGGATTCACCCTGAAGATGCGAAAGCGCGTGGTATTAAAACGGGCGATCTAGTTCGTGCGTTTAACAATCGTGGCCAAGTATTGGTTGGTGCAGAAGTGACTGACCGAATCAAGCAAGGTTCAGTGTGTATTCATGAAGGCGGCTGGCCGGATCTGGATCCGAAAACCGGCATTTGTAAGAACGGCGGTTGTAACGTGTTAACGTTGGATATTCCGACCTCTCGACTTGCAAACGGCTGTGCGGCGAACTCGGCGCTGGTTCGTATTGAAAAATACACTGGCCCAGAATTAGAACTAACAGCGTTTGAACCACCAAGAAATGGTTAGAAAAAAGTAGCGTTTTAAAGCAAGAAGCCAGCGAATCGCTGGCTTCTTTTTTATCTAGTAATCGTTCACATTAGCGCGAAGCGAGAGAAACAAATGGCATCTGTTTCTTAATTTGAAATGTCGGGAGTAAAGTAAATACAATCGCGACAAACAAGACTGAGCCTATTAAATCTTCAGGGCGATGCATCCCCAGCCATAAGCGGCTATATGCGACGCTCATTCCCCACATCCATAATGACAGTGCAGAGATATAGCACTTGTTCTGTAAGAACAACCCGCCAAAGAAAGCCAAACAAATCGAAACGAAAATCGTATGGCCGGATGGGAAAGAATAGTCTTTCTCGCCTTGCCAATGGCGCGTTCGCCAATCACTGACGTGTTCAGAAATCTGGTTAATTACGTTGGCTTGCTGCTTTGTATCCAACTGATAAAACGCGTCTGGGTGCTCAATCAATTGTTCTGCTGCGAGCAATTCCGTGTAGGGACGCGGGCTTTCTGTCATCAGTTTTAGCCCCGTTTTGCTGGCAAAACCAATCACCAGTAACAACCCTAACATTGAGAGTTTTTGTATCCACTCAATGCGACTTGGTTTAAAGCGAAATAAAGAAAGCAGTAGCAGTGTTAACGTAATTAAAAAGCCTTTGCTACCAGCAGAATCTGTGAGCAAAGTAAAAGTAATCCCCAGACTTTCCGGCACCTGTGAAGTGAGATTGTGATAAGAGCCAAACAGCGACATTGGGATGATGCCAAGAACAAACAAGGCGAGCATCATCAATCCATATTTTTTGGTTTTCATTGAGAGCGTTTTGTTTTTATTGAGGGTTATTCAACCACGTGAAAATAAGGGGCTTATCTTACGTTATCTGGCGTGAAAAACTTATCAACGCTCTGTCAATTCGAGCGTGAAAGTGACATTGCAGCTCTTCGTTGTGAAAGGAGAGGTTGTTGAAAGTACTGAAAGGCAAACGCGCTCATCCATAAGCGCTTTGTTCAGGCGTGAGCAAGGTTAGCTCATCAACCCTAATAAATATTCCGATGCGGCTTTTGGATCTTCTGCGTGGAAAATCGCTGAAACCAAAGCTAAGCCATGAACACCAGTGGCGCTGAGTTGCGGAATGTTACTTTCGTTAATGCCGCCAATGGCAACAATCGGCAGTGAAGTCGTCTCTAACGCCATCTTCAAGCCATCAATACCCCAGAACTTCTTGGTGTTGGTTTTGGTCGGCGTCGCGAAGATTGCGCTCAAGCCGATGTAATCAATCGGAAGAGAGTCCGCTTCTGCAAGCTGCTCTTCATTTTCGATGGATAAGCCGAGGATTTTGTTTGGTCCAATCAACTCACGAGCGATAGTTGCGGGCATGTCTGATTGCCCGAGGTGAACCCCATCGGCATCAACTGCCAGTGCAACATCAACGCGGTCATTGATGATCAAAGGCACATTGGTATCTTTAAGGATGTCTTTCACGGCTTGAGCACGTTCGATAAACGCACGTACATCACCGTGCTTTTCGCGTACCTGCACCATGGTCACGCCACCTTCTACCGCCATTCTTACAACGTGTTTGAGAGTGGGTAAATCTTGTTGGTCGTCGGTGACCAAATACAAACGATAGGCGTTCATTGTGTTTCCTTTGGGCCTCTCTCCTAGATGGAATGAGAGGCCGGTATTTGTTAGAGAAAAGCTTAGCTCACTTGCAGCTTTAAGCGTTTTGCCAGCGTTTCTTCATCCAACTGGTAAAGCTCATCCAACAGGTTCATTTGCAGGCTACCTGGGCCGCGAGCTTGTTCCGCTGCAATCTCGCCAACAACGCCCAGTACCGCCGCTGCAGCAAGGCCGGTATCATCACCAACAGCAGCGAAAGCACCCGTCAGTGCCGTTAGTGTACAGCCCATTCCGGTTACGTAAGGCATCATCTCGTGACCATTATTCAACTGGACGGTTTGCTCTTTCGTGACGATGTAATCAGTCTCGCCAGAAATCACTACACTTGCACCATACTCTGCGACTAAGAAGTTGGCTGCGCCAAGTGCTGCGTCGCTGCTGTCTAACGCATCGACGCCTTTGCTTTGTGCTTGCTCGCCAGCGAGTGCAATGATTTCTGAGGCGTTACCACGAATGATCAGCTTGTTTGCAAGGCGTGCGATCTCACGTGATGTCTCGGTACGTAGTGAGCTTGCTCCGCAACCGACAGGGTCGAGTACAACGATTTTACCATTGGAATTGGCTTGCTCTACGGCATAGCTCATGCGCGGTGTCCAAACGCTGTCTAGGGTACCGATGTTGATAATCAGTGCGCCAGCGAACGACATCATCTCTGCCATCTCTTGTTTGGAGTGCGCCATGATTGGAGAAGCGCCGATCGCTAATAGTGCGTTTGCTGTGTTATTCATCACCACGTAGTTAGTGATGTTGACGACTAACGGCTTTTGCTGGCGTACTGCGGTTAATGCTTGGGTGATTTGTTCAATTAACATGAGACTCTCCGATTAATCTTACTGAGCGTTCAGACCTTGTTGCCAGAATGCCACTTCCATACGCGTTGCGGTTTTGAATACCTGAATCAGGTTTTGACCACGCTGGCTATTGATGTCGATTTCCGCCAATAACTGGTTAAAGTGTTCTGTACCTTTTGCGACACCAGATTGGAACTCTTCACCACCGTAGAGTTTGATCCAACTTGCGTATGGGTTGCCTTCGATTACTGTCTTTTCATCTTCAATCAGCATCTTACCGATAACGGCATAACCGATAGAGCAAGGAGCAAGTGCTGCGTAAAGATCAACAAGATCGCCGGTCATGCCAGCATCTAATACGTAACGGGTATAAGCTACCGTGCCGAAGTCTTCTGGCTCATTTTCTAAGTCGGATTCCGTCAGTCCCCATTGCTCACAGTAAGTCACGTGATGGGCGATTTCAGAATCGAGCAATGCATGTACGCTTGGTAGGGCACGGCGCATGTCATCCAAAGTACGTGCTTTGTAGATCGCTAATGCGTAAGCTCGTGCGTACTGTTTTAGGAAAAGAAAATCCTGCTTTAGGTAATGCAGAAAACAAGGCTGAGCCAGAGTGCCTTTCGCCAATTGCTGCACGAAAGCATGCTCAGTGTATTCTTGCCAATCTTGGCGGCAAGCGTCGATCAAATCTTGGTATTTCATTATGGGTATCTCGTTATCAAAAGACCCTAGGCTTAGATCCTAAGGTCAGTAGAATTAGTCAAAGCTCGGTACGTAATCTTTCGCTTTTGGCAGTGTTTCGATGATTTTTTGTGAATACATGAATTCGGCATAATCATCGTAGCGTTTCAGATCCACTGCAGATGGACGAAGAGCGAAACGAGTTAGCGTGTCGTTCCAAGCGTGTTGGTTAAGCTCGTTGTTGAGTGTGTCTGGTGAATAAGCCACAAACTCTTTCCACGACTCTTTTGGATGGTTAACGATGTAAGTGGTCGCTTGCTCTAGTGCTTTGTTGAATGCCTTGATGGCTTCTTTGTCGTAGGTTTTTGCATTGGCTACGAAGACTAACTCGTCATACGCTGGTACTCCGTGTTCTTCAGGGAAGAAGGCTTTAGCTTTATAACCTTCTAGTGCCAGTTGGTTGGTTTCGAAGTTACGTAGACCGCCCCAAATCGCATCCACTTTGCCAGATGCAAGAGACGAAGACAGCGCCCAACCTACGTTGATGATTTGTACGTCAGAAAACTTCACGTTCTCTTGCGCAAGCATGGTGCCGATTGTCGCTTCTTCGTTGCCTGCGATCGCAATACCGATCTTCTTACCTTTTAAGTCGCCAAGGTTTTCATTCTTACCGTTGTCCAACACCATCAGCGTGTTGAGTGGCGTAGCAATCAAAGTCGCAGAGCGGATTAGTGGCAAACCAGCCGCGACATCGATAGTTAGGCTCGGTTGGTATGAAATCGCCATGTCGACCTTGCCAGCAGCGACCAACTTAGGTGGCGTACTTGGATCTGCAGGCTCTTGAATGTTGACCTTCAAACCTTGTTCTTTGAAGTAACCGCGCTCTTTGGCAATCACGATAGGACCATGGTTTGGATTGACGAACCAATCCAACATCAGTGTCATCTCTTTTTCAGCTGCAAGCACGTTGGTTGATACCACTGAAGCGAGTAGAGCAGCAGCGCTCACAAGTTTGTTTTTATTCACGGGGTTCTTCCTTTTCTTTCCCAATTTTCTTTGGTTATTTTCTGTAATTACTTGCTTTCCCAAGGGATGGCTTTTTTCAATAATTTATCGGTGATGAAGTAGAGTGAGATAGACAGCACGGCGAGGATAAACAGCGCCGCAAACATCTCGTCAATGATCATGCGAGCGTTAGCTTGGAGCATCAGATAACCCAAGCCTTCACTTGAACCTACCCACTCACCGACCACTGCTCCAATTGGCGCAATAACGACGGCAACACGAATACCTGAAGCTAACGTTGGTAGCGCGGCTGGCAATTGAATATGACGAAGTAGCTGCCATTTCGACGCGCCCATGGTCTTGGCAAGATCGAGGTAACCTGTTGGTGTATTGCGTAAGCCGTCATAGCAACATGTCGTGACGGGGAAAAAGATGATGATCGCTGCCATGACGACTTTCGATGCAATACCGTAACCCAGCCAAAGCATGAGCACTGGCGCGATGGCGAACACAGGGATCGCTTGGCTAGCAATCAGAATAGGCAGTAACCAACGCTTCAGCGGCTCAAACATCAGCATTTGCAATGCGAACAGCAAACCCATCGATAATCCAAGCGCCAAGCCAAATAAGATCTCTTGCGCGGTAACCCAAGTATGTTTGAGCAGGACATCGTAACGAGTGACCAATCTATCCAGCACTTCAATTGGTGAAGGTAAGATGAAGTTTGGCATGTCGAATATCACCACGACCAACTGCCACAATCCCAAGATCACCGCTGTGCTGATAACTAAGCGCAGAGCCGGATGGGTCACGCGTTCTTTTTTACTAATACGTGCCGAAACGGAGTTGTACTGAGTCATATCACTCATAGTCTTTCTCCAATTGATCCAAAATCGCTTGTTGAAGCGCGGCGCACTCTCCATCGAGAACTCGTGGCGGCTTGGAGTCTGGAACGACCAAGTGCTGAGCTTGCGCAGGTGTGCCTTGCAACACATAGAGTTGGTGCGCTAATCGCACCGCTTCTTGTGGATCGTGGGTAATCAGAACAACCGTCTTATTTTTCAATAATTCGGCAGACAAGGTTTGCAACTTATGGCGAGTAACCGCGTCCAGCGCAGAGAAGGGCTCATCCATCAGAACCAGAGGCTTGTCTTGCATCAGAGTACGAGCAAGGGCAACACGTTGTCTCATGCCGCCAGAGAGCTGAGTTGGCTTAGCATCCGCGTAATCGGCGAGTCCCACTTGGCTTAGTAAAGTCAGTGCACGTTGTCTATTTTGCTCTGGTGCTTGCTCTTGAGAAAATCGAGAACTGAGGCAGACGTTGTCTAACACATTCAACCACGGTAGCAATAAATCCTGTTGAGCCATGTAAGCGATACGGTCATGCAGTGCAGCGCCATCGGTTGTGATGAGTTCGCCATGCCAGTCAACTTGGTCATCCAGTAGGCCAGCTAAGTAACGCAATATTGTGGTTTTCCCGCAGCCACTTCGTCCGAGTAATACCGTCCATTTACCGACGGGAATGGTCATGTTCATTCCTGCTAAAGTCGGTGTTTGGCTATCTTTGTATCGCAGGCTAGCATCGGAAAGCTGAATGCCAATCGCGTTAGCGAACATAAGTATGACCCGCAAAAAAGTGGTTCACAGGGCCATGGCCTTTACCTACATCCAATTCATCAGCGTGTGCGATAGCTTGGCTGATGTACTGCTTACCCAGGTGCACCGCTTTGTGTAGGTTGTTGCCTTGGCCAAGATAAGACGCAATGGCGGAAGAAAGTGTACAGCCTGTGCCATGGGTGTTTTTGGTTGGAAATCGCTTGGCGCTAATTAACTCGGCACTGTCTTGCATGATAAGCAGATCGTTGCTGTTTTCATTTTCTTCAAGGTGACCGCCTTTGAGCAGAATAGCTTTGGCGCCAAGCGCGCGAAGGTCGGTAATCATATCGTTCATTTCAGATTCAGACTGAGGCATTGGCTTACCCGTCAATGCTGCGCCTTCGGGTAGGTTAGGGGTAATGATGTCTGCGAGCGGAATCAATTCTTCTTTTAAAGTACTGATTGCCGACTGTTCCAGTAATAGATCGCCGCTGGTGGCCACCATTACAGGGTCAATCACGAGGTGTTTTGGCTGGTATTGCTTAATTTTGTCTGCAACGACTTTGATGATGTTGGAATCGGCCAGCATGCCCACTTTGACTGCAACGATGTTGAGGTCGGTAAATACTGCATCAAGTTGGCTCTCTACATGGTCGAGAGGAATGGGGAAAATCGCAGAAACGCCTTGGGTATTTTGCGAAGTAATCGCCGTGATTACCGAGCAAGCAAAACTGCCGGTTGCGGACATCGCTTTGATGTCGGCTTGAATACCTGCACCGCCACCACTGTCTGAGCCCGCGATGGTCAATACGATAGGGGTAGGCAAGGCTGGCGTGTGATGTGAATGAGGTTGTGATTGCTGCGTCATGGTCGCTCCTACTACAAGACGTATAGGAACTGACTTTGACCGTTGCAGATAGATCGATTTTTCGATCGCTATCGCTTACCTAAGAGGGGCGACGAAAGGCAAAGTGTGCATAGTTCCCTACGTCAGTGCTAACTGAATCAGGTTCAACGGGTCTCGAATTTCGATCTCAGCCAACACTTGTCGTGTGGCCCCCCGACTATTTCGTTCGGATGATAGCAGGACCATTGCGGAAGGGATACGTTTTTTGAGCGTAATTATAATGAGTATTCAATTATGCGAGGTGAGTGATAAAGTAAGCACCTAAATGGTTTGCTGGGTGGAATTTACTAGTGCAACGCTCTGGTGAATGAGCAGAACCTGGAATATTTAATAAATAATCGTGGTCTCGTTAAGCAAGGATTAGCACAAAACAAGGTTAAAAAACTGTTAAAATTTAACGTGTTGCCAATTTAACTTTGTTGAACTTTTTCACAGTTAATTAGGATGGCTAAGACGATCATCGAGCAAGGAGACTTCATGCTTAATTCTGTAACAGCGAAGTCAGTGATCGATCATGCGCTCTTTTTGGGGGCTGATTTCGCTGAACTATTCGTTGAACATCACCAAACCAACACTGTCCAGATCGCATCTGGTGAAGTGGATAAGGTTAACTCGGGTATCGATTTTGGTATCGGTATTCGTCTTTTTTTCGGTCATAAGGTGCTTTACGGTTACACCAACAGCACAGATGAAGCCGAACTAAAGCGCGTAACCTCGCTGCTTGCTGCAAAAGACAAGCGTGAGCAAATCGCGTCAGCGGGTTCTTTGAATTTGAACCGCTACCCAATCCAACATGGTTGCCGCATGCCACTAAGTAAGGATGCTAACCTAGATTCAAAAATCGCGTTTCTATTGAAAGTTGACCAAGCCGCACGTGCTGAGAGTGAGCATATCAGCCAGTTTATTGGCAGCGTGCTTCAGCGTGAACAACAAGTGTCTATCTTCAACTCAGAAGGTCTACACGTTGACGATACTCGTCATTACATCCGAGTTGCTGGTAATACCGTCGCTCAAAAAGGTAATGAGCAGTCTTCTGGTATGGAAGGTCCTGGCGCTCTTGCTGGTTGGGAATTCAGTGAACAGCTTGATGCCAAAGAGCTAGGTCAAACTATCGCGCAACAAGCGTTGGTAAAACTTGGCGCGGATGCTTGTCCATCGGGTGAAATGCCAGTGGTAATTGGTAACGGCTTTGGCGGCGTAATCTTCCACGAAGCGTGTGGTCACTTGCTAGAAACCACTTCAGTTGCGAAGAAAGCTTCAGTATTCCACGACAAGATGGGCGAAATGGTTGCTCACACCGCGGTGAACGCAGTCGATGATGGCACCATGACCAACGAATGGGGCTCGATTCATGTTGATGACGAAGGCATGAAGACTCAGCGTACCCAATTGATCAAAGACGGTAAGCTAACCAGCTTTATGGTCGATAAAATGGGTGGCATGAAGACAGGTTACGAACCTACGGGTTCTGGTCGTCGTCAAAACTACAAGTTCGCACCAACCTCGCGCATGCGTAACACCTTTATCGAAGAGGGCGAGCATTCACTTAATGACATGCTGGCAGGCATCGAACGTGGTATCTATGCGAAGAAGATGGGCGGTGGCTCTGTTCAACCGGGTACGGGGGAGTTTAACTTTGCTGTTCGTGAAGCCTACCTCATTGAAAATGGCAAAATCACCAAGCCTCTGAAAACAGCAACGCTGATCAGCACGGGTCCAAAAGTGTTGAAAGAAATCAGCATGGTCGGCAAAGACATGGCGCTTGCGCCGGGCATGTGTGGTTCCGTGAGTGGTTCAGTACCAACAACTGTCGGTCAGCCAACGCTGAAAGTAGATAACATTCTGGTAGGAGGCGGTAACTAATGAGCCAAGAACAACAACTTCTTAATGCGGTTGATTACGTCCTATCAGAAGCAAAACGCCAAGGTGCAGAAGCGGACGTCATTGTAAACCGTAACAGTAGCTTTTCTTTGAAAGCGAACCAAGGAAAGCTGGATGAGTACAAAGTAAGCTCAAGCCAAGTTCTGGGTGTTCGTGTTGTGAAAGATGCGCGTGTTGCAACAAGCTATTCTGAGTCGTTAGAGCAACCAAGCTTGGATTTGATGCTGACCAACGCACTGCAAAGCGCTCGCTTTTCCAAGCAAGATGAACATCAGACAATTAGTTGCGTGAACAGCCAAATCGCGACTGATGTTGCTGAGATTGCGCAAGAAGATACAACTTCTGTTGACGAAAAAATCGAACTGTCTCTCGCTCTTGAGCAAGGCGTAGTGGCTCTGCCTCACGCCTCTAGCGCACCTTACAATGGTTACAGCGATGGCGAAACACAACTGATCATTGCCAATACTCAAGGCACATTGTGTCAACACTTCGAGCGCTCGTTCACTTGTTACGCGTATACCTTGTTTGAAAAAGACGGCAAACAGTCAATGGCGGGTAGAATGTCACTGGGTCGCCGTTTTGATGAGTTGAATCCAGCTTACTGTATCGAGGGTGGCTACAACCTTGCTCGCGATCTTCTGGAAGGTGCTCCGGTTGCGACAGGTAACTACCCTGCTATTTTCCACATTAATGCGCTAGCAAGTTTATTCGGTGCTTTCGGCAGTGCTTTCTCTGGCGTAAGCGCGATGAAAGGCATTACGCCACTGGGTGACAAGCTTGGTCAACGTGTTGCGAGTGATTTAATTACCTTTACTGATACGGCTTACATGCCAAATGGTATGGCAATCGCGAGTTTTGATAGTGAAGGCTTCGCTACTCAAGATAATGTCATGATTGCTAATGGTGAGTTGAAAACCTTGCTACACAACAGCCAGACCGCAAGTTACTTGGGCGCAGTCTCGACAGCAAGTGCCGCTCGCGGTGCAAAATCGAGCCTAGACGTATCAGCGAATCACAAAGTGATTGCGACAGGCAACAGCAGTGCGTCAGAAGTAAAAGCGGGTGAGTACCTAGAGTTAGTCGAGCTTCAAGGTGTCCATTCTGGTGCGGATGCAGTGAGTGGTGATTTCTCATTTGGTGCGAGTGGCTTCTTGTGCCGTGATGGAGAGCGCGTTCAACCAGTTCGTGGGATCACGGTAGCGGGTAACTTCTACAAGATGCTGCAAGAAGTTGAGGCAGTGGGTGATACTCAGTTAATTAACGATAGCCGAACTTTCTTCTCGCCAGACGTTCGTTTTGCTCGTTTGAGCATTGGTGGTAAGTAAACTTAGCATCCCTATAGAAACAAAAAAGAGGACTCAATGGAGTCCTCTTTCATTACCTAGCAACGTGTGCGCGAATAACTAGAATTCGCGTATGTCCAACTCATTGTGGATCAATACCACACACTGAGAAGCGAAAAGCATCTTAGGACCTAAGCTGATCTTCTCTGTGCCAAGGCGCTTTAAGCTGTTAAAAGACTTTTTCGGCATCGGTATATGGTCAGTTAGCAAGAAACATGGATTTTCACCAATTTCTGCATCACGAACAAATTCGCCTTTCTTATCCAACATATATAGTTGGTGATCTTCTGCCAGCTCTTGTACTAGGCGTTCAAAGCTCACTGTACGAACGGTAATACCAGGTTCGACTTCACGAAGTTGCTCTTTACCCATACCAACCGAAGCATCCAAAGCGCGAGCCACTGCTGCAATCAAGGTTGACTCATGGAAGCCGCCAATGTTGGTGATGTCGTTGGAGCGAATAGTAATGGTGCGTGAGAAGTCTTTTGTGCTTTCCAAAACCAAGTGAACAACCACATCTTCACGGTGTGATTGAGCAACGAACATAGTGTTCATCATGGTATGAGCAAGAATCTCTGTATGCGCTTCATTACCAACACCTTCTAACAGTGCTTTGCTGGTGGTTGGCGCCGCGCGAGCTCGTAAAACAAAAGAGCGCATGAATTTAGCCTCTATATAGGAAGAGTGAATGCGCGGAAGTATATACCCAAGCAGGGAAGGGATGCGAGTTTAATAGCAAATGTGAACTTACTTACAAAGCTTCGATTGTCGTGCGGAGTGCGCTGGTTAAAATAGAGGTAACCTGTTAGGAGCGGTATATGGAAATCAAACAGATAAATAAAGACATTTATAAAAAGAAAGTAAACCTTGTGATTGGCGGTTTTGTTGCGTTGCTCGCCATCTCCTCTCTTGCCTTTAGTACCTTGTTGATTGTTTTGTTCGGTAATACAGATGTAGTACCTGAACAGTCGACGGGGAACTTTCATTGGAACTTAATTGGTGTTGTGCTTGCCTTAGCTACTTCACTGTCTTTGCTGAACCAATTCAAAACACGCCCTTATATGGAAGAAGTGTTGTATGTCTGGAAACTCAAGCAGTTGCAGAACAAGATCTTTCGCAAACTGAAAAGCATTAAAGCCGCTTCTGCTGAGCACGATGTAAAAGCGCTGACGATACTTAAGTTCTACTATACGACTCAAAGTCAGGTGTTTGAGTTAGACAACAACACATTAACGATGAGCAGTGTAAATAAAGAATTAGAGGCAATTGAGCAAATCGAAGCGGCGAAGTCACTGGATCTTGATATCACAAGCTTTGAAGAGTCTTGGATTGACACATATTGATTGCCTATTTGCTACGTTAAGTTAACAACTAAGTGTTAAAAATAAGCGTTTGAGTGAGATTTCATCACTCGACGTTTTTTTTAAAGTTTTTTTCTAAAAAAGGGTTGCCAAGAAAAATCATCTCCCTATAATGCGCCTCCGTTGTCAGGGCAAAGCGGAAACGCAAAAGCAGTTGGCAATGAGGCGAAAGAAAAGCTTCTAAAAATTAATTTGAAAAAGTGTTTGACACTGAAAATTAATTCCTTAGAATACGCCTCCGCTTCGGTAGCAAAGCTTACGAAGCAAGCTCTTTAACAATATAGACCTATCAATCTGTGTGGGCACTCGTTGATGATGATCCAATTAGATACCTCGGTATCAAATTAGGTTTCAATGATACGAAGTGACCATTGAATCTTAGGATTCAGCACAGTCAATTCAAACATTACTTTATGTAATGTTCAGTATTCATTGAGCCGACAAAATCTTAAATTGAAGAGTTTGATCATGGCTCAGATTGAACGCTGGCGGCAGGCCTAACACATGCAAGTCGAGCGGAAACGAGTTATCTGAACCTTCGGGGAACGATAACGGCGTCGAGCGGCGGACGGGTGAGTAATGCCTAGGAAATTGCCCTGATGTGGGGGATAACCATTGGAAACGATGGCTAATACCGCATGATGCCTACGGGCCAAAGAGGGGGACCTTCGGGCCTCTCGCGTCAGGATATGCCTAGGTGGGATTAGCTAGTTGGTGAGGTAAGGGCTCACCAAGGCGACGATCCCTAGCTGGTCTGAGAGGATGATCAGCCACACTGGAACTGAGACACGGTCCAGACTCCTACGGGAGGCAGCAGTGGGGAATATTGCACAATGGGCGCAAG